>NZ_CP026604.1:1887681-2202294 GCF_003063625.1 Saccharobesus litoralis | reverse complement strand
AAAAGCGCTAACCCCCGAATCAGCTAAAACGCGAGACAATTGCTTGGTTTGTAAATTGAGTTTATATAAATCATAAACTCCGTGACTGCGCGGTAGTCGCGTAATTAGAGCGTGGTTTTCATCTAAATAATCTGCTTGCCTATAACGATAATCTGCTTCACTTAATACAATGCTTTTATCAACAATCGTATCTAACCTATCATTTAGTTTGAATATCGTAATTTTTTTGTTGACCATCACCAGCAGGGACTGACCATCAGGCGACCAATCAATTTGCGCTGTAGGTAAAATATGGCCAATTTTGGCAATTTCTCTGGGGTTATTGGTATCACCCAGCCAAATGGCCCCGTTTGTACTAAACGGATCGCGTTTAATGTAAGCGACTATGGCTTTGTTAGGGTGTAAAGCATAAGTAGCCACTTGGCTTTCATGGGGGAAAATAACTTGTTCATAGCTTGTTTGCTTTTTATTCCAAAATACTGTCAGTAAAACGATAACAAGCAGTAATGGCAAAATCCAATATGCCGTAGATCGGCTGCGGGCGGCGATTTTTTCTTGCTCAAGATCTGGAGCGACACCTATCTGATAACCTTTTTTGACGTAAGTTTTAATATAATCACGACCATCGTCAGCTTGACTAAAAAGTTTGCGCAAAACAGAGATACACCTCTGAGCTGTTTGGGGAGTTACGACAACCCCACTCCAAACGGCAGACAATATCTCTTCTACACTCACAACCCGACAACGGTTATCGATTAAATACAATAAAACCGCCATCACTTTTGGTTCAACTTTGTTAGTCTGCCCAGCAAATGAAATTTGATCACTGTTGGGGTCAACCATAAAAGCACCAAATTGAAAGGATGTTCTTTTCTTAGGGATTGTGCTCACTTAGTTCTGATCCATAAATCACTATTTAGACATTAACATCTCTCTGACAACTTAAATATTAATATAATACAAATATAAATAATTATGAACATTTCGTTTAATAATTAAGGCTATTAATCACCCCTATATTATCTAAAGATAGAATATGTAAGAAACAGACAAGGATCGCGCCAGAGTTGGAGTGTTTGACATTGAAGGTAAGCGTTGATAGCGAGTAGCTAGACTAATCCAATTTTTTACATCAGCTTGGTATAAAAAAGCGGCGTAAGCATTAATAATGCTTACGCCGCTCGCGTAGGATTAGGCTTGTCGACACACATTAAAACAAGCCGTTGCCCTAGGCCTAAAACTGTTTGCACCCTGCCCCTTCTATTTAAAAAAAGGACAAGGAGCGCGCTAGTTAGCGCTTAGAAGAAGCGCCAGTAAATGAACACAGTAATACCGATAATGCCAGCAGTATGGATGATGTCCCATTTATCGACACCCGCTTTGATTTCAGCAACTTGTTCTTTTGGCATAGTGGTAAAGGTTAAGCCTTTCAGCTCTTCATCAGACTTACCTGGGGTGAACATACTGATTAAGATAATCAAGGCTGTGATAACCACAAACAAGAAGATACAGATGTACAACCAGTTCTCGTTCGCGTACCAACCGATAACCGGTAGTTCTTTTACGCTTTCGGCAAAGAAGCTTAATACCAAGCGCACCATACCTAAGATAAAGCCAATCACTAAGCCCCAGAATGCAGCCGCTTCGGTAATACGCTTACTACAAATACCTAATAAGAACACAGCGGCAATGCCCGGTGCAATTAACGCTTGAACTTGTTGTAAGTATTCAAATAAGTTTGCGCTTAACGCCAACATTAACGGGATCCACAGCATACCTAAGATCACAATACCAACTGTGGCTAAACGACCAATATGCAATAAGTGTTTTTCTGATGCTTGTGGGTGAAACTTCTTATAAAAATCGATAGTGAACAAGGTCGCTGACGAGTTAAATAACGACGCCAATGACGACATTAATGCCGCTAATAAGCCACCAATCACGATACCTTTAACACCTGCTGGCAATAACTCACTGACTAAGGTAGCAAAAGCCGCATCGGATGCATCGTAGCTAATTAGGCCTTTTTGCTTTAAAGCAAACGCGATCATGCCTGGCACTAAGAAGATAAATACCGGTAATAGTTTTAAATAACCCGCGAACATAGTGCCGCGACGTGCTTCTTTAATGCCTTTAGCTGACAATACACGTTGTACGATATATTGGTCGGTACACCAGTACCAGAAACCAATAATAAATGAACCAAAAATAATGCCAGGCCATGGAAATTCAGGATCGTCCCAAGGGCGAATAAGGTGCATATTGCTAGCGTTGATACGTTCAACTTCAGCCCAGCCACCGACTTTATCTAAACCAACCCAAAGAATAATAATCGAGCCAATTAATAGCACTGGTGTTTGTAGAACTGAAGTCCACATAATGGCTTTCATACCACCCAATACTGTGTAGATACCAGTCACAACCACCATACCGATAGCCGCAATCCAGAAGAAGTCGATACCCCAAATGGTGTCGATGCCTAATAAGGTTTGCAGTACCAAAGCGCCCGCATAAACCGTTACTGCCACTTTAGTTAATACATAACTGACAATAGAGATGGCCGCTAAAAACGTACGTGAACGCTCAGAAAAACGACGTTGTAAGAACTCTGGCATGGTGTATACCTTAGAGCTCCAATAAAACGGTACAAAAAACCAACCTAACAACAAGATGATGTAAGACTGCAATTCCCAGTGGGCTAACGCCATACCCGAAGAAGCTCCAGCTCCTGATAAACCAACCAAGTGCTCAGAACCAATGTTTGATGCGAATATTGACGCACCTATGGTTAGCCAAGTTGCGTTACGACCCGCTAAAAAGTAATCTGTTGTATCTTCTTCTTTGGAACGCATCGAGAACCAAACAACAGCGGCTATCAGGGCAAAAAAGCCTGCCAGCACTAGCCAATCTAAAAGACTCAATTCAATCATATTTCATACACCTATCGATTAATCTCGGCCAGCAGCACCGGCCGAGGGCTTCCAGCGCGGATCAGGAACATGCGCTGTATTCATAAATTCATTAATGCGAGCGATCAGCTCAGGGTGCTGCGCCGCAATATCGTTTAATTCTTTTGGATCTTGCTCAACGTTGAACAAGGTAATATCACCGGTAAAAAATGGGGTTCGAATAGCTTTGTAATCGCCATAACGCACGGCTTGAATACCGCCCATTTCATAAAATTCGAAGTACAACATTTCATGTTGTTGTTGCTTGTCATCTTTACCTGTTAATACCGGCAACATTGAAACACTATCCAAGTTATCAGCCACTTTAACACCAGCCATTTCACCGGCCGTTGCCATTAAGTCACCAAAGTAACCAATATGCTCGCTTACTTTACCTGTCGGTACGACACCCGGCCCCCAAGCGATAAATGGCATACGAATACCGCCATCAGTTAACGCACGTTTAGTACCACTAAATGGACCTGACGAGTTAAAGAAGTAAGGGTCGTTACCGCCTTCTTCGTGCGGACCGTTATCTGAGGTGAAGATAAGAATGGTGTTATCGGCAATGCCTTGTTTCTTTAACGTTTGCATTATTTTGCCAACACCATCGTCAATATGGCTCACCATAGCAGCATAACCTTTCGCAGGTTCAGCCCAATCTAAATCGGCATACTGACCATAATGAGGCACTTCCATACCATGCGCCCAATCAACTTTTTCAGCTTCGTTATTGGCGTGCGGCGAAGTTAACGACACAAATAGGAAGAACGGCTTATCGCTATTTTGTTCGATAAATTCGACCGATTCTTCGTAGAATAAATCGCTTGAATAAACTTTACGATTTTCTGGCTTAGCAACCCCACCATGGAACGACATGTACGGGAATGGGCTAGGTTCAACCACATTAGATAGTGCCACTTTTTCTTTGTTACGCCATAAAAAATCTGGGTAGTGATTATGCGCATGGACTTGGTTTAAATAACCAAAGAAGTAATCAAAACCTTGGTCATTCGGTAAGCCAGTATTGCCGTCATCACCTAGGCCCCACTTACCAATAAGTGCCGTTTCGTAACCTGCATCTTGTAACACTTCAGCTACAGTGACGTCTTCTGGTGCTAGAGTTTGAATAGTCTTGTCGGCATTACCGCGCACGGGGGTATGTCCCATATGCAAACCTGTCATTAATACCGAGCGCGACGGTGCACAAACCGTTGTACCTGCATACATATCAGTAAAACGCAAACCTTCAGCCGCCATGCGGTCAAGATGTGGGGTTTTAATTTTGGTTTGACCATAGCTGCCTAAGTCGCCGTAACCTAAGTCATCTGCCATCACCCAAATAATATTGAGACGCTGGTCTTTTTGTTTAGCCGCTACAGGAGCCGTTTCCGTCTTTGCCGTTGGTGATTCAGAGTTACATCCAACCAAAGCCACAGACGAAAGCGCAGCCCAAACAGCCACGTGTTTGATCGTGTTTTTCATTTAGTGTGAGTCCGTTTGCTAAGAGAGCCAAGACAAGTGCCTTGGCTCCTTTAGTTTTAATTAGTTTTTAGCAATGTCTTTAAAGATAGGATTGCGCTGGCGATCAGGGCTTTGGTCGCTTTTGCTAATTGGCCAGTATGCGTGTGGCTCGTGGTTTTCAGCCATGATCTTAGCAAACTTAGCCACTAACTCAGGGTTTTGTGCCGCTACGTTAGTGGTTTCACTTGGATCCTTGCTTAAATCATAAAGCTCGATTGGTCCTGTCATCAACGGTAAGCGGATCGCTTTCCAGTTGCCTTGGCGTACCGCTTGTGAAGAACCGTGTAAATGGAATTCCCAATATAGATAATCATGTTCAGCTTGTTTATCAAACTGACCTGTTAGCTCTGGTGCAAAGCTTAAAGAATCAAGATTGTCTGGCGCTTTGGTTCCTGCTAGTTCAGCAAAAGTTGCCATCACATCACCAAAGTAACCAATATGGTCTGACTCTTTACCCGCAGGTACAATACCTGGCCCCCAAGCGAGAGTTGGCATACGAATACCGCCTTCGTAAAGGTCACGCTTAATGCCGCGTAATTCACCATTCGAATCGAAGAAATCAGGATTATTACCACCTTCTGCATGTGGGCCATTGTCACCAGAGAAGATCACAATCGTGTTATCGTCAATGCCTAGCGCTTTTAGCTTATCCATAATGTTGCCAACTGAATTATCGATATGGCGCATCATAGCAGCATAGCCTTTGGCGGTTTCTGGCCAATCTTTACCATCAAATTCACCATAGTCTGGCACTTCCATACCATGCGCCCAATCTACTTGCTCGGCTTCGTTATTAGCGTGCGGAGAAATCAGAGAATAATAGAGGAAGAATGGCTGATCTTTTTTGGCGCTACGCTCGATAAAATCAACCGCTTCGTCTCGAAGCAAGCTATCAACATATTCAAAGCGCTGCTCCATAGGGGTTACATCACCATCAAAGCCAAACTTAGAACAATAGTTACATTCCACTTTTTGGGTTTTGTTCTTTAAATCAATGCGCTGGTTATTACGCCATAAAAAATGAGTGTAGTGGTTATGAGCATGAACGTGGTTTAAATAGCCATAAAAATAATCAAAACCTTGTTTGTTAGGATGACCTTCATCATGCGCTTCGCCAAGTCCCCATTTACCAACAACACCCGTGGTATAACCGGCATCTTTAAGCACTTCAGAAACTAAGACTTCATCATTTTTAAAACTACGACCTTGATAAACGTTACTGCCATCTTCTTGCGGAATGGTCATGTAGTTAGCACGAACCGGTGTGCGACCATTATGCATGCCCGTCATTAATACCGAACGAGAAGGTGCACATACCGCTGAACCCGCATAAAAGTTAGTAAACTTTAAGCCTTGCTCAGCCATAGTATCTAATTTAGGTGTAGAAAAATGTTTCTGGCCATTGGTACTTAAGTCGGCATATCCAATATCATCAGCTAAAATAAAGATAATATTCGGTTGCTTAGCTTCTGCTTGAGCCAAAGTGGTGGGTTTGGCAACTGGGGCTGGTGCTTTGGCTGCTGGTTGGCTAGTCGACTCACTACCACAACCTGTTAACTGGATAGACAACGCCGCTAGCGCCGCGGTCATGTAACCATTCAATTTACGCATTGTTACTTTCCTAAACTGCTTTGTTCAATAACTTTAATTTAACACTAAGGATATTATAATACAATTAATTTAATTTGCTAGAAAACATGTTTAACAAGATTTAACAATTGGATTGTTGGCGAGACTTGGCTTCCAAGCCCCTACTTTTGGCGGTCTTGCGTTTTTTGGGGTTGGTTTGCAGGCAAGACTGCAGTCTTGCACCTATGTTTATGCTTGCAAGTTCGCAAGCATAAATGCTCGCCTACAATAAGATTTAGGATGTGTCGGACGTACACGTCCGACCTACAATATTAAAGCTTAGCTATCTCTTGTTCGATGAAGGTGATGGCTTCATCGATGAGTAAGAACATGGTGTTTTTAGCGCGTTCGGCATTACCGGCTTTAATCGCGTTTAGTACCTTGCCGTGATCATCAACAATACCCATAGGGTCGGCTTTAATCGGTGTGGTATGCTGAATACTGACCTTAAGCGCAGTGCGGGTAAAGTCACGCATATGAATATAAAAGCGGTTGCCTGTCGCGTATAAAATACCAACGTGAAAATCGATATCCGCTTCAAGTTCAGCTTCGCTGTCTTCTGTTTCAAATGCTGATTTCATACGCGCTAATGCATCTTCAATGGCAGCAATGTTTTCTGGCTTAGCGTAACGTGCTGCTAGGGCGGCAGCTTCTGGCTCAATACCCATACGCATTTGCAAATACTCTTTAAGTACGTGCAATGACACTTTACCTTCTAATGACCAAGTCAAAACATCTGAATCCAGTAGGTTCCATTCAACTTGCGGAAGAATTCGAATACCTTGACGCGGACGACTCGAAATCAAACCTTTAGCAGAGAGCATTTTTACCGCTTCACGCACCGCGGTACGGCTTACACCAAATTCATCACATAATTCAGCTTCCGAGGGTAAGCCATCTTCCATTGAATATTCGCCACAGACAATACCGCGCCCCAGCTCTTTAGTCATTCGTTGAGATAAATTATGATTTCTTTCTAAAACCGCCATACCTATTCCTGCGTACAAAAAGGATATTTTTATTCTTACATTAAGCTAATCTTATAGTAATAACATAGATATAGCTAGCACCACGCATAGTGCTAGCTGGCTGTCTTAAAATAACTCGCCGTTTATTTCGGTTCACATTGCAAACAGCCTGTGACTTTAGCAATATTTCCCCGTTTAAGGGTAACAGCTTGCTTGGCATTAAAATCACTTAACCCAAGCACTTTTCCTTTACCGCAAACTTTAGCGGGCGCGTTAATTTGCAAAGCAGCGTTATCAGCAACGTTTAATGTCAATGTCGATTGTGGGTTTGAGATATAAGCAAATGGCATGACTTGGTTTTCACCACATTTGTTTAATATCGCAGTTGATTCATAATCAGCGATAAAACCATCAATGTTAACTGTTGATGCGATTTTTCCACCCGAATTAGCGAACAAAGCTAAGTTAAAACGATTACGTTTACTTGGTTTAGCTTGAATAACCTTAATGTTTTTCAGCGTAAAGTTTGCAGGTTTTTTATTGCCCCAACCCAATTGAAACGGTGAGCCATTGGGGTTATGTATAATGGTAACGTTTTCCACATGCATACCGTCTTTATACAGCTTGATTGAATCATCCCAAGTATCAATATAAGTGTTAGTCACCCGACTCCCAGGCCCACCACCAATACCATCAGAATTGCTCTGGTAGTCAGGGTAAGGTCTGGTATTGATAATATTAACCCCATCGACAATCATGCGATGACGAATAGCCGTAATAGCGTAAGTACGAGGGTTTTCAATCGTTAAATTTTTAATGGTATAGCTAGCTTTGACGGGTGCATTAGACTCTACACTCACCCCGCCGTATTGCCATTTTTGACAATCGTGGATCCTATCATCACCCGCTACAGCACCCGGTTTTCCGTTACGTGCACAGGTTGTTCCTTTGTCTTGTTTTTGGTTTAAGCCGCGTGCCCAAGCCTTAGTATTAGTACCAAAAATACGACTGGTAAATCTATCTTGACCTGTTAGCACTTGCTCGTCACTAAAACGAAAATGCCCAGTTACGGTAACATTCTCACCGATTACGACCTTTTTAATATTTTTTGGAATAGTCCAATAAAAATCTTCCATGACTTCATCTAGTGCTTTGTCGTTTGCAACATCGACACTTTTATTAGCAAAAGTTACCGATTGAGTAATGGTTAAAGTTTGACTGGCTTCATCCCAACGACTGTTACTGGCATTTAAACTAGGATGCACACTGGGCAATGGCTGAGCCACGTTTGCACAGGATACCAATAGCGGCAGTAAACTCACCACAAGTTTACGGGATAAATGTTGATTGACTCGCATGGAATTCTCTCTAAAAACTGTACACCAGATTAATTATACTATAATATCTCAATAATAATTAACATTTTTAACACATTGCTGATATTTGGTGTCACTTTAAATAGATTGAACCAACAAAAACAGTAAATTATAAAAGGTGTGCGTGTGATTGAATCCATAGCTTTACAACCGGCGGACTGGCTTTCCTTTATCGGTTATTTTGCATTATTAAGTTTAGTGGGATATTTAGCGGGGCGGCGTAATAAGTCTGCGCCAGCCGAAAGCTCTGAAGATTATTTTTTAGCAGGGCGCAGCTTACCTTGGTATGTAGTGGGTTCTTCTTATATTGCTGCCAATATCAGTACCGAGCATTTTATTGGTTTAGTCGGTGCGGCATTTATTTATGGCATTGCTGTGGCAACCGGTGAATGGAGTACGGTTATTGCCTTCACCTTTATGATTTGGATATTTATCCCTTTCCTGTTCTCGGCCAAAGTTTTTACCGCACCAGAGTTTTTAGAGCGCCGCTTTAATACCGGTATGCGGGTTTTCTTCGCTATTGTAACGGTCATCGCTAATATCTTTGCTTTTTTAGCGCCAGTTATTTACGGCGGTGGTTTAGCGTTAGACGCCATTTTAGATATCAATGGTTTAATGGGTTGGGAAGAAGGTCCTCAAGGCCTTTATTTATCAATCGCCATTATTGGTTTAGCTGCTGGTGTTTGGGCGATTTGGGGTGGATTAAAATCAGTCGCTTGGATGGATTTACTGACCATTATCGTCATGATTGTCGGTGGTACTGCAGTGACTTTCTATGGCTTAAACGCCCTGGGTCACGGTGATATTTTCGCGGGCTTTAGCACCATGGTTGAACGCAATACGGCTGAAACCGGAGTATGGAAAGAAGCCGTCGCTCACATGAGCCAAGAAGCGGTAGGTCAAGATAACTACGAGCGTCTATCGGTTATTCAACCTTTATCTCACCAACTCGTACCATGGACTCACTGGGTATTAAGTTTCTTCTATATTGGCTTGTGGTACACCGTCATTAACCAATTCTTAATTCAACGTGTATTTGCAGCGAAAAACGTATACCACGCGCGTATGGGCATTACCTTTGCCGCCTACTTAAAGCTGTTACTGCCGTTTATCGTCGTCATGCCAGGCTTAATCTATTTCGCAATGCGCCCAGAAATTATTTTAAATGGCGAAACCATTAATGATGTACGCCAAGCTGCGGATCAAACCTATATAACCCTAATTGTTGAAGTTATCCCACTGGGTTTAAAAGGCCTATTAATGGCGGCGTTATTTGGTGCTATTCAATCAACAGTTAGCGCGGTACTAACCTCTACTTCTGCAGTTATTACCATGGACTTTTTTAAACGCTTCTTTAAACCAGATGCTACAGAGCAAAGCTTGGTTGGTTTAGGTCGTTTAATTACTGCAGTTATCTTGCTTGGTTCAATCGCATTAGGGATTTGGATCAGTACACAAAAAGTCAGCTTGTTTGCCTATATACAAGAGCTGTTTACCTTCTTTGCTCCGCCGTTCTCAGCCGTATTCTTGTTAGGTACATTCTGGAAACGCTTAGGCGGTAAAGCGGCTCTTACTACAGTTAGTGTCGGTTTTGTCTTCGGTATTGCAGTTAAAATTTGGGTTAACTCAGGTACTGCCCCTGCTCTGCTCGAACCTTACGCTAACCAAGGTGTGCTTAACTGGGCGTTCTGTATGTTGTTATGCGTCGGTTTAGCTTATATCACACCGAAACCGCGTCCTGAGCAAGTAACTGACGATTTAACCTTTAACTTTAAAGGTATGAATTTTAACGAAGGTTTAGGTACTAAATGGTACAACCATGTCGGCCTTTGGTCTGGCATGTCTATCGTGCTGATGCTGAGCTTCATCATCTTATTTTCAATCATTTTATAATTTAAGAGTTTCGAATCATGGCTTATTTTAATTCTCATTTAGCGCAAACTCCGCCTATGGGCTGGAACAGTTGGGACTGCTACAGCGTTAGCATTAACGAAGACGAGCTAAAAGCAAACGCAGACTTTATTGCCAAAAACCTTAAACAACACGGCTGGGAATATGTCGTGTTAGATCTAGGTTGGTATTGCCCTAGCGCAACCCACGAAACCTACAAGCAAGTGGATATTCCGGTCGAAATCGACGAATTTGGTCGTTTTATTCCTTGCCCAGAAAAATTTCCTTCATCAAAAGGTGGCAAAGGCTTAAAACCAATTGCAGATTACATCCACTCACTGGGTTTAAAATTTGGTATTCATATTATGCGTGGTTTACCTATGAAAGCCGTCGCGCAAAAAACGCCAGTTAAAGGTACAAATGTTACTGCGGATCAAATTGCTTACGAACGTGAAGCCTGCCCTTGGTTTAATAGCCTACGTACCTTGAACTTTGCGAAGCCTGAAGCACAAGCATACTACGATTCAATTTTTGAGCTATATGCGCAGTGGGGTGTGGATTACATTAAAGCTGACGACGTTAATGCATGGCACGAAGTCGAAAATAGTGACGGTTCACCCACAGGTAATGGCTCGCCTTATCGTATTGACGATATTGAAGGTATTAGCCAAGCAATTAAAACCTGTGGTCGTGAAATGGTATTAAGCCTATCTCCAGGTGGCCCAGAAACCACATTGATTAATCACCTTCGCAGCAACTCAAACTTATGGCGCATATCAGCCGATTTTTGGGATGAATGGGGTTCATTGAAAAAACAAATGGAGCGCTGTGCTATATGGGCAGAGTTCGCAACCGAAGGTCATTGGCCAGACGCCGACATGTTGCCTATCGGCTACTTACCACGCGGCGAATCGGGTGGTACCAACCGTCAATCGAACTTCAACAGCGAAGAGTTACACACCTTGATGAGTTTATGGTGTATGGCGCGCTCACCATTAATGATTGGCGCAGATTTACCGACAACCGACAGCGACACCATTAAGCTACTGCAAAATGATGCTGTGTTAGCTATTAACAAGTATTCAACAAACAACCGTTTAGTTAAAAGCGATAACGGTATCGATGTTTGGGCTGCGGATAGCACTAAATCAGACAATAGCTATGTCGCGTTATTTAATAAAAATGACAGTACCACCCAAGTTACATTAAACCTTGCTGAAGTGGGTTTAACAGCCGATTCAGCCGAGGAGCTATGGCAGCGCTACGAGGTGCAACTGGAAGGCAATGCCGTCACCGTAGCGATTAAGCCGCACGATGTTGTGGTGTTGAAGGTTTAAATTGTAGGTCGAGTTTTAACTCGACAATACTGTATAAAAGATAAGCAAGATTTAGCGATAAGTCTTGCATAACAAAGGTGTCGAAATAAATTTCGACCTACAGCTATGAAAAAGACAACAAAAACAATAACTCTATCTGGTATTTTGCTTTGCCTACCTGCTGCAAATGCCGCAGATTTAAATCTCAGCAAAGACTGGCAACCTTTATTTAATGGCAAAAATCTCGATGGTTGGCGCAGTTACTTTATCAAATACGCTGAAGGGCAAACTCAACCTGCTTCCAACTTTTTCAAGGTTAAAAATGGGGTTATCCATGTTTACCCCAATGCTGAACACAAAAGCGCCCAGCCTTACGCCGCCATCGAAACCGAGCAAAGCTTTAGCCATTACCGTTTTTCGCTCGAATACAAATGGGGCCATGGTAAATATCAACCACGAGTGAATTTGCTGAAAGACGCTGGCTTGTTATATCACGCCCACGGCTTTGGCAAACCCGCATGGCCCTTAAGTGTTGAAAGCCAGATCCAACAAGGTGATAGCGGCGATACTTATACCATAGGCACCCAAGTCAGTACCTTTGTTGATCCCACCAGCTATTTGCATAACCCGAAAGGCTCAGTGTCTTCTTGGGATTATCAACCTGAGTGGTTAGGTGGTGTATGGAAAACGCATGGCACAGCCAACAAAATTAAACGCATTAAACACGACCGAGTAGCAGAACACCCCGGTTGGAATCGCATGGACATTATTGTACGTGGCGACAAAGCCATTCATATGGTTAATGGCCAAATCAATATGCGTATTCAAGACTTTAAATACTGGCAAGCTGAGCAAAATCAATGGCTACCTTTGACCCAAGGCAAGATTGTTTTGCAAGCAGAAGGTGCCGAAGTGTTTTATCGCAATATAAAAATAAGAAAGATCATAGACAGTGATCCATTCTAGGGCAGGTTTTACACCTGCAAGCAATCTTTAACCAATGACAGATTTTAAAGCGCGCTTTTTAAAACTGCACAATGGTTAAAACAGTACCGTCTTTCCTGCGAAGGCAGGAACCCAGTGTCTTTTTGATTAAACCTAACTAGGTTTATCCAACAAAAGTCGCTGGATTACCGCATTCGCAGGTTTCTTGTTCCAGACGAAACCTAAGTACCTACATCCTGTAGGCACGGCAATGACGAGGGTATTTTCCTATCCCTTGGTGATCATGGCAGTATATTATCGATATAAAACAAAACCTATGAAAAATACAAAAACCAAATTAATGGCAGCACTATGTCTAACAATTGTGTGGCTAAGTGCCTGTGCGCCGAATTCCACACCAAATCCAGAGAATAAAACAAAAACCCAATCACCAACGCTAAATAGCTTTACCTACCAAAACCCAATTAAAGTCGCTGATGACGAGATCCGCGATCCAACAATCCTTAAATATCAAAACAAATACTATCTCACGGCAACTGGCCGTAAACAGCGGCATGAGACTGTCAATATATGGGTATCAGGCAATCTAACGCAGTGGGTTCACGCTAAGACCATAGCTAAAGTTGGTGAGCCTGTAACTTGGTGTACCGAAAATTTATGGGCGCCTGAATTACGTCATTACGACGGTAAATTCTACATAACCTTTAACTGCCCTACTTCGGATATTCCCCGCAAACGCGCTCGCGGTGGAGCATTGTTAGTAGCTGATGAAATACTTGGCGACTATCAAGTATTAACCGCAGATAAACCTATCGCCTCCCCCAACGACACACATTTATTTAAAGATGACGATGGTAAGGTCTACAGCGTTAATACCGGCGGTTGGCTAACCCAAGTTGATCTGAATACTGGCAAACCAATTGGTGAGCGCAAACAGATATACCCGTTTGGTGAAAAAGGCAACTGGGATGCAAGGCTCAACGAAGGTCCGGCTTTGTTTAAGCGCAACGGCAAATACTACCTATGGGTGGTGGGTAAATACCTTGTTGGTGATGAGATAGGGATTGGCCTCGCCACTGCCGATAACATATGGGGGCCTTACACCAAAGACTCACGTAATCCAATATTTGGTTCATCATTGTGTAATCAAACACAGGGCTGTCCTTACGATGAGCTCAACCATTGTCACCCATTTGAAGGGCCTGACGGCAAAGATTGGTTTAGCTGTTTCGCTAAGTTTAATTCAGGACCCAATGCTGGAGAACATCTGTATATCGATAGGATGATTTGGTCGGATAATGGTCAACTCAATTTAAACTTAAGCTGGCAGCCACAAACCGTTGAGTGGTAAGAGTAACGCCAAAGGGCATGAAATTTAGGTGTATATGCTGTAGGTGATTCCTAACTAAACCTACAGCGCTAAATCATCTTTTAAACGTCTTTCTTACTTTTTGCTAACTGCGCTAGCCTGCGGCCATTGATAGAAATCAGGGTTTTCTGGATAACAACCTGCAACAATAAAATTACGCGCGACTTTATACAATGCTGGGCGCTGCACGTAATACTGATAAGAGGCTTTACAACGCTTATTAAACTTACTGGATATTCTGCCTTTCGCCCAACCTCTAACTACTAAATTATTACACTGCCTATCAACCATAGTTTTAACTTCCATAAAGGCATTGTTTTCGACCAAGGTTTTAAGATGGCTTTGGCAATAATTGCTTTTAACTATCTTCTCATCTTCGAATGGGTTATAAGGCGTTGAACTACACGCGGTTAGTGCTGCTGAAAGAGCTAAAACTAAGAGTCTCATGAAAATTTCCTTTTAAAATAATAATTTACGGTCGATATAACTTTGGATTCGAAATATACATTTTTAAGCAAAACTAATCAAATTTTGCCAACTGTTCTTCAAACATCGCAGCCGCTGTTAAAAAATGAGCTGTGATCCAAAGTACTGTCCACTCTTCGGAATAGCCACCACGAAAATGACTGGGATCGACAGCATCACCCGCTTGTTTTATATTGTGGCTACTCTGCACAAAGTTAGTTTGTTGAATTTGTTCGCCTTGAGAGCCCATAGGATCAATTAATTGGCCACAACTTAAATACATGACTTTAGCTAGACGTTTAAGTTGATCATTATTGGTTAATTGCGCTAAGCGGTATAACAAGGGAGTGGTAAGTACTCCGTACACATCCAAATGTTGATTTTGTGGCGAAACCGCTGTCCACCCGGTGGATTTAAATTGATGATCGGCCAAGCGCCCTGCTGGCATAGGAATATCCCAAACCACGGTATACGTCAGCATAACGTTAGCTGCATGTTCTGCCCATGACAGGTATTCAGTTTCGCCAGTCAAATCATAGAGTGACATAAAGGCTTGAAAAGCCCCCCATGCGCCTTCTTTATCTTCACCAATTGCATCTAAAGTGCCGCCCCAATAAGGCTCCTGCATACTCAAATGACGCTGCGCATAATGCTGACCAGCCTTAATAGCCGCTTGCTGATATTTAGGTTCATTAAACAAAATCGCCCCTAACGCCAATGGCGCAATAACAAAAGCTTCGTTAGTCGAAACCGGCTGCCAATCTTCTTTTAAAATGCGTTTGGCATGAAAGTCCGCAGCTTGCTTAAAGAAGGTTTGCCATTTACTGGTATCGACTTGGTAATCTTCATAACCTCGGTTTAACTCTTGGCCCACTTGAATCGCTTTAGCAAACATATACATCGCCTGACCTTGTGAAACGGGATCGAATAGTTTGTGTGGTCTAAACGCGTGGTACTGCCATTTTTGTTGTTTGATTTTATAGCTAACGGTAAAACCATAGTCGTCTGCAAATTTAGCTTGAGTTAAAAAATCGAGTGACTTTTGTGCTTGCGCTATCCAGTCTTTGCGTTGGTGTTTTTTACCCAGCACCAGTAATGCATAGCCCGGTGCTTCTGATTGCCCTGCCCAGCCCATAACAATTTGCTGGCGAAAGTTGTTATCAAACATATTAAAGCCAGCATAGTCACTACTTTCTAAATAGCGGCTTTGTAAAAACCTCAGTTTGTCTTGCACTATAGCGTCAAATTCTGGGTAACCTTGGGTAGCAGATGGCTGGAATATATCGATAGAAGTTTGCATCGGCTTTACAAACCCTTGGCCTTGTTGCTCGACAGGATAGGCTTGTAAGTAATAAGTTTTTTCTATTATCTGCCCTGGTTGAACCTTGATGGTGGCATTGGGATAAGGCGCGGACTTTTTCTGATATAGCTTGCTCACGTCAGCTTGTCGATTATAACCGATGGGACCAGATAGTAGACGTAACTCTGTATAATCAGTTTGATGCTCAACACCAAGCGACCACCATAAATCACTACGGTTTGCATGGCTTAATTCACTTGGTAATGTATGCAGCGCTGCTCCTAAATAAGGCGATTGTTTGTTAGTTACCGATTGCGGCCACTCTAAGCTGACAAATGGCATAGAAAATCTGTGCTCTTCATACTGAACAAATTCACCGGGCTGAGCATTTAAATGGGCGATACGATTGGGATCATTGCGTTTAGCAGAAGGGTTGCCATGATAAACCAAGCTTGGCATAACAACTTGAGTTTGACGTTGCAGTTTTCGTTGGTGAGTTGCTAACCAGCGAACGGATAATACGATATTGTTAAGTTGCTCATCACCCGTCCAATGATAGCGGCGTATACATTTAATTCGATCGTTCTCGGCTTTGCAGGCATCACGCAATAACCAAATTCCTTGGTCAGTGATCAGCTTGCCAGAATATATTTGCCATTCGCCATTGACTTCGACTTGGTCAATTTGAGCATGTTGGTAGTCTAAATCAGCCAAGCCTTGGCTATTGTGGGCAATAGACCATAAGCCTTGAGTTGGCGATACCAACAAGGTTTCGCTGTTGGTTTTAATTTCTACCTGATTAGCGCTTTGGTTGTAGTCAAGCTGTGCAGATTGAGCATCGGCAGCAACCACCAAAGGAATTAAAAATAGTCCTCGGATAAAACATTTGATTGAGTTAAATAGATACTTATTGTGACCCATAGGTATACCACTTAGTCGAATGCATTCAATGTATGAAGGTAAGAATGATGTTGTAACTCATGCAATAAAAAGCACCTTATATATGCATGCTTGATGAATATATAAGGTGCTTAGAAGGCAAACATGTAGAAACTATGAAGGACAGTATATCGACTAACCTTAAGGTGACAAAACCAAAAAAGGTGAATAAAGATGAATACTGTCCTTCAAGATAAAGATAACGCAAATTCAAATATTTTGTACCTTGCTTTTGAATTAAGTGCAAAAAGCTGGAAGCTAGGATTTAGTAATAAAGTTAAGCTCAGACAGAAAACGATTGATGCTGGTGATTGGAATAGCCTACTTGCAGAAATTGAACTGGCAAAAGAAAAACTAAAATGCACACCAGACTGTCCGGTTTTTAGCTGTTACGAAGCGGGTCGAGATGGGTTTTGGATACACAGAGCATTGGAAAAAGAAAATATCACCAATTATGTGATTGACTCAGCCGCTATTGAAGTGAATCGGCGTCAACGCCAAGTCAAAAGTGATGGTGTGGACGTAAAAGCCTTAAACAGACTACTCATTCGTTATTGTTCAGGTGATTTGACGGCAATGAGGCCTGTTAGAGTCCCGACTATTGAGCAAGAAGATAAACGACGATTACAACGCGAACGAGGGCGATTAATCGAAGAGCGAGGGGCGCATTCAACAAGGATAAAATCTTTACTTTTTCTGCATGGCATACGGCTAGCAAACATAAAAGATTTAAAAACATTACTGCCTAAACTTAAAGGCGCCGTCACGGGGTATGACATTCCAGTTGATACGAAGAACGAATTACAACGCGAATACGAGCGCTATGTCATGGTAGATAATCAAGTGAAAGAACTTGAAGCGTTACAAAAAGAGCGAGTTACCCAAGCCCAAGACGGCAGTATGGAAAAACAGATAGAGCAAATGATGCAACTCAAAGCCGTAGGATGGCAAACCAGTTGGTACTTAGTTGCAGAATTTTTTAGCTGGCGAGATTTCAAAAACGCTAAGCAAGTGGGGAGTTGTGCGGGATTAACTCCAACACCTTATGACAGCGGAGACAGCCAACGCGAACAGGGAATAAGTAAAGCAGGCAATAAGCGGGTGCGCAAGGTCATGATAGAGTTTGCTTGGCTGTGGTTACGTTACCAAAAAGGCAGCAAATTAAGTCAATGGTTTAAGGAGCGCTTTGACAAAGGCAGCAAGCGGATGCGAAGAGTGGGAATAGTCGCGCTCGCGAGAAAATTATTAGTGGCTCTGTGGCGTTACCTTGAGCATGGTGTTATTCCCGAGGGTGCACAATTAACGGAAGGTTAATTGCACAGAGGCAGTCACAAATGACAACAAACACATAAGGAATTAACGTTAACGATTGTGAGAAGGTGCTCGTGCCCAACCTTGGTAAGCCAAGCTTGACCGTTTTTGTAGAAGGGGCACCTTCAACCAGATTTCACTGCACATACGAATGCAGTTTGAGGTAGCCAGCTTAGGGCTGGAACGGATAGAAGGTGGTTGCGCTCACACTTGATGTTGAGTAGCACGAATAAATTAATCTGGGCAATTGATTAACTTCAAAAATGGGAAAAAGCTTATGGTTTGAAGAAAGAGCATAAGAGATTTTTATAAATTAAAGGTTGGGTATTGACTTCCTGTCCTTCATAGAAGGTTGGGCTGAAGAATGAATCCCAACAGAACTATGATAGATGTTGGGCTTTGTAAGGCTAAAGCCTCACCCACAAATCTTCAGCTAGTTACAAGCTATAAAACACATCACCGTCTTGCGCTGGAATAGTAAACTCGGTGCCGACTTTACCGGTTGCCGCTGAACGATGTGGCAAGTTGAACTCAAGCTCTATGGTTTTATTGCCTTCAGGGTTGTAATAAACCACGGCTTTTTCGAACTGACGACGATATGAACCATCTTGCTGTTCCTGACCTTTGCCTTGCGGATCACCTAAATCTAAGTCCCAGAAGTCATACCAATCATGCATATGATCAGGTGTTGGTATTGGGTTGTAATCAGCAAACAATACATAGGCATCACTGTGAGTTAAACCAAGCGTGGTTACCGCACGCATGCTTTGCAAGTCGTGACGCTCGCCCCAGGCTTCTAACGCATTAACCGTTGGTTTGCGTAGGTTTTCTTCGTAGAATTTAAGCGACTTCGCCATGCTTTCCCATGTACAAAGTTTCTTTTCCACGTTTGGCATGCGACCGTTTGGACCACATTCCATGAAGGCACCGTTGATGTATTCTTTGTACTTCTCGCCCTTGTCGATTTCATCATGGATATTAACGGTTAATAATCCGTCTTCTCCCATGTATTCACGCACAATTTTGACGATAGGTAGATAGCCACTCCAGTCCAACATAACACCATCGTATATACCTGAATCAATAACGGCTTTGGCTTGCTCGCCTAAACGTTTTTGGAAAGCTTCATTTTTATAATTCAGCATATAATATGGCTCTGGCCCCCCTGTCCAACCCGCTACACGGTTGCCCTTATCATCGCGTAACCAATACTCGCTGTTTTCAGGCAAATAACTACCCGGTGCATCGCGCCAGCGCACTTCAAACAGGGTCACCATATTAGGGTTTTTGTTCAGCAAATACGCTTGGTTAGCTTGTGCAACAGCCAACGATTCCTTAGTGAAACTCGTCGCTAAACCAGCATATTTATGATCCCAAACTAAGCCCATAACAAGCTTAGTGTTAAAACCTAATTGGCTAACTGGCTCTTCCCACAACAAACTATGCTTGGCTGCATTATTTAAAAATTGTTCGTGAGTCGTGGTTGGATATTTTTCTTCCATATCCAGCGGGTTCCAGGCTTGGAATACCGCAGGGAAGGTTTTGTCGTCAATACGTTGTTCTAACGATTTTTTACCTGAAACGCTAGCTTGCTGGTCGCTACCCGTGCTGTTACAACCGGCAAGACCTAAGCTTGCGACAATAGATAGTGCTACTAATGAGTGTGCTAATTTCATTTGAATCATCCTCCATATTTAACGGGTACAAGCCGCAAATATGTGTTCTGTTTTAAACTTGCTTTAAAGCCAATATGACAACCCATGCCGGCCTTAATCGTGATTCTTTATGTGTATGCTTTATATTTTTTTTCGTCGGCTTAACGGTCAAAGCGCTTAGACTAACGATTTTCGTAGAAGGTTGGGCTGAAGAATGAAGCCCAACAAAACCAAGGCTGGTGTTGGGCTTCGCAAGCTCAGCACCAACCTACATAGGCTTAAGTTAACGGCAATGATTCGATCAACAAATACAACCGATTAATTCTTTTTGAAAAAGTACTAAATACCTAAGTTTAGGTGATAGTAAATCGCGTTATGACGTAAGGTTTGCTTAAACTCATTAACCTTAGTATCGTTGTCGATAACTACCATCTCAACATCAGCCATTTCAGCAAAGTCATTAATCACTTGCGTGCTGACACCTTGCGTATAAGTGCTGTGGTGCGCACCACCGGCGTGGATCCAAGCTGCACCAGCAACTTCAAGGTTTGGACATGGCTCCCATAATGCTGTAGCCACTGGCAGGTTTGGTAATTCTGCTGGTGGCTCAACCGTATCAACTTCGTTAACGATAATACGGAAACGTGTTCCCATATCGATTTTAGAAATATTTAGAGCTCTACCCGGCTTACCAGTAAACAGTAAACGGGCAATATCTTTCTTGATACCTATGGTATGACGAGCAACAACCGCCGTTGGCTTGTTAGCTGCAATAGTCGGACAGACTTCTAGCATATGCGCGCCCAATACTTGGTCTTTAGCGCCAAAGTGATAAGTGTAGTCTTCCATAAATGAAGTACCACCTTCACGACCTTGTGCCATGACTTTAACAATGCGTGTCATCGCAGCTGTTTTCCAGTCGCCTTCACCGCCGTAACCATAGCCTTTAGCCATCAAACGTTGTGTGGCTAAACCAGGTAAACCACTAATACCGGTTAAGTTTTCAAAACAGTTAGTGAATGCTTTAAAGCCGCCTTTTTCAAAGAATGCTTCCATACCTAGCTCTAAACGCGCTTCATTACGAAACGCTTCAACTTGCTCGGCATCTGCCCATACAGCTTCGTCGATAACGAAGTCATTTTTGTATTCAGCAACCGTGGCATCAATTTGCTCATCAGTAACGGCTTCACAATACTTGGCCAAATCGCCTAAACCAAACGCGTGTACTTCGTAGCCAAATTTGATTTGAGCAGCAACTTTATCACCTTCGGTTACTGCAACTTGACGCATGTTGTCGCCAAAACGCGCAACCTTTAAAGTTTGAGCTTCGTTCCAACCCATAGCGGCACGGATCCAATCGTCAATTTGTGCTTGCACAGACTCGCTCGACCAATGACCTACAACCACTTTACGCTCTTGACGTAAACGCGTACCGATAAAACCAAACTCGCGATCACCATGAGCACTTTGGTTGAGGTTCATATAGTTCATGTTGATGTCAGCCCAAGGTAACTCGGCACCAAACTGAGTATGCAAATGCATGTAAGGCTTATTTAATAGTGATAAACCTTTGATCCACATTTTGGCTGGCGAGAACGTATGCATCCATAAAATTAAACCAACACAGTTTTTATCGCTGTTAGCCGCCTGACATACATCAGCGATCTCGTCTGGTGTAGTAACCACGCCTTTGCTTATGATCTCTGCTGGAATAACATCAGATGATGTTAATGAAGATGCAATTTCCTGACTGTTTTCAACCACTTGTTGTAAAACACCAGGGCCATATAAATGTTGTGATCCAGTTACAAACCAAATCGACTTATCACCATAAATTTTCATAAATACCTCAATACAAATCTGTTTGCTTGCGCTTATTCAACTAATTACTTCTGGCCGTAATAAGCGTTTTTGCCGTGTTTGCGGTTGTAATGCTTATTTAAAACCGCTTGGCTAAGTAATGGCGCGCGTTGATTAACTTCTAGGGTTAACGACGCCATCTTGGCTAATTCCTCTAAAACCACTGCGTGATAAACGGCCTTTTCTGCGTTTACACCCCAAGTAAAAGGAGCATGTCCAGCAACTATCACCATTGGCACTTCCAATGGTTTTAAGTTGGCGAAGCGGTCAGTTATTTGCACACCAGTTTCTTCTTCATAATCTCGCTCTACTTGTGCATCTGTCATTGCCGCAGTGCAAGGTACTTCGCCGTAGACAAAATCTGCATGAGTAGTGCCATAACAAGGGATCGGCGTTTGCGCCTGAGCCCATGCCGTAGCATAAGTAGAATGAGTATGCGTCACGCCACCAATGTCATCGAAGTGACGATATAAGTGTGTGTGAGTCTTAGTGTCTGATGACGGACGCATAGAACCTTCAACAATCTTGTTGTCCATATCAACGATTACCATATGCTCTGGCTTTAGCTCTTCGTAAGGCACACCACTTGGTTTAATTGCCATCACGCCAGCATCGCGATCTAGCTGTGATACATTGCCCCAGGTGTAAATAACTAAACCACGCGCGTTCAATTCCATATTGGCTTCAAAAGCCTGACGCTTAAGCTCTAAATAGCTCATTATTTGCTCCCATTAACGAAGGCACCCAGTGCCAGATAATCTTGATAAAGTTGGTCGTAAATCGCTGAATTTTCAGAATTTGGTTGGTAGGTTTTGCAAACCTTAGACGCCATGACTTCTTGCGCACTGGCAACGTCTGGGTAAGCACCACCGATTTTAGCGGCAAAAATTGCAGCACCGAGTGCGCAGCTTTGGTCACTTTCTAAAACGTCGATTGGACATTTCCAAACATCGGCACAAATCTGCATAACTAAGTCAGATTTTTTTGAAATACCACCAATTGCCACAACAGAATCAACAGCAATGTTGTGCTCACGGAAGCGTTCGATAATGGCACGAGCGCCAAATGCAGTCGCTTCAACTAAACCACGGAAAGTTTCTGCTGCACCCGAGCCCATTTTTAAGCCCGTAATGGCGCCAGCTACCGTTTGGTCAGCATCTGGAGTACGGCGACCATTTACCCAGTCAACTGCGGTAATACCGACCTGACCCGGCGCAAATTTAATTGCTTCTTCGCTTAATACAATTAGGGTTTGCTCATCAATATCTTCAGCCAGCTTTTGCTTCGTTGCCTCGTCAATATAAGGCGCTTGTGCGATAAGTTGTTTAGCAGGGCCATTTACTAATTTACGGAACCAAGCGTATAAATCACCAAATGCTGACTGACCGGCTTCAAGGCCAATCATGCCTGGTACCACTGAACCATCAACTTGGCCACAAATACCCGGTATACAGTTGTCACCAACGTCTTGATAAGTACCTACTGTGATATCACAGGTTGACGTACCCATAATCTTGGTTAATACACCTGGCTTAACATTGGCCGCTACGGCACCCATATGACAATCAAAAGCACCAAAGCCCACTGGAATGCCGACAGGTAAACCCAGTTTGTCCGCCCAATCTGGGGTTAACTCGCCTACTGCATTATCTGATGCATAGGTATCTTTAGGTAAACGCTCAACTAATCCATCTAAAATAGGATCAACTGCTTTGAAGAATTCGTTAGGTGGGAAACCGCCCCAGCTTTCATGCCACATCATCTTGTGGCCTGCTGCACAACGCCCCATCGGCAGTTGTTCTGGATGACTTTTACCCGTTAATAACGCAGGTAACCAATCACAATGTTCAACCCACATATATACTTCTTCAGCTACTGAGGCATCGCTGCGCATTACGTGTAACGCTTTTGACCAATACCATTCTGAAGAATAAATTCCACCTTCAAACTTCAAATAGTTTTCTTGAGCCTTGTTTGCTGCATCTGTAAATTCCGCTGCTTCTTTAACCGCGGTGTGGTCTTTCCACAACACGAACATAGCATTGGGGTTTTCAGCAAATTCAGGTTTAAGCGCCAACGCAACACCGTCTTTATCGACAGCGACTGGCGTTGAACCTGTGGTATCAAAGCTTAAACCAATCACTTGCTGACCAGCGCCCGCTGGTGCTTTTTGCCAAAGTGCAGCTAACACTTGTTCTGTTGATTCAATGTAATCAAGAGGGTGTTGACGAAATTGGTCACGAGCAGGTTCACAATACAAACCTTTAGCCCAACGCGGGTAATAAACAACATGAGTCGCGACCTCTTGACCCGATTGGGTATCCACTAACAAGGCTCTTACTGAATCTGAGCCAAAGTCCAGGCCAAGTGCATATGAAACCATACTCTAATCCTCTAAAACAGATTACTATACTTTTATAATACATTAACATTAATAAAAAAGTGAACCCTATCGACCGTTTTTATTTAACGACTTTATTTAAATTCACCGGATCAAACGACGGTATGATTCGTTAAACCACCACTGTAATGACGTGCTAATTCGATACCGCTTACTTACTATTATAATACAATTAAAAATTTAACAGTCAAGTTACAAATATGGAAAAATGTATAGAGAAATTGGTTGAATACCTGTGGCGAGCATTTATGCTTGCGAAGCTCGGAAAATATACCCTAGGGCGGTATTTAAAGAATTGTCCGCTAACTAATTTGGCGGTGACAACTTGGTCTTAGCGATTAATAATGCGTTGGTAGAATAAATTCTACCCTACAAAGGAGCGTTAAATATCATAGCCGAGATACGCTGCCCTCTCTCAGCTAGTTGAATATTCTAAAATACCTAAATAATCCCACCATCAACAATAAAATGCTGCGAGGTGCACATGCGGCTATCGTCTGATGCCAAGAACAGCGCCATGGCTGAGATATTCTCTGGAATAACAAATTCATTTAAACATTGTGAATCTCTGACTTTCTCTCGAGCGGATTCATCAGCCAGTGAATTTTGTAGCTGGCGTGGAGTCATTACCCAACCGGGCACTAAGGTATTAACCCGAATTCTATCAGCCCCCATATCCCTTGCTAAACCACGCGTCATTCCTTCAATTGCCGCTTTAGAGCTGGTGTAGCCTGGCATACCACCATGGGTAGCATACCAACTCATAGAACCAAAGTTGATAATTGAACCACCACCTAGCTCTTTCATTTGCGGATAAACCGCTTGGGCAGCAAAAAAGTAATGGCGTAAGTTAACCGCAATGCGCTCGTCCCAATACTCTACAGTGACCTCTTTAAAATCATGCCTATCATCATTGGCTGCATTATTGATAAGAACATGAACTGGCCCTAAATCCTCGGCGATTTGGGCAATAGTCGCTTGCAAGCTAGCAATATCCATTAAATCGCAGCGATAATAATTGGGAATACTAGAATCTTCTTTACGCTCTATATAGTCGGTGAGCTTTTGCGCTGGCACATCCATCACATCGATAAAAGCAACTTTAGCGTGCTGTGCGCAAAAGGCTTCAACTAAATTGGCGCCAATCCCTGATGCTCCACCTGTAATTAAAACCACCTTGTCTTTTAGGCTTGGGTATATATTGGTTAAATGCATTTACAATTTGTCAATTGGTGTTGTGTGCTATTGTTAATTATTTGTTACTAAGCATAGCGATTATTAGTATACAAAGCTAGCAAAGGTTCACCCCCGCAAATAGAAGGTTGAACATTACTTACTATCATTTACGAATAACGGCTAACCAGTCTTCTTTATCATCTTTAGGTGGATTGCCTAAATCGACTACCGTTCCAGCTTTTAAGCGCTTAAGGCTAGTTTGTATAAGCTTACCGCCTGTTCTTGGGTTGTACCAAGACAATGAAAAGTTACCGTTTGCCTGACTTAAATCGAGTTGGCTATTACCGCCGACAGGCAAATAAACCAAGTAAACTTCATTGTCGGCCGCCAATACGTAAGGCTTGCTTTGCCCTTTAACCAATAAATGGTTTTGGTTGCGCATACGCTGTACTGGTATTTTATGCTGTTGGAAAAAATCGACAGCATGTGCCGCATAACGCCAAGATAGATGTCGACTGCGCAAGTCTTGCGCTTTTAAATCGTTTTCCGCTAAGCGATAGCCAAAATAATATTCAACGCCTGCACCACCAGCCATAATATTGCCCCATAGGGTACGTTTACGTATATCGTGCAGGTTGTAACGATTTTTATTATGTATAGCCCAACCGTCAAAGCCTTTATAACCGGGGTCTGGTGGCACCCCCAAACCTGCAGGGTTTTGCTCATCATTCGCTACAACCCAAGCTTTACCGGCGGCACGAGATTGTTCTAACCAAAATAAGGTTTTCTCGTGGGCACTATTCCAATGATTTTGCAAAGACGCCCCCATGACATCTGACTGGCTACCCAATAAATTTAAATACACAGCTTTTTGTTGAGAAGGGAAAGAATGGATCACACGTAAATGATTGTAAGGATCTAAATTGGCAATATACGCCGCCATATCACGCTGTTCACTATAGCTTTGTGTATTCTCTTCACCTAGGTTCCAGTTCAAGGCTAAGTGATGGCTATAGCGGGCAATTATTTCACGTAAATACAACTTGCGCTCTGTACCTAAAAGGCCACCGTCTAGTGACTCTGGGATATTAGCAGGCTTTTTAGCAGCGCCACGGCGATTGTCATCACTTTCGTTTTCTTGCAATTTAAAATGTAAGAATATGCCTTGGTTTTGCGCATGACTAAATACGCGATCCCATTGTGCTAATTTAGACACATCAAAGTGTAACTTGCCGTTACGCTCTACATAAGGCCAAACATTGTCGCCGTCACCCGCAGCATTGTAAGTTAAAAATGAGAAGGCATTAGCGCCAACATCAGCTAAATAATTGATCGCGCCAAGAATGTTTTTACCTTTACCCTTTTGCCAAGTGGGATCAGTTGGCTTAGCATCCTGCGCGTGAGGTTGCCAGGTTTTTAAAGGCAAATTGGGTTTCATACCTAAAGTATTGTCAAAATCGGTATAAGCGAGAAATGTTTCAGGTGCATCGGGACCTGCTTTAATAAAATATTCACCGCTACCTGCAAAACGTAAGTAGTGACCACCTATGTATTGCAACCGACCTTTACTACGAAAATCCCGACCTGTTTTATCAGACGGGTGAACATGAAAATAACCAGACTGACCATGATAAGGAGTTAAAGCCGTGCCACTTTGCGGGTTAATTGCAGCATCTTCACCTTTAACAAAGCTAATTTGATAAAACCATTTTCCCGCTTTATCCGGTGATAACATGGCGTGCCATTTATTACCTGAATCAGCCGAGCTTTCTGCCGCATTGCCATCAGCCGCAAAATAGCCGGGGACATTAAAGGTTGGCACACCTGACTCATGGCTAAACGTTACTTGCATACGGTAATCAACAAACGGATTAGGATTTAAATCTTGCTCATAAGCAAATGGGCCATCTAACGCAATACCCACCGCATGCCACTGTTTTAATTCACCAAAAATTTGCACCTGCCCTTTGCCATCAGCTTTTCTTGGTTGCAGCAACGCTGGTCCTGATTCAATCTGTTGTTGGCTGCGAATTTGGCTAATATTCGATTTGGCTTTACCTGGATCACCATCAAGTGCGATAAATTCAATTTTATGCCACGCTGCGCGACTAAACGACTTATTATCATGACTAGCGTTAAAAGCCGTTACGCTGAAAACTTCACCTTCATTGATTTCAACACTGTGCCAGGTCTTAACAAATTTTTTCGAACTGTCTTGCTCTTTATTTGTTTTAGGCTGCACAAACTCAGGTAACTCGTTGTTGCCAATTTTAACTTGGTAGCGAGATTGGCCTTGTTTATCACCTAAGGTGTATAAGCGAATATCAAAACGACCGTTGCCCATAGGTACGGTAGAACTAATTTTAGCGACAGTTTGACCTTGCTTTGGGCTAATACCAATTCTGCCATCGCTCAGATAGTGATAACCGGTACCCTGTACCATCAAGTCGCCAGCAATCACCTGATAGGTAGGCAAAGCTGCATATACGTTAGCGCAAAAAAAGCTGATTAGCAGTAAGCTAAATAATCGCCATAGTTGTAATTGTTTTTGCATTTTTAGTTCCGTTTAGGGCGTTACGATGATGTTGATCTTTTCTTATCTTAACCAAATCTAATATTGTATTACAAATAAATTATCTTTATTCTTTGCTACGAATTTAACTTTGCTTTAACAATATTAAGTCGACAAGCATGCACATAAAACAATCAATAAAAAACCATATTTACATAACTTTGGGATTAATAGTGACTCTCGCTAGCTTTCAATCCATAGCAGCGGCCAAGACACCAGAGCGCCCCAATGTATTAATGATATCTGTTGATGATCTCAATCACTGGGTCGGCCATTTAGGGCGCAATAAACAAGCCATCACACCCAATATTGATCGGTTAGCAGCCAAAGGCATGAGCTTTCATCGCGCCTATTCACCCTCAGCCATATGCAACGCTACACGTGCGGCGATGATGACGGGTTTACGTCCATCAACCAGTGGAATTTATGAAAATGGCCGAGATTGGCGATCGGTCGTTGGTTCAGGCCAGAGCTTGCCAGCCTTTTACAAACAAAATGGCTATTCAGTATTGGGTGGTGGCAAAATTTTCCATAACGATAGGGTGATCCGTGACGAAGAATGGGACTTTTATTTATTAGCTAAAACTTTAAAACAAAAGTACCAACTAGAAGGCCAAGATAAAATTGATGCCGAGTTAGCAAAAGCAGATGGGCCAAGTAAAAAATACAAGAACGGTAAGCTTTCCATTGTCCAAATGGCAACCGGTGATGATGCCATTTGGGATTACCATGTCGCGCGTTGGGCCGCAGATGAAGTGAGCAAACAACACGATAAGCCTTTCTTTATCGCCGCCGGTATATTTCGCCCTCACCTACCTTGGCATGTACCAAAGAAATATTTTGATATGTATCCGCTGGATAACATTAAGATCCCACCTCATATCAAAAATGATTTAGATGATTTACCTTACGAGCCTTCTAATAAATCCGAACACGATATGATATTAGAAGAAGGTAGCTGGAAAAGCGCTATTCAAGGCTATCTCGCCTCTGTGACTTATGCCGATGTGCAAGTGGGTCGTATTTTAGATGCTTTAGAGCAAGGACCAAATGCTGACAATACCATAGTGGTATTATGGGGCGATCACGGTTGGCACTTAGGTGAAAAGCATCGCTGGCGTAAATTTGCTTTATGGGAAGAAGCCACTCGCACCCCGTATGTTTGGTATGCACCAGGGGTAACAAAACCGAATAGTAAAACCGACACCCCAGTTGATTTACAAAGTTTGTGGCCGACGCTTGCCGAGTTAACTCATACTAAAGCACCGGATTTTGTTGAAGGCGACAGTCTAGTTAAACTATTAAGCCAGCCAAACGCCAGTTGGACACAACCTGCAATTACGACTCAAGGCTTTAATAATCACGCGATCCGCTACCAGCACTATCGCTATATTAGTTATCGCCAAGGTGGTGAAGAATTTTACGACCACAGCAATGATCCATACGAGTGGTATAACAAAGCCGGAAGCGATAAATATAAAGCCAAGCAAGTTGAGCTAAAAGCCATGATCCCAAGCTTGAATCGCCAATGGCAAGACGCGGCTAAGATTTATGGTGGCGATCCTAAATACAATAAATTAAAGAAATCAAAAATGGTGACGGATTAATTGTACCAAGTGTGATTTTCTGTAACCCTGTAGGTGCACTATGTAGGTTTTTAATGAGGGCAGGATTTACTCCTGCAAATACAGAGTAATTAGATGCCGAGTGGAAGAAGATTAAAATCCAATGCCGTTAACTTAATGACATTGGTACTAATCTACCCCCGACATATTTAACGCGCTTATAGGCTGTTATTTAGCGCTCTGATTTATCAGAGCGTAAATTTCGCACAATTTGGTACAAAATAGCGATCGCCAATACAAGAGTGATGGTATTAGCAAAAATCATCGCTGCATCATTTTTAATCCAGCCATAAGCCAACCACAGCGCAACACCAAAAGTAAACAAGCTATACATGGTGACAGACAAAGCTTTAGTTTCGCCTGTTTTTAACACTTTTATCGCTTGAGGGATAAATGAAATAGTTGTACAAATTGCGGCAACAAAACCAAGTGTATCGATGAGATCCATAAAAAGAATACGAAGGAGAAGGACTGTCTCAATTGTATTATAAAAAAAGAGTAAACACGATAGCGCTTTAAGATTAACGCTCAGTTTGCCTATTGTCACAATCATCCACTAAGATTAAAGCAACTCACCAGAACTATAGTCAAAGTGATCAGGTTTTAGGGGAAGCCGTCAAGCTTCGAGTCCCCATGAGCATATGCTTTATTATGTGATTGGGGCGAGTAAGCGCTGACAATGAACCATAAGACCTGAGCGAGAAGACTATATATTGCTATGTCATTGTTAAGAAAAACACCATGAAAAAAACCTTTTTTCGAGTCAATTTTAACTATCTAACAAGTAGCATCTTTGTTTCCGCCTTCTTTTTGCCCAACATTTGTCTTGCTGAAATAGAAGTGATTAAAGTCACAGCAACCAAACGCTTAGAAGAGCAACATGCTGTCGCTGCCTCCATGCAAGCCCTAGGTGAAAAACAGATTGAAAATCTAAATATAGGCTCAGCCGATCAAGTATTAGACCATATGGCCAATTTAAGCCGTAATGCGACGAATAATGTAAACGCTGGTTTTTCTATTCGTGGCGTAGGAACCAATAATTTTCATGGCAATGTCAGCAGAGCAGTAGGTATTTATAGCGACGATGTGTCGTTAAGTAACCCTTATACGGGCGTGGCTAACGTATTTGACATTGAGCGGATAGAAATTTTACGAGGCCCTCAAAATACCTTATTTGGTCGCAATAGCATGGGCGGCGCGATTCATTACATTTCAAAAAAGCCGCAAATAGGCGGTGGTTTGGATGCAAGTATCAATGCGAGTTTGGCCCAATACAACGCACATAATTTACAAGCGGCTGTCGGCTTTGACATTAGCGAATACAGTGCAGCTCGACTCGCGATTAATACTCAAGCTCGCGATGGGTTGTTTACCAACATGGCACCAGAGCGAGAAGGCGAAAAACTCGGAGAAATTGACAAAACTGCATGGCGCGCGCAATTGGCATTCGATTTAAGCCAAGATACAGAGCTACTCATTAAATGGCATGGTGCCCGTAATCAAGGAAAAGGCTTAGGCCACAAAGCGGTTGGCTTGCGCGATCCCAATGATCCTAGCCAAGCTTGTTCAACCCAAGAAATACTAAAAGGTAGTCAATTTAATCAAAAGGTTAACTGTGTTACCCCTTCTGGATTTAACCCATCTTCTGATGACTGGCATACGTTATATGATGTTTCTCCTGTTAAACAGCAGGTTGAACATGATGGTCTGCAACTCAGTTTAAGTCATGAGTTTACAACGTTTAAACTAGACTTAATTTCAGCATGGGATAATACCCAAGTTCAGTTTTCTGAAGATTTTAGTGGCGAAGTGACTTTGCGCTTTATTGCCTATCAAGACTCGCAATTTGAGCAAAGTAGCCACGAGTTACGCTTAACTTCGTTAGACGATAACCGCTTTGATTGGGTTGTAGGGCTATATTATTTCACTGAAGACATGCTACAAACCACTAACGTCAGACGCCAAGTCATTGCTAATGGCGCCCAGATCACACCACATAATATTTTAGACCAACAGGACAACGATCTGTCCTTATATGGTATTTTCGATTATGAGTTAACCGCAAAACAATCTGTTTCGATTGGTCTTCGGCAAATATCCAATAAAAAGTCGGCTAACTCTCATTTTGGTGTTATCCGTACTCCGCTAGACAAATTTCCCGCACAACAGTTTATTGACCGACATATCGTACTCAATGAAACAGGCGATACCCAGACTCAATGCCCACCTAGCAACGGCGTACCCTGTGTTTTAGATTTTCCAAATCTTAATTTAGAAACAGACAAACTGGTTTACGACATTCGTTTTCGTCACCAATTTGACGATTTAGTTTATGGCTATGTCAGTCATTCCACAGGCTTTAAATCTGGTGGCTTTGATTCACGTGCCTTAGCCGCTTTTTTTGGTGATGTTGAACGCCCCGTTGGCCCTGAAGAAATTCAAGCCTATGAAATAGGGTTTAAATCGTGGTGGAACAACCGACAATTGCGCGTCAATAGCGCGATATTTCACTATAATTGGCAAGACTTACAAACCTTTGATGTAGTCGACGGTATCCCGGGCTTTGTCAATATTCCTGAAACCAAACTTGCGGGAGCTGAGTTAGAAATTGACTGGCAACTACTGGAACAAACCCTACTATCAACCAATTTAGGTTATTTAACTAGTGAAATTACTGACGCAGGATTGCTAACAAACGTTGAGCAAGGCCATGGTTTACAAAATATTCCCAAATACAGCGCCACGGTTAGATTGGAACAACAATTCTCAACTCGTTTAGGGGCCGCGAGTGCCTTAATCGAAGGGCAATATATTGCTAAGCAAGTCGATTCGCTCAATTACGCTGATGATCCATTCTCCACCAAAAATAGCCAGTTTTATGCTAATGCACGGTTCAATTTGAACCTAAATTCGCAAACTATAGTGTCGTTATGGGCCCAAAACATCACCCGAGAAAAAACTTGCTTACAAATTGATGCCCTAGATGATCCAACTCAAGCCTCTCGCTCTGACTTATCTGGCATTCTCATGTGTAACCCAAGTGATGGCGTTCGCCAATTAGGCGTTAGTCTCAAGGTAAATTGGTAAGACTGTCGCCGTGTCAGAAAATCAGAAACTAAAAAGACGTCAACCAGTCTGACGTTATTTATTTAATCTGTATGTAACTATGCAGCGTGTTTGTAAATAGAGGGGTATTTTCTACCAAAGGTATAAAAAATTACCGTTATACCTGAGAAATCAGGTATCTATTGCCTTTGTAGTACCTGCTATCCTGCGGGCACCAAGAGTAGGTGCCTGAATAGCCAGCCTTGTTTCAACTAATCAAAATTAAATTGCAAAGATACAAGATTCTAGGTTGATAAAAAGAACTCTCCCTTACTGACTAAAACACAGTGCCCCGCGACTTTTGCAGAGGTCACTAGCCCATTGTTTTTATGTGCGCTGATGAATAGCTCGCTCTCCCTGCCCATTTCAACACCTTGAGTAACTTGCCAATTAAATTGACCGCTTTCACTATTATCTAACTCGGCTAGCAATGCTGCTAAAGCACAATTAGCACTGCCCGTTGCTGGATCTTCGTTAACGCCTAACATAGGGGCAAACATACGAGCTTGTATACGCTGATTGGCTTGTTTTGCATATACATGAACGGGGTGAGCCAATTGCTGAAAAACACTAAGATTTAACGTAACAGCCGCCAAAGCCTGTAAGTTATTTAACTCAACAAATATAAAAGGCAAGCCAACTGAGGCAACTACAGGTTGATGGTTCTCTAGCGTAATATCATTGGCTGATAAACCGATAGCACCAGCCACAAGTTCAACGTCAACAGTTTCTTTTCGGCTAAACGACTCTGGGCTCGTTAGTTGATAACGCAACGCCTCCTTGCCATCACCTATAAATTCTATCGCGACCTTACCTGCTAACTCATCAAAAATGACTTGTTGGCGTTCACCTGCTAACAATCCAGCTTGGTGTAAAACAAAAGCTGTACCTAAATTGGGGTGTCCTGCAAACGGTAACTCTTGTGTGGGTGTAAATATACGTACTTGAAAGTCACATCCCGCTTGTTTTGCTTTTTCTGATACAGGTAAAACAAAGGTGGTTTCAGGAAAATTAAACTCAGCCGCTATTTTTTGCATTTGAACATCACTCAAGCCCGCTGCATCCGGAATAACCGCTAGTTGGTTCCCACCAAACTGACTTTGAGTAAATACGTCGCAAATATAATAAGTAACACTTTTGTTAGGCATAAGATGAACAAACACAGAATTTTAAATGAGGTCAATATTTAAAATAAATTTATCCATTTTGAAACGACAAGGCGATTAGCAAGCCTTTATATAAGTTGAAAGCTCGGCTTTAGCAGGAATATAGTCTTCTCGCTCAGGTCTTATGGTTCATTGTCAGCGCTTACTCTCGACTTTGCTTACATGGATGTAAGTACTTAGGTTTCGTCGGGAACAGGAAACCTGTGGCTCCTGCGTCGTCCTAATACCTAAATCCCTTTAGGCAACCCCAATCACATAGTAGAGCATATGCTCATGGGGCCTCGAAGCTTGCCTACATGGATGTAGGTAAGGAGCGAGAGCAAGGATGCGGTAGCTTTGACGGCTTTGCCTACATGGATGTAGGTAATTAGGTTTCGTCTGGAACTAGAAACCTGCCCCTAAAACCTGATCGCTTTGACTATGAGTCCAGCCATACGCCAATATATTTTCTACTCGAGCCCTAAGCCATATTGATAAACATCTTTTTTCTTTAAGCCGAATGTGTCGGCAACGATACCGGCAGCGGTTTTAGGTGGTAAATGCTGTTGCAGCGTTTTAAGTAGATTTTTAGCTTTGTCATCCATTTGAGCCGCTTGTTTTACCCCCTCAACAATCACTACAAACTCGCCTTTTTGTTGATTATGGTCGGCCTTGATCCATGCAATCACGTCACTAACTGCACCGGCTTTTATTGTTTCAAAGGTTTTAGTTAACTCGCGGGCAATGACAATATGACGTTCATCGCCCAATACTTTTTGCATATCGTCTAAGCTAGCTAAAATACGGTGAGTTGATTCGTAATATACAGAACAATAATCGCGTTCAACTAATGTTGCTAACACATCGCAGCGCGCTTTACTTTTGGCCGGTAAAAAGCCACCGTAATAAAACTGGTCAGTGGCAACGCCGGCTGCACATAGTGCTGTAACAACTGCACTGGCTCCTGGAATAGGCACCACTTTAATATTATGTTCACGACAGGCTTTAACTATAACGTAACCAGGATCATTAATCAGCGGCGTGCCTGCATCCGAGATTAATGCTAAGTTTTCACCTTGTTTTAAACGATAAATGAGTTTATCACTCTGCTCAGTTTCGTTGTGATCATGATAGGCAATTAACGGCGTTTTAATTTCAAACTGACTAAACAGCTTTTTTGCGACACGTGTGTCTTCTGCGGCCACGTAATCCACATCAGATAAAGTTTGAATTGCCCTTGCGGTAATATCGCCAAGATTACCTATTGGGGTTGCAACTACGTATAAGGTGCCAATGTCTGCCATTTTCGGTTTTAAACCTGCTGAGTATTCAATCTGGTCGGCGATTATACGTTAATATCGCTAATTTACGACTGTATACTCAGTTTTAAATATAAGCCATTCCAAAATAAGCAGGTGCTTGTAATTACTGACTGTGGAGCCATATAACTGGCTATAGTAAACTATTGCTAATATCTAAGGCCTTAAGGATAGAAATGGAATGAAGCGTGTATCACGTGCCTTCAGTTTAATTTCAAGTATTGCATTACTCGTTGCTTGCGGTAGTACTCCTGAAAAACCCGCTCAGGTAAATCAACCTAAGCCACAATTAGAAACACCTGTCGTTGAAAAAAAACCGGAACTAACCGTTGCCGATTACTTACAACGAGCCAATGAAGCAAGTAACCCGTCGCAATCCACTATTTGGTATACACGTGCAGCCGACGCTTGGTTAAAGCAAGGTGAATACGCTAAAGCACACGCATTACTTGAGCAGCTCAATAGCGAATTGCTCAGTCCGTTTATGCAAAATCAATTCACATTATTTAAGGCCGAAGCTTTAACTGGCTTAAAGCAATATCAGTTAAGTTTTAATTTGGCTAAAGACTTACCTATTATTCAAGGGTTTGAACAACGTGTATGGCAAGTAAAAGTGACCTCAGCTAGCCATACACAGCATCATTTAGCAGCAGCCAAGGCGTTAATTGGCGCTCGGCAATATATTGCGACAGACGATCAAACCGGTTTAACCCAAAATAGTGATGATACGTGGGCGCAGATAACACAACTAGGCACCGAAGGTTTACGAGCCTTTGACAATGAGCAAGAAAAACAACTTTCCGGCTGGTTAAATCTACTGAATATAACCCGAACCTACGCTGACACCCCCAAACAAATGTTGGTTAATATTCGCCATTGGCAAGCACAATATCAAGGGCATCCCGCTGCAAGCCAATTACCTGACAGCTTATTAGCCGCGCTTGAAACTGAACCTTATCGCCCGAAAAACGTTACGGTATTTTTACCTTTATCAGGTAAATTCGCTCGCCAAGGGCAAGTGGTCCAGCAAGGGATTATGGCTGGCTATTATAGTCAGCAAAATCTATTAAGTTTAGATACACTAACTTTTGTTGATACCAACAACACAGATATTGCCACACTGGAATTGGAAACTGACTTTATTATTGGCCCTTTACTCAAATCGAATATAGAAGCAGTTCAACAAAAATTTACCCAAATCCCGATTTTACTACTAAACCAATTAGACGAACTCGCGCTTGACAAAATGCATTACGCATTTAGCCTATCGCCGGAAAGTGAAGCTCGCCAAGCCGCGCAAAAGCTAGCAGAAATTGGTTATCAGCACCCTATCGTGATTGCAGCAAATAACAGTTATGGCAAACGAGTTGCTGAAACCTTTATCAGCGAATTTACTGAACTGACTAACATAGAGCCTGAAGTCGCCTATTTTAAAAACAGCCAAGAAATAAAAGCCTCAGTTGAATATTTAATGGAAACAGACGCGAGTAAACAGCGAATAAAAACCATTAAAGCGTTACTTGGCAACCCAAGCAATTTTGAGTCTGACGCGCGTAACCGCCAAGATGTCGATTTAATTTATGTATATGGCAATACGGCGCAAATAAAGTTATTAAAGCCTTATGTCGATATTAACACGGCTCCTTTTGCTAAACCTTCGCCCATTTATACTACGTCTAATGGCTTTAGTTCCGATTTAACCATTGCCGATTTAAAAGATTTAAATGGTATTAGTTTCAGTGAAATGCCTTGGGTACTGCCAACCCGTAAACAAGAAGTTACCCTAGCCAGTGAAATGCAACAACTGTGGAATGGTAACGATGATAAAGCCGCGCGCTTATTTGCATTTGGTTACGACAGCTTTCGTATTATACCGCACCTAGCGCAAATGCGCGCGTTTTCAGGCTTTCATCATATCGGTTTAAGTGGCAAATTATTAGTTGAACCCAATGGCATGGTTAGCCGTCAACTCGCATGGGCGCAGTATAAAAATGAGCAAGTCGTCGAATTTAAACCTGTTCACTAATGTTGTTACAAAAGTGTCGTCTCGATTACGTGGCGCCTCATTTGAGCAAGAAGCCAAGCGCTTTATTAGCCAACAGGGCCTTAAGGTACTGGCAGAAAATTACCAAATAAAGGGTGGCGAGTTAGATTTAATCGCCAACGACAAGGGTAAATTAGTATTTATTGAAGTACGCTATCGACAATCAGACCAATTTGGTAGTGCAGCCGCTAGCGTAACGAAAACCAAACAAAAAACGCTGCGCAAAACGGCACAGCATTATATGCAGGCCCAAGGCTTAAATAGCCAACATACATTTTTTCGCTTTGATATCATTGCCTTTGACGGAAGCCCGCAAAATATCAACTGGATTAAAAACGCTTTTTAATAATTATTAGTTTTTATGCAAGACCTAATCAAACAAAGTTTTACCGAAAGTATTCAAAGTAAAATAGTCGCGGCTGATATGTTAGCCGACGCTATCGAAAATGCAGCACAAACCATAGTAAACTGCCTACTACAGGATAAAAAAGTTATATGCTGTGGTGATGGTATTGCCTACGGTGTCGCTGCAACCTTTACCTCTATGCTGGTTCAACCTGCGGGGGCAACTCGTCCTAGCTTGCCGGCTGTATTACTGCAAGGCAATAATACCCAATTATCGGTATCTGCAGGCTACAATCAGGCTGAATATATTTATGCTGAACAATTAAAAATCGTCGCCCAACCAGGAGACGTTTTATTAGTATTAGCGAGCGACCCTAATAATGCCGTGTTAACCCGCACCATGGAAGCAGCGGTTGCTAACGATATGATCATCATTGCGATTACCGGTGACGACGGTGGAGAAGTCGCTGGTTTGATCAGCACTAATGACATAGAAATAAAAATACCCGCTAACAAACCCGTGCGAATTGTTGAAGTGCAACAACTTATCGCACATTGCTTATGCGACGCCATCGTCAATACCTTATTTCCAGGAAGCCAATAACTTTTACCAAGAAGAAGAAAAATGAAAAAGTCTTTACTCGTTATTTTAAGCTTATGTTTTTTATTACAAGGCTGCGCAGCGCTAGTCGTAGCAGGGGCAGCGGGAGCGGTTTCAACCGCTCACGATAGGCGCTCATTAGGCGCACAAATTGAAGACAGTGAAATAGAATTTAAATTAAACAATGCACTGGGCGAGTCCCCTGAACTGTATAAAATAGTCAATGTGGCCTTTATAAGTTTTAATCGAAATGTGCTGATTGTCGGCCAAGCGCCCTCGCGTCATCTAAGCTTGCAAGTAGAGCAATTAGTACACAATAACCGCAATGTACGTAACGTGTTTAATCAAATTCGCATTGGTAAACCGGTGGGCCTAGAAGTTCATGCCGACGATGCTTGGATTTCGACCAAAGTCAAAAAACAATTACTCACCGCTGAAAAGCTTGATGGATCGCATGTCAAAGTTTACACAGAAAACAATGAAGTATTCTTAATGGGCTTAGTTAATGATAGCGAGGCTCAACAAGCGATTGAAGTAGCACGTAATGTACGCGGTGTGATAAAAGTAATTGACGTATTCGAACGCGTTAAAACCCAATAAAGCATTGAGTGGCCCAAATGGCAAAACCAAACTACCTAATAGGCGTAGACGGCGGTGGCAGCAAATGTAAAGCCATAGTGTACGATATTGCCAAACAAACTTACCTAAGCACTGGGCTTGCCGGACCCGCTAATATCGCGTTAAATTTACCTAAAGCTAAACAAGCCATTATAGAAGCTTGCAAGTTAGCCATATTTAATTCAGGTTTAAGCCACTTACCGCTCGAACAATTTGCCGTGGGCGCAGGCGTTGCCGGGGCCAATGACCCCAAAGCTAAGCAAGCATTACTTGCTTGGCAACAACCCTTTGCTTCTTTACACGTAACTACCGATTTACATATTGCCTGTTACGGCGCGCACAATAGTCGCTTTGGTGCAGCCATCATATTGGGAACAGGTTCGTGCGGTGTTTCAATAACCGAAAATCAATCTCAAGACGACTTTTTAATGTTAGGCGGCCATGGTTTTAAACTAGGAGATAAAGGTTCTGGTGCTTGGCTGGGTCTGCACGCGGTGCAACATACCTTAGAGGTATTAGATGAGCTAAGCCCCGCCAGTATGTTAAGCCAAGCCGTTATTGAACAATCGGCTCCAGACGCGATGCAAATATATAGTCAATTTGAGGCGGCTAACTCAGCTAAATTTTCCTTATTAGCGCCGTTAGTATTTAGTGCGGCTGATCAAGGTGATGCGCTAGCCACTGCACTATTGCGCGAAGCGGCGTATTATATTAACGCCATGATTAAAAAGTTACTTGCGACTAAACCCGAGGGGTTAACCCTACTCGGTGGGCTAGCGCCTTTATACTTGCCTTGGTTAGACCAGACTCTTGTCGACCAACTATCGCCGGCACAAAACCCTCCGGAATATGGCGCCGTTTTTTACGCGCAACAATGCCAACAAGCAAACCTTAAAGCTTAAGCTTGAGACATAAATATCATGACTGCATCAACTCCCCTATTTGTACAAGAAGCCTTGGAAACACCAGAGCGAATAGCCAATCAACTTGAAGAAAACGATCACACAACAGACAAGCTAGGGTCTCATTTACGTTTAGTTTCGCCTAAATTTATCTATATTGTTGGTCGCGGTTCATCAGATCACGCAGGCTCTTTTGCTAAATATTTGTTTGAAATTGAAACCGGTATTCCTGTGGTTGGCGCGACCCCTTCTGTAACGAGTGCTTATGGAAGTTCAATAAAATTAGACGGCGCCTTAGTATTAATGATTAGCCAGTCTGGACGCAGCCAAGATGTAATTGACCAAGCTAGAATGGCAAAACTCTCAGGTGCCTATGTTGTCGGCTTAGTCAATGACGAAAATTCGCCATTGGCAGAAGAGTGCGATGTATTGTTACCACTAAAAGCCGGTGGCCAGAAAGTGATAGGAGCAACTAAAACAGTGCTCACTACCTTATCAGCATTATTGCAATTAGTGGCTAAATGGACCCACAACAAAGAGCTCAGCTCAGCTTTATACAAATTACCCGACTTAATGGAACAAGCTTGCCAATCAGAGCCGATCATCACCAACGCCATGTTAAACTCAATTGAACATTGTGCTGTACTCGGCAGAGGATTTGGTTATGCCATTGCCAAAGAAATCACCATGAAGTTAATGGGTAATTGCTGCATACACGCAGAACCTTTCAGTTCAGCGGAGTTTGCCCACGGCGCAGTCGGTATGATTGACAAAAAGCTCGGTTTACTCAGTGTCGATTTACGCGACGAAGCCTTTGCTAAACACCAACAACAAATTCAAGAATTTATTGATGCCGGTTTAACCGTTCACAAGCTCAAACAACCCATTTTCAATTGCCCAGAACGCTTAGCCCCTCTTACATTATTACAGCGCTTTTATTTAGATATAGCTAATGTCGCTATTGAACGCGGCATTGATCCAGACCGACCACCAGGTATGCAAAAAATGATCAAAACCTTCTAACGCTAATTTTTACATATGTAACAGTGAGCAGTTATTACCATCGCACTATTGATAGAGAAAATGATAAGCGTTATCATTTAGAAAAAATCAATAGGTAATACATTATGCGAAAATCACTAGTAGCCTTAGCAACGGGCGTATTGTTAACGACAGCCTGTTCGAAAAATGAACCACAAGACCAATGGGCGGAATATAAGAATATTGCTCAATCTGTTTTAAGCCAATCAAAAGACGCTAAATTTGATTCTATCGCTCTAGGATCACAAAAACTCGTTGCACAAGCCAAAATCGTTTTAGGCTTATTTTTACCTCGTCATCCAGAATGTAAAGAATACATAAATGCAGTGTTAGCCGCTGCTGACTTAATGCAAACGCTCGACTTAGATGCCATTGAAGCCGACTATCACGCTGACGGTAAATTACCAGCCATGAAAAACGCCAGTTGCTATCATGCGAAAGATTTATTAGTTCACCCAGCCACAGTTACTGTAATGGCCAAAACTGAACAAGACAGCCCGTTAACACGTAAGCAGATGGCACACGAAATAGAAGAAGTGCTTATGCACTTTGAACAAGTCGCTGAGGCAAGTAGCAAAAACTAGCTAGAAGAATTGTTTTAATTTAGGCCGATGGCTTTTAATACATCGGCCTTTATATAGAGCCGATTTTCCAATCGAGTTAATATCAATTACCATCAAACCTTGGCTTAAACTCTTCCATTACCTGTTCAAGGTTATCAAGTGAGAAACCACGATAGCTAACTTTGTGTTCGCTCAAGTTCATCTTGGCAAGCAGCCCCTGAGCTTTGCCAATCAATTTAGCTTCATCATATTTACTTTGATTGCGCTTAACTTCAGCGATTAACACTATCTTATCGAGCTTGTTAATAGCGACAATATCTATCTCGTCTCTACCCTTGTTATTCCAATAACTTCCAATCTGATTAAACTGGTTGGATTCAGCAAGGATCGCTTTAAATAGCCCTTCTAGTTGCAAACCAGAAAAAGTTGAAAAGTCGCGTTTTATATGAGCTTTGATGTAATCAAAATTATCCATTTCAACCGCGCTAGCGTTTGAATGAATAAACGTGAACCAGAAATTAAGAAACGGATCTTCAATCGAGAAACGGGTATCTCTTGTCGTTTCCTTAGATGATATTGGTTTGTATTTGCTTACAACATTAAAGTTTTTTTCAAGTCGTTCCAAATGAACGTCAATTCCGGCATCCACATAGTTTTTAATGTCTGAACGCGAGGTTTTACCGCGAGCAATTGCATTGAGAATATCAAAGTAATGTGCATGCTCAGCGCCAAAATCTTCCACTAATCGATGTAAACCCTCTTTCATAAATGGCGAAGAGCTCGAAATAACATAATCAAACACAGAATCATTTTGCGTAGAATACGATAACCACTCTAAGTACTTAGGAATACCTCCAGACAAACACCACCATTCAAGCATTCTCTCGGCTGAGAACACACCAACATCCTGCATAATGGCTTTGATTATTGAAGGCTTTAACGGTTTTATATGAAAAAACCTGTCATCTCGATTCATCAATGGCTCATCTTTTTCCTTAAAGATCTTAGTCATCATGTTGTACATACTACCGCAGCACACTAAGTGCATCATGGATTCAGCCTTGTATGAACCCCATAGGTTTTGTAAATCAGAAAACAGAGAGTCATTAACACGTTGGATGTCTTGAAATTCATCAATAATCACGGTGAGCGGTCTTTGTGTTGAATAATCCAAGAGATACTCAAATACATCTCGCAGGGTGTCAGGTTTAAAAAACTTTGCTCCAAGTTCGGTAACAATCAGGTCAGCAAACTCTTTTACCAACATACTTTCGCTTTTGCGACTAATAAATAAGTATAAAGTGCGCTGCTGATTATCGCGAAACAAAGCTTCTTTAAGTAATCTTGTTTTACCTACGCGGCGTTTACCAACAAGTACACTGAGCTGACCATTTGTTGATTCAATATTGGCTGACACACTCGTCAATTGCGTTAATTCTGACTGTCTGTTGTAGAATTTCTTCATTTAGACACCGAGCATTGAAAATTTAGTAAAAATACTAACACAATAAAAAAACAAACTAAAATGAGTTAAGCTAATTTAAATTAGCTTAACTCATTTTAGTTTATATGAAGGCCGAGCTTAATAATCTCCTCAATTGACAATTGATTGTGTTTTATAGAATTCAGCAGCAGGAACTCAGCAGCTAACCCATACAGTCCTTAGCATTCCAAATATCTAAGCCTTAGGTGTAACTGTAATTGACCGTAAAAAGTTAGATAGCGAGATCAAATCGCCATTCCTATGTGAACTCATTAATGAGCGTGTTTGGATTATTTCATAATAAACAATTTAACATAAGGGGATTTCAAGCGGGTAATAACTAAGGAAGTAAATGAACAAAGGACGATGGCTGCACTATTTAGCATTAATCTGGAATATATTATTCAGGCGAATTAAAGGTGTCTGGTTTTATAAAATACGTGCTGTTCAGCGAAAAGCGGATTTTCGGACTCACAAAAATATCAAAACAACACCTCCTGAATCTCAACCTAAAAACCAGAAAAAGCCACAATGGGTGATTGATAAAATTATTTACCTAAAAGCGCATTTGCCCAATGTGGGTTGTGGCACGATTGCTTTAACCTTTAATCGGCTTTATCAACATCAAGGCCAAACGGTCAGTAAAACCTTTGTTTATGAAAAGTTAAAAGCCAATCAATATGCTGTGGCAGTGAAACGCAGAGCAATAAAACGAAAAAAGCCCAAACCTATTACGGTCAACCATACATGGGGGTTGGATTTAACGTGTGTCACGCTAAACAAACAACAACACCTAGTATTGGGTATTATCGACCATGGCTCGCGCGCTTTATTGAAGCTACAAAATCTCAATAATAAAAGTGCGTTAACGTTACTGCGTGCATTAGTTCAAACCTTTAAGCAATTCGGCATACCAAAAGCGATCCGCACCGATAACGAGGCTTGCTTTAATGCCAAGTTTTTGAAAAAAGCGTTTTGGATACTAGGCATTAAGCCACAAACCACCAATATCGCTAGCCCTTGGCAAAATGGCCGAATTGAGCGTTGTTTTGGTTCGTTTAAGCAATTGTGGCGGCAGGTTGATTTTGCGCCTTGTTGTGACTTACAAACTGAGCTTTCGCGCTATCAAACTTGGTATAACCATGTCAGGCCACATAGCCAACTCAACGGCCTAACACCGATAGAAGCTTTTTCTAACAAACCACACAATCAAAAAAGCCCACCGGTTTGGGTTTCAGATTGGGATGGCGTACTAAGCGGCTTTTATTTTCCGGATTAGCTGTGTTGTAAGGTTAGAAAATGAGGAATAGTAATTTTACAAATTGAATAAATGCCGTTCGTAGTTTACGAGGTATAGGCATGCTTGGGTTTTTAAATTTGTTTGAATTTCGAACAATGTGGTTTGTTTATTTGTGGGTTTACTGAGAAATTTGCGAATTATGTTAGGCGTTTGAGGGTAATTTAGGCTGATTGATTTATAAATCAGCCTGATTTTTGAGCAGGTAATTGTGTGAACGATGCGAACGGGACATCTAGCACTTCATCATAAACCGGCACTTTAAAGGGTACATAGTGTTTAGGGCGATATTGTAATGGCCCATCGGGACTGGCACCTAAATCACCAAATGTCGGATTCTCGTGTTGCGGTTTAGCCGATATTTGTAGGTAGAAGGTTTCACTGTATTCATGGTCAGTGGGGATTTGTACGTTTTCAATACGCTTACCCGGAGTAATATCAAAATGCCCAACTTCGGTTAGCTCCATGCCACTGTCGGTGACTTTAACTAAACGCCCGGTGAATCCGTAATCAGCCAAGCCCGGTGGTAACGGTGTACCATCTTGGTTTAGCCATTCAACTTCAATGGTGACTAAGGTGTCGGTATTCGCCGCAGAGCCTTCAAAGGCAATGGTGTGCTCATTAGGTCTATCACTTTCGCCAAGGTTGTGTTCGGTATTATATTTACGCTCAGTGAAGCTTGGCGTTTGATACTTACTTAAATATCTAACCTGTATACATTTTTTCTATGGCTAGTCCTCAATACAACAACCACTAATCTATCGTCCTCTATTTTGCAAATGATGCGATAGTCTTTAACTCTATAACGCCACAAGCCGATCTTGTCTCCTACCAAGGATTTGCCAAATTGCCTTGGTGAATCGGCTGTCGATATTCGTGTTTTAAGATATTTAACAATGTCTTTTTGCGTTTGTTTGTCTAATTTTTTTAAGTCTTTTAGGGCGTGGTCATCCCATTCAATCTTCCAAGCCAAGTTGCTGCTCCACTTCTTCTTGTGTCCAGCGTTTTCCTGGTTTTTCTAATCTATCTAGGGCAATATACACATCTTCCATTTCATCCAAATATCTTAATATAGCTTCTTTGGCATAGTAAGTTTTGGTACGCCCAGTTGTTTGCGCCAAATTAGATAATCGATCTTCTATTTCTACAGGTAGACGTAACGATAACATTTTAAACCTCATGATTTACTTGTCATACATGTAATTCTACGCTCTTTTAATTAAATGGCAATTATCTACTTTTTAATCTTCTTCATTCTCTAACATTTGCAGTAATTCAGCGAACTTTGCTAAGGTTTGATATTCCTTTTCAAGTTGGTAATTTTTAACATAGAAACCCATCATCAATTTTTTCTGCCCAATTAGGTTGCCTGACTCAGACAAAATCAGTGAGCGCCCCACCACAAAACCAAATTGTACATGCCAAATATCGAAACCGCCAGCAGCAAGGCTGAGTTTGGTAAAAAGTAAATTAGATAGGGTGATCAAACCGATCAAAAAAATAAGTCGAGCCATTCCTTTGTGAACTCATCAATGAGCGTGTTTGGATTATTTCATAACAAACGTTTTATTATAAGGGGATTTTAAAACAAAAACTAACTAAGGAAGGAAATGTTCAAAGGAAGATGGCTGCGCTATTTGGCATTAATCTGGAAAGTTTTATTCAAACAAATTAAAGATGTCTGGTTTCCTAAAACACATCATCGAAGAACGGCAACGCTTACTCACAATAAACTCAAAGAAGTCATATTGCCCTACCCTAAAAACCAGAAAAAGCCGCAGTGGGTGATTGATAAAGTGATTTATCTTAAAGCGCATTTACCCAATGTCGGTTGTGGCACGATTGCTTTAACCTTTAATCGGCTTTATCAACATCAAGGCCACACGGTTAGTAAAACCTTTGTTTATGAAAAGCTAAAGGCTAATCAATACGCTGTGGCTGTGAAACGCAGAAATATTAAACATAGAAAGCCAAAGCCTGTCGCAGTCAACCAAACATGGGGGATGGATTTAACCTTTGTCACGCTAAACAAAAAACAACATTTAGTGTTAGGCATTATCGATCATGGCTCACGCGCTTTACTGAAGCTACAAAATATCAATAATAAAAGTGCACTAACATTACTGCGTACTTTAGTTCAAATCTTTAAACAATTTGGCGTACCAAAAGCGATCCGCACCGATAACGAGGCTTGCTTTACAGCCAAGTTTTTGAAAAAAGCATATTGGTTATTAGGCATTAAACCACAAACAACCAATATCGCCAGCCCTTGGCAAAATGGCCGTATTGAGCGCTGTTTTGGTTCGTTTAAGCAATTGTGGCGGCAGGTTGATTTTACGCCTTGTTGTAACTTACAAACTGAGCTTTTACGCTATCAAATTTGGTATAACCATATTAGGCCGCATAGCCAACTTAACGGTCAAACACCGATGGAAACCTTTACCAATAAACCACACAATCATAAAAACCAACCGGTTTGGGTATCAGATTGGGATGGCGTTTTAAGCGGCTTTTATTTTCCGGATTAGCTGTTTTTAGATTTTTTAGGAAAGTTCGCTCTTTTTAAAATTTGAATAAATGTCGTTCGTAGTTTGCGAGGCTGAGGCATGCTTGGGTTTTGAGATTCATTTAAATTTCAAACAAACTGGTTTATTTATTTGTGGATTTACTGAGAGATTTGCAAATTTTGATCGGGATTTGAGGGTAATTTAGGCTGGTTTATTTTTTAAAACAGCCTAATTTTTGAGCTAATAGTTGTCCGAACGATGCGAACGGGACAACAGTTGCAGGAATAAGAAGTCTTCGCGTCCGCCGACCTCTAATACCAGTTGTTGGCCATACTTTGTGGCATTATAGAGCTACCTACTGCCGAATTTTTGAATTAATTACCCTCACAGCTGTCAATTATCTGTTCATAGATCTCATCTAGAGATTTAAAACTCGCTTTTTCAAAGCCTTTTTTCCATTGTTGATACATGGGGAGAAAATAAGCATCTGGACCTAACTCCTGTGCTTTTTTCAATGTCGGAGTTAATTCGTCTTCCCCCTCACACTCAGAAAGATAGTCAAACAGCCCAAACTCAATTTGACAAGTTGTTTGTTCCTCACCTTCAATTGACGTTAGTTCTAACCAAGGGTCTTCGTCACCCGTTACCGCAATTCGTACAGAAGTAATGCCAAGTTCTTTTAAATCACGACATACATCTTCAATATAAATTTCATAATCTGAACCTGACATAAAACCAAAGCTAACAATACCAGCCTTTATGTTTCTTTTTTCCCACTCAGTGTTTACCGAAAGTATTTGTTTGATAGCATCAATAGATTGTTCTGTTCTTGTGTAAAAACTCAAGTAATGTTCCATCATTGTGTCCTTTAATTTTATTATTTGCTCAAAGCAGCTTTGCAGTCAGCAAAGTGTTTCCTAAATTCTGGGTTTATTGAATCATCTTCAGCAATAGCAAATATCTTATCCGCTAGCTCGACTTGCAGTGGTGTAAACTTATCTGGTTTTGCTTGCACTGCTAGCATAGCTTCGATCATCCATTCATAGACTTCATCTTCTTTAAAGCCATAATTTATGCAATCACACCAGTAAGGTAGCCACCACTTCATATAAAAACTAGAACTAGGAGGTTGGTCACGCTCAAAAAAATCTAGTAAAACATACGCTAAACCTGAGCACTTTTTTTCAGCCCAAGCTTGTAATTCCTGTGCACTTTTAAACTCATTGGGTTCGACTCTTTGGGGATAAAAAAGTTTAAATAGCTCATGCTCAATTTCTCCGCCCCCCAACATAGTGCCGTTACTGAATTGGTTTTTTTGACTTCGCCAGTCATCCATTCTTTCTTTATAATATCTTTTTGCATCAGCCCAATGCCCATCTCCCCACCTAGGATGTGGTGAATATTTTTTTTTGATTTTCAGTAAATTGTCGATCGATTGATCTTGTGTAAGTAGCATCTCAATTAATGGAGCTCCATGAAAAGAATCTACCGGGTGCTCTGCATCTTCTTCCCCTGTTAAGTAAAATTGCTCTAGATATTTATAATGATAGCGGTTATTACGTAACCGATCAATTTAAGCCGTCTTTAAAGCGATCCCAACTCGCGTAAACTGTTTGCCAACTTAATCAATGAGAAACGAAGATGGGAAAACAACGTACAATTGAAGACTGGCAATTAATATTTAGTCAATTCCACGCCAGCGGATTAACCGTCACTCAATTTTGCAAACAACACAAGCTGACAATTTCCAACTTTTACAAATGGCGAAAGCGGATCGAGCCATTACCTGCGACGAATAGCGAGAACGATATTGAGTTTTCAGCGTCAACTGACCATTGGCAAGCTATATCAGTCAATCATCATTCAACAGATACCAAACAATGGAATATTGAATTAACCCTTCCTGGTGGCGTAGTGCTGAATATGCGAGCCACCTCTTGATTAACTTGCATTGTGACTTACCCATTTGGCTCTACAACCAACCCGTTGATATGCGTAAACAATTTGATGGGTTAGCCGCGTTAGCGCAAACCAAGGTAGGCAGACGTGCCAACAGCGGTGAGCTGTTTGTATTCGTCAATCGAAAGCGTACCCACATTAAATTACTCTATTATCAGCAAGGTGGTTATTGTTTATGGGCAAAGCGATTGGAGCGAGGTACCTTTCATACCGTCAAAGGTGATGAGCCAAATGTTCAACTGGATTGGCCACAATTACAATGCTTGATTGGCGGAATAAAATGGCAAGAAAAACCAAGGAATACGCGACTTTAAAGGGGGATTTTAGTATAATTACGCCCCATGAAAACAAGTCAAATCAGTCACTTAAACACTGTTGAAAAAGATGAGGTTATTACTCAATTAGTTGAGCATAACGCCCACCTTCAGCAACAACTCGACTGGTTTAAACGTCAGCTGTTTGGTCAAAAGTCTGAAAAGCAATTAGTCGACAACCCACATCAATCCACCTTATTTGTGGGAGATGCACCAGAAGGCCTGAAACCCGAGGCCACTGACGTTAAAGCGCATAAGCGCAAGTCTCATACCCAGCGTACCGGTGATGAAGTCAATGACTCTGGGTTACGCTTCGATGACACTGTCCCTCAAAAAGTGATTGAGCTATCGGCACCAGAGTTACAAGGTGACGATGCAGAACAGTATGAAATTATAGGCTTTAAGGACACCACGCGTTTAGCGCAACAGCCTGGTAGTTATACGGTACTCATTTACCGTCGCCCTGTTGTTCGCCATAAAGCCAATCAAACCGTGAATACACCAGCAGCGCCGACTAATGTCTTAGACGGCTGTTATGCTGATGTTTCCTTGCTAGCTGGTTTACTGGTTGATAAAGCGGTTTACCATTTACCCCTGTATCGCCAACATCAACGTATGCTAGATGCGGGAGTACAAGTGAGTCGAGCCAGTTTGATTAACTGGGTACAAAAAGCCATCGACTTACTCACACCTATTGCCCAAGCCATGAAGCAACACATTCTGCAAAGCAATGTATTGGCGATGGATGAAGTGCCGATAAAAGCGGGACGAAAAAGCAAAGGCAAAATGAAACAAACCTACTTCTGGCCCATTTATGGTGAACAAGATGAGGTGGCGTTTACTTGGTCGATAAGTCGAGGAAAACAGCATGCGATTGAACAGCTTGATGGCTTTAATGGCACCTTGCTGACAGATGGCTATCAGGCTTACACTAAAACCGTACTTCAGTTAAATGAACAAGACCAAACTGTTATGCATGCCGCCTGTTGGGCGCATACTCGGCGAGCCTTTGATAAAGCATTGAAAACAGAGCCTGATGAGGTACAACAAGCGTTAGCCTATATTGGCGCACTGTATAAAATTGAAGAAGGCTTACGCCAAAAACAAGCTTGTGCTGAGCAAATACAAGAAACACGCACTAAAGATAGTGAACCCGTTGTTAGCGCCTTCTTTAACTGGGTTTACCAACAACGCCAACGGCCAGAATTACTGCCTAGCAATCCATTAAGTAAAGCTCTCAATTATGCGGCTGAACGTGAAACAGAGCTGAAGGTATTTCTGGCGAACCCCAATGTTCCTTTGGATACCAATCATCTTGAACGTGCATTGCGTGTTATTCCAATGGGGCGGAAAAATTATCTATTCTGTTGGAGTGAAATCGGTGCCAAGCAATTAGGTTACTTACAAAGCTTGATGGTGACTTGTCGCTTACAAGGCGTTAACCCTTACCATTACTTAGTTGATGTATTACAACGCGTCAGCTTGCACCCTGCCAAAGATGTTATCGATCTAACCCCTCGTGTGTGGAAAGAGAAATTCAAAGATCATTTTATAACGTCAGATCTAGCTGAATAGGGAAGATCTAACTGCTGATTGATCGGTTACGTTATTACTGCCGATCTTGTCTATTAATTTAGCAAATTCTTTCCAGCGTTTTTTACGCTCTTGTATCTCGTCAGTATTTATAGTTTGATTCATTTTATAGCTCTTCTAAAATTGGTCACTTTTATCAATCAACTCATCTATTAGATCATCATTAACGTTGGCAAGCAGTACACCTTTTGCCGTGCCCAAAAGCCACGTTTTAACATTATGAGGTTTTAGCTTTTTACGCGCGTCCTTCTGTGTGAACTTGGTACGATTTTCTTTTCCGTCTTTATAACCCAAGCTAGCATGCTGGATACCCTCTTTGGATTTGGGTAATTTTCTTACCCACTCTGCCACACTATCTAGCTCTTTACTTGAATAACCCCGTATTGCCCGGCGTTTAAAATCCTGAAAATACCATTCAAAGTTTGTAGCAACAGCAACTCCTTCTTCTTCAACCCCTTTTAACTCATTATCGGTTGTTCCCACGCGATCAAAGAAAAATTCTCGATGGTTACTGTAAGTACTTTTATTAATATTCCATTGCTTCCAATACGATTCAAAGGTCGTTTTATTGGATTGATATTTATAAGATTTTAGCTCCAACCACACGTTATTCGTGTCGACAACACTAGTATTTTTCCCAGCCAGAACAATATCAACTTTTCGAGTAAACGTCTCACCCAAAGGTATTGCTCTACGATTATACTTGAACAATTTAATTGGTCTTGGCGCTTCAATTGCAACAACTCTATCTTCAGGTAGTCCACTGATTTCGTATTGTAAATGGCGAGCCGCTAACATGGCAATCTGAAACAAATAACCTGATTCCCGATATGCAGACACATATTCTTTGTCATCTTGCACCAATGATGGTGTAAAAGCTCTGGCATATAATTTTGGTAATTCTTCTCTCACTCTAAGCTCTAAAGGCTTACAAATCGGATCTTGATTAGAACATGTGTCAACATTTCTCGTTTCCAAGTAGGTTAAAATAGCCATAATCGACAAAGGTGACATGCGCAAATTTCGTGATCTGCTAAGAATTTTCTGCGCTCCTTGTCGACCAGCAGAAAGCACTCCCGTTAGAGTAACTGGAGAGTGTGCAATTTTACGTACACTCGGCCAATCCGTTTTCTTGATACCCTCTGTAACTCCTTTTATAGAAGATACTAATTTTTTACCATCGACTTCTACCAAGCCATTTTTGCTGAGTTGCTTAGCGGCTAATCGCAATGACTTTGTCAATTTACTTGTATTGACTAATTTACCTTTATTGCTTTTACCTTTAGACGCGTATGCTACCTGCACGAATGGGAAAGCGTAGAAGTTATCGACTTTTTCTAGCTGCCTATTTAATACTACAGGCGGCGGTTCATCTCCTTCCCAACCATCTGTAGGTAAACCTAAATACTCAGCCCAAACAAATATATCTTCATCACTTTGCACCGATTTAATTAGAATGTTTAGCGCTTGGCGCGACTCTTCATTACTGAGCATATCACCAACAATAATGACCATGGGTAATATATTAAGGAGAGTATCAAGATCTCCCTTCATCAGCTTTTTACCGATTTTACCTATTACCCCGGCCAATGATTTAACAAACTTAGGGTTTATTCCTTTAGCCGTTTTCATAAACCCTCGTAAGGACTTAATAACAGGAGAGAATACTTTAGCAGCTGGAAATACGGTCAATACCCCCAAGGTATCTAGCGTCAATTGCATTGAATCAAACTGCTCATCACCCGTAGCTAGGTAATACACTTGCTTAAACATCGAGATAGTTTCTTCATACGGAATTAAGAAACCGATAGCACCCACTACGATGTCATAAGCATTATCCACTACCCAATCGACCACCCAATTAGCATGGGCTTGGCTAATAAATGGGATTTGAGGTACGTATGGATTGCTATTGTATTGGTTATCAAAGTAGGCATACTCTGGCGCGTTCTCAAAAATACGCGTTGCTATCATTTGAGTGCCCACAGCTTCGTAATGGGCAAGGCTCATTACCCCAACAAACCCTTGGTATTGGTTTTGATTAAAACCTACGCGAACCAAGCTTATTTGACTGCCTGCTTGCTGGTGCAGTTGCCCTGAACTCACTAAGGTGACACTTTGGGTATCATCTTGTATGTAGGTTAAGGTTTTGCTGTAACTGCCATCAGCAAACGCAACAAGAGGCTGACTGCGCCAATCATAGATTTTTACTCGGCTTAAGTGGCCTGTAAAATTCTCTCCAATAACAACGCCTTTGGTGGTCACTGAGTAATTAAGGTCGCTACCATCTGTGCTTTGTTCATAGGTAGTGTCGTTAACCTGCAAGGTCAATTTACCTTGATAGTAACGAGCAGCTACTTTATACCAAGCGTCATGACTAAGGGGAGCTGACTTAACAAGGTGTTTGCCTGTGTTGTTGTGTACCGAGAATTCCAGTTCGAAAGCATCATTCAACTTTAAGGTTTGTGTACCCCCTGCAATATCGACGAGCATTCCGCCTTTTTGGATAAAGGTATCATCCGAATCTTCATCTTTTAGCAATCCCGGCCGCATATCTAAACGAATACCTAGGCCATTTTCTGGACGAAGTTGGCTTTGATTAACAACAGATAAACTAGAAGGCAGGTAAATCTTTTCACCTGTGTCTTTATCTTCAGATTTTAGGTGTGCATTACGATTAAAGTAGAGGCTTTTGCCTACACCATTAGGATGTAGACGCGTATGCTCCGCATAGTTTATCAGTGCTGGGTGTAGGTTGTTATGCTCCAACGCATACTTTTTATCTCGATCCACTTCATGCATCCCCCAACTTGCAATCGGCGCAAGATTGGAAAACTCCGGGGTCAAAAACTCCGGGGTCAGGTCTTTACTTTTGCATCACACATTGTCAGCTTTCTTTATTATCCTGCTCACAGTTGTGTAATGTAATCCAAAATAGTCTGCTATTTTCTTCTGCGTATAACCACCACTTCGATAAGCTGCAACTATCGCCTCACTTCTTTTGGTGTACGTTTTTTGATAATACGCTAATGGCTCTGCCTGTCGCCTTTGCTGTACATTGGGTATTTCACTAATTACAGGTTGCTCATTGTCGTTGGGCAAATAACGCTTTGCAAATGCTTCATCGCCCAAAAATATCTGATGACTAATGGCTTGCCAAAAATCAGCTTCTGATTGTTGCTCTATACAATGTTTAAAAAGCTCAATCGCTTTGGCTTCTGATTTGGCAAAACGCGCTAATACGGTTTTTCTCACTAACCAGTCTGGATTATTGCACATACCAACCATAGCTGGATAACTACTCCAATTATACTGACTTACGTGATTTACCATCTTGGCGCGAAGCGGATTTTGAATAACGTATCGAATAAGGGTTTTATAGTAGGTATCTGAATCAACCAATATACTTTTGAAGCGGCCTTGAAACACATGACCACTGCGACCACGTTTTCGATTAAATCTTTGAGTGTAAACACCATTAAGTTGGCGCATACCTAAAGATAGGTTTCCTTCCGGTGTTTCAACCACTAAATGATAGTGATTTGTCATCAAACAGTAGGCATGTATTCGCCAATTGTGGCGTTTACAAACATCACCAAGTGTATCGAGAAACAATAGGTAGTCTTGCGGTTCGAGGTAGATGTCTTGACGCGCATTACCCCGTGACGTTACATGATAAAACGCGCCGTCAAATTCAATGCGCAGTGGCCTAGCCATAATAAAATCCTTTTATCTATATTCATGACATTCAAGTCTAGTTCAATTTATAAATAACGCAAAAATAAAGACCTGACCCCGGAGTTCATATTGCACCACGGCTGTGTTGATTGCACCTGCGGTACAATCGGCCGTAAAGGTCGCAGTGCTATATCCGAGTGATGCACTATTTGGGCTATCGGCGGTGAGCATTTGAAACGTGGTGGTTGTCTGAACGATACGAACGAGACAACCGAAACATTTCATTATTAAGGGCGCTTTAAATGACTATCTTTATAATTTTGATCTGTCCATACGGTATCTGGCCTATATTTACCGCCACTTCGGATTAAAACTAAATCGTCACGCAACTCCTCAGGCAGCTCTGGGTCTTCAAAAACATCTGCTATCTCCTTAGCCATTTTTACTTGCAAGGGATCGAATTCATCTGGAGAATCAATAATCATATCGACAACTTTAACAAACATGTCAAAGCCTTTGACCCTATAATAACCACAATGCAGAGTGTCGTGAAAGTAAGGAACTCGTTTGAACGATAAACTAAACGGAATCAATCTACCTTCTGCAAAAATAACAACTTTAAGCCCTGCTAATGTCAGGTAAAACTCATGTTTTGCAGCTTCTGAAAATTCCTTTTGATTTAAGTTTGAATAGTGATCTTTAGTAAATCTGTGAGGCACCAGCTTTTCATATACTAAATATTCCAAGTTATCAAAAAAACTGCCTTCTTCGAGATCAAATTGATAGCGATCAGGGAAAGCTAACTCAGTGTAACTACCTCCGCCCATCATACTTAAGAAATATCGCCATTGACCAATTTGACGCCCTAAGAAAGATACGTTTTCTTCTAAGCATGCTTGTTTATAATTTTCAATGATGCGGTCAAAGTTTTCTTCACTATGATCCGGGTGTAACCAAAATTCGATAAACACACCACCATTAAAGACATTTCCCATAATTGGGTTTTCAACGCCACTTAATTCAAACTTTCCAGTTAAAAAGTATTTTTCTAACGATTTTATTGGATAGCCACCTTCAATGCCCGTGAGTTGAAGTAACTTCTTTTTTAATATTCGCCACTGAGCCTTGCGTTCTTTTACCCAACGCTTATCGTCTGTTTTCCAAGCTGATATATCCATACATATACTCATTAATAATTGACTTGCATTAACTTCTCTATTGCTTCTTTAGGAAAATCTTCAAACAGTAAATCAAGTGCTTCATCCGATGCTTCCTTCAATATCCAAGATTTAATACTAAATAGTGAAAGAGTACTACCAACAAAATAGTTAACATTATCTGTAAGCTCGTGCTCAAAGCCAAGCGATATATAATGTCGCCCATCGTTGTGTGGCTTTGATGTTGGTAGTTGCCTTATTTGCTCTCTGGCATACTTGATTTGATTTTTGTCATAACCCTTCACTGTAGCTCTAGTGAAAGATTGTAAATACCATTGGATATCAGATTTAAAAATCTTATTGTCTTCATAACCGTTTTGGGCAACGCGATCTAAAAAGAACTCTTTATGTACACTACCAAGCGGGGTATACACCTTCCCCTTTTGGCTGGTCTTTCTATCTGCCCATTCATAACGTGCCCAAAGTTTTTTAGCAAATCCAGACTCTCGCCATGCCCCTGTGCTGCTATTGCGTTTATAACCACTTAGTGATTTAACTTCTATCCATTTATTACTTACACCTAGCTCACCGCTAGGATTACTTCCCGCCAAAACTATATCTATACGCCGTTCTTGTTTTCCTACGAGTCGTTCGACACCAAGTTTGTTTTGACCATAAAGATTTAATTTAAATGTACTCTCAATATCAACAACCTTATTTGCACTATCACCTAACTCATAGCTTAAATGATTAATTGATACCATCATTAATTGAAATAAGGCGCCTGAGTTACTAGGTTCACCATATTGGTCAGTGAATATGGCGCGCGTAAAGGCGTTAAAATATAAATTTGATAATATTTTTCTTCTAACCTCACTATCGAAAGGAATACATCCGTTAGTTGATGTGCAAATGTCTGGCTCTCGACGAGATTCTATATAGGCCAGTAAACCAACAATAGTCGCTGGCGACATACGTAAGTTACCGCTATTTTTTAATAACCTTACAAATGCCGCTGAACCTATTCCCATAGCTGCACTTAACGCTTTTTCAGATTTTAAAAAGGACTTAAATTCCTTGGTAGTCGCTCCTTTCATGGCTTTTACTGCCGATTCAACACCTTCTACAAGTTTTTGTTTGTTAGGTAAATTCTTAAATTTGCTCAAGGTTTTTACGAGTTTTCGAGATGCTTTAGCAGCGTTTTCTAATTTATCGTTTTCGTCTTTTTTCGCCCTGTTTTTCGCATACGCCACCGAACCAAATAATGCTGTTGACAATAGACTTGGCGGCGCCATAGCAAGATTATTGTCTAATGCTAGTGGGTCATCATCGTTTATTGATTCTTTTAAATAGTCTGCCCAAATAAAAATATCATCTGCACTGGAAATTGAGTCTACTAAAATTAGTAGACTCTCTCTCGCTTCGGAGTTTAAGGCCATTTCACCTACAATTATCAACATAGGCAACATATCGATAACCCGGTCAAACTTGCCGTTGATAACGTCTTCACCCAGTTTTCCTACCACTCCACCAAGTGCCCCCATAAACGGTTTACCTTTTAGAGGCCGGAATATTTTTTTCATAGCAAACGTTAAAGCTTTCAACGGTTTTGCTACTGGTATTATGGTAAATATTTCTATACCCGCCATTGCCATTTCAAACGAATCGAAACGGCTGTCGTCTTTAATAAGGTAGTTAGCTTGTTTGTAAAATTCTTGCAGGGATTCAAACGGAATCAAAAAGCTGACAGCACCTTTAACCGCCGATGTTGCCCCTTCCCAAACATCGCTAAAACTAAAAGCATGAGCAGTTGGAATAAAAGGGACACCTACATATTTTTTACGCTCATAAACCAAGGCATAACCTTCAGGCTTATAACGCTCATATTGGTAAGACGCAATCTGCGTAAACAAGGTCTTGTCCACCACGCCTACATAGGTTTTTTGCCCGTGGTAGTTAATCCCAACTCTTAGGTGTTGCATGCTCTGGCCATTGGCATTGAGTTGGCCATTACTTTTAACCTTTAAGTCGGTTTGAGTGTTGGCGAGTGTTAGCGCTTTTTGGGTGCTGCCATCATCAAAGGTGACTAACGGCTGGCTATTGGGGTTAAAGAACCTAAGGCCACTAATATGGCCTGTGTATTGTTCCCCAACGGTTAAGCCTTTGCTGGTAATACCATAGTTTAGTGTACTGTTATCAACGTCAGATTGGTTAATTTGACTATTAACTTGTAAGGTCAGTTTACCCTTGTGGTATTGTCCAGCTACTTCGTGCCATTGCTGTTGAGTAAGTGGTGCTGAAGTGACTTCGTGTTTACCTTGGGCATTGTGTATGGTGTAAGTTAGGCTGTTGTCGCTATTTACCATTAATTTGTGCGCCCCGCCGGCTATACTAAACACCTCTCCACCACTGGTTTGTGGTTTGATGTCTACCCTAAAGCTAACCGCATCTGTAGGTTTAATATTGTCTTGCGCTGGGGCAGACAAATAGCTATCGTCTTCTTGGTTAAAGTAGTAGCTCATGCCCGCGATTGGGTGGTCTTCTACCAATTGTGTATTGTAGGCAAGTGTGTCTAACTGACCAGTCGCTTCAATGGTGGTGCCATCTTCATCTAACGGCATATTGAGTGAATAGGATACTAATGGCATTAAGTTGGGGTCGGCTAATGTCCCTAGTTGTATTTCGGTTTGTTGACCAACTTCGCCGTAAACTTGAATATCACCTTCTACATCGTAACTTAATCCAATCTCAGCGCCATCATAGCGGGTGTATTCTGCGTGCCCTGCTTGGGTTTCATCACCCACCACCACAGCATCTTTGGTTTGTAGGTAACTATTACCATTGGTTTTCGGTTTAATTTCGCTTGTTACCGTATCACCAAATGGAACTCCGGGGTCAGGTCTTTACTTTTGCATCACACATTATCAGCCTTCTTTATTATCCTGCTCACAGTTGTGTAATGTAATCCAAAATAGTCTGCTATTTTCTTCTGCGTATAACCGCCACTTTGATAAGCTGCAACTATCGCCTCACTTCTTTTGGGGTACGTTTTTTGATAATACGCTAATGACTCTGCTTGTCGCCTTTGCTGGACATTGGGTATTTCACTAATTACAGGTTGCTCATTGTCGTTGGGCAAATAACGCTTAGCAAATGCTTCATCGCCCAAAAATATCTGATGACTAATGGCTTGCCAAAAATCAGCTTCTGATTGTTGCTCTATACAATGTTTAAAAAGCTCAATAGCTTTGGCTTCTGGTTTGGCAAAACGCGCTAATACGGTTTTTCTCACTAACCAGTCTGGATTATTGCACATACCTACCATGGCTGGATAACTACTCCAATTATACTGACTTACGTGATTAACCATCTTGGCGCGAAGCGGATTTTGAATAACGTATCGAATAAGAGTTTTATAGTAGGTATCTGAATCAACCAAGATACTTTTGAAGCGGCCTTGAAACACATGACCACTGCGACCACGTTTTCGATTAAATCTTTGAGTGTAAACACCATTGAGTTGGCGCATTCCTAAAGACAGGTTTCCTTCTGGCGTTTCAACCACTAAATGATAGTGATTTGTCATCAAACAATAGGCATGTATTCGCCAATTGTAGCGCTGACAAACATCGCCAAGTGTATCGAGAAACAATAGGTAATCTTGCGGTTCGAGGTAGATGTCTTGACGCGCATTACCCCGTGACGTTACATGATAAAACGCGCCGTCAAATTCAATGCGCAGCGGCCTAGCCATAACAAAATCCTTTTATCTATATTCATGACATCCAAGTCTAGTTCAATTTATAAATTACGCAAAAGTAAAGACCTGACCCCGGAATTCACCGGTGATAACCCTGAGCGTCTAAGAAAAGAATCATCGTTTGCTGCTTTATGTGGCGTTAGTCCATTGGATGCCTCATCTGGTAAAAAACAACGCCACAGGCTTAATCGTGGAGGAGCTAGAGATGCCAACAATGCCTTATGGACAGTGGCCTTGATAAGAATGAGAAGTGACTTTAGAACAAGGAAATACGTAGAAAAACGTTCGTCAGAAGGGAAATCAAATAAAGAAATTCAGCGTTGCTTGAAGCGTTATATAGCTAGAGAGCTATATCCAATTATCGTATCAGACCTTTCTAAGTTAAGCTGACCTTGACATAGGAGCGTCAATGCGGTTGTAGAAAGCTTCTTTGGTAGTTTAAAGCAAGAGCGAGTTCAATGGCAGCACTATCAAACTCGACACGAAGCCCAGCAGGACATACTAAGCTACATCACCATGTTTTATAATAGCACACGGCTTCATTCTTATTTAGGCTACAAGAGCCCGAATGAATATGAGGCAGAAATGGCACAATTACAGAAAGCTGCTTAACTGAGTTGTCACAAAATGGTTGACCAGGTCAGTTTCCTAATAACCTTCCAATCAGACGTTCGTTGCTTCATCCAGTTTATATCGTTTGTTAGCCAGTACATCAATCTAACTCCAGTTCTATTAGTTCTTAGGCATCATCAAATAACCCATGCTTAGCAAAGTCAGAAACTCCGGGGTCACTCAGTCAAACAATACATTTTAAAATTAAGCACTGTCAGCAAGTTGCTTTAATATTGGGTATCTGTCTTGAAAATATTCAAATCTTTGAGTTTTTCCTTTTTCAGTTTGAGTGAATTCCCACATTTCCCTTAGCTTGTCCGGTAAGTTACTTTGTTGAAGTTTTTCCCTTACAGCTTTAACCAACCTCCAAGCAGATGTATGGCGTTCTAAATCAGAGTCTTTAAAAGGATCTAATTGTTCATAAGCAACTATCAATTGCAAAAATTGACTTATGTAAACATGATTAGGAGCCCTTTCAAATTCAGTATTTATTGCAGTATAAAAAGAAAAATCTACGAGATAAAAATAAATAGAATGGATATAAGAGTTTTCCGAAAGTAATAATTCAATACTCTCTTGACAAAAACCCACGAAAAACAAAGAACTATTTGCTTCCATAGTTGACGAAAAATCTGACGCCGTTTCACCATATAGAAGTTTACAATAAACTGATTCCTTACCGTCAAAGTATCCTTTTTCGCTATGGCCAAGGGATACACTAGGCTGAATTCTGCAAAACTCACCAATCAAACTTCTTTCATCACAAAGGTATCCAACTAATTGTAGATATAGATTAGTCAAGCTACTTTCATTTTGATCAGCATGAAACATCATTAAATATAATGTGTATAAATCAGGGCAACGAGATTCGTAGACTTGTGCATCTAAAAAACCTGTTATGTAGTAGCTTTTGTAAAACGCGAGTTCTTTAGAGCTCATTTTTTTATCTTGCTTTAATGCCCTACTCAAATCTCGCCACTTAGTTTTGCGGTTTTTTATCCATTCTTTATCCTCTACCAACCAAGCAGATTTATTAATTATCTCGTTAAGTTTATTTATTGTATCTGACATAGTGATAATTCCTCGGGATCTATATTTGCAGCTTCAAATGTGTCATCAGCAAACTCATCTATAAGCTCTTGCGCAAAACCTTGTAATAATACGTTTTTCACGGACGGGCTCTTTAACCAGTTTTTTATTGAAAATGTATTGATGAAACAACCATCTTTAACATTTTTTGCAAACTTGGTATTGTCCGATTTATCTTTTAAGCCAAAACTTGCTTGCAATAGCTTAGAGGTTGGAAATTTCGCCAAAATGTTATCTAACTTTGAGATATCATTTCTTCGATACCCATTTATTTTATTTCCTTGTCTCTTAGTTTTATTTTGAAAACTCTGTAACCACCATTCAATACGTTCAGCTTTATTATACAATGGATTGTTTGCACCAATAAATTCGTTAAATGTTGCTCCAATTCGATCGAGACTAAATTGCTTCATATTGGCATTATGTTTTGGTTGCCGAAGAGGTCTCCATTGTCTCCATTTATCAGATACGAATGGACCTTCTAAACTTTTAACTTCAACCCATACTTCTTTAGATTTCCCAGCTAGAACTATATCAACATATCGTGTTTTTTCATCGACAACGTCAACGGAGTTATTCTTGGTAGAAGTATATTGATAGATTGGAATATTTTTTGTAGATTCTATACCTACGATTGCATTTTTTCCTGTTGCTTCATATTCAAAATGCTTTACAGCAATCATTGCTAAATGAAATGCGGCACCCACTTCTTGATTAGCTAGACTAGTAATATTACCAGCTAAATAGTTACCTAATGCCAAAGCATATTTTGTACGGATTTTGTTTTGTAACTGTATACTGGAAATATACTTACAGTTAGGTAATTCCTTACAAACCTCACTATTCATTCTAGTTTCTAAGTAAGAAATAACTCCGATAAATGATAAAGGAGACATTCGCATACCAGTTCCATTTTTAATCAAGTTAACCAAGTTTTTACTTCCTGCAAACCCCATTATCGACAATGAACTTTTTAACATGTTTTTGTTAAATACAAGCTTTCTCATAGCCACAACTTTTGTTCGCCGCATTGGCTTTCCTATATTTTTTAATGTATTGGTCAATAGCGTAGGATCGTCACTTAGTTTACTTTTAAATTGTTTGTTTATATCAGTAAACATTTTTCCAATTTCTACACCATTGATACGAGACCTAGTTTTAGCTGCCCACGCCTTGTTTATAAAAGGCACACCATAAAAAGCGTCTTCTGGGTACGAAGGGTTTAAAACAACTTCAGGTACTTCATCCCCCTCCCAACCATCAGCAGGCAAACTCAAATAATCTGCCCACGCAAAGATATCATCTGCACTGGTAATCGAATTAACCATTACCATTAGCCCTTGCCGTGCTTCTGCATCGCTGAGCATTTCACCCATAATTAACATCATTGGCAGTAAATTTATCGCCTTATCAAACTTACCTTTAACAATGTCATCTCCCAGTTTACCAATTACATCACCCAGCGCTTTTATGAATTTAGGGTTACTGCTTTTCAGTGGCCTAATAAACAGCTTTAACGGTTTGGTTATCGCCAGTAGTGGTTTAGCTATCGGGATTATGGTGAGTATTTCTATACCCGCCAAGGCTAACTCTAGTTCATCAAAGCGGCTGTCGCCATCCATTAAGTAGTTGGTTTGTTCGTAAAAGGTACCTATGGCTTCAAACGGTAAGATAAACCCTGCCACACTTTTTAAACTATCAAAGGCGTCATCCCAGCTAAAGTCAAATATGTTGGCATGCGCCATTGGGATAAACGGGATACCTTGGTATTGCTGTCGTTGGTAAACCGTTGGGTAACCTTGTGGTTGCAAGGTGTTTAGTTGATAGCTGGAGAGTTGGGTGAACAGTGATTTACTGATAACACTTACATAGGTTTGTTGCCCTTGGTGGTTTACCCCAATACGCAGTTGGTTTAGCTGTTGGTTATTGGCATTCAGTAAGCCTGTACTTTTTATGCTTAAGTCTTGGCTCGTTTGGTTTAAGTTAACCGTTTGAGTTGTTTGGTTATTATTAAACGTAACTAACGGCGCACTGTTAGGGTTAAAGAATTTTAAGCTACTGATATAACCGGTATAACCTTCACCTACCGTTAATCCTTTACTGGTAATTCCGTAGTTTAAGGCACTGTTATTTGTGGCTTGTTTATATTGGGTGCCATTTATTTGTAGTGTTAACTGACCATTATGGTATTGCCCTGCCACTTGGTACCATTGGTTTAGGTTTATAGGCGCTGATGTAACTGTTTGTTCACCTGCATCGTTATATATGGTGTAACTTAAGGTGTTATCTTGGTTGAGCGTCAGCTTATGCGCGCCGCCCGCCATATTAAATATATCTGCCGTTTGTTGTGCTGCATTGAGTTGGGTTTGTGGTTTTATATCTACCCTAAAGCTAACGCCATTGGTCGGTTTAATTTTGTCTGTCAGGGGGGCTGATAGGTAACTGCTTTGCTGCTGATTAAAGTAGGTACTGTAACCTGCACTTGGGTGGTCGTTTGATAGCTCGGTATTATAGGCACTGGTCGCCAGCGTACCTGTGGCTTCGGTGATGGTGTCAGCATCATCTGCTGCTTCGTTTAAGTGGTATACCGCTAATGGCATTAAGTTGGGGTCGGCCAATGTCCCTAAGGTGATTTCATGGCTTTGCCCTATCGTGCCGTTAATGGTTATATTGGCTTGGGTGTCATAGGCTAATGCGATATTGGCACCATCATAGCGGGTGTATTCTGCGTGCCCTGCTTGGGTTTCATCACCCACCACCACAGCATCTTTAGTTTGTAGGTAACCATTCCCCTCTGTTTGTGGGATGACTTTGCTTGTTACCGTATCACCAAATGTTAGCCCTACTCTGGCTGATATTTTTAGGTCGTCAATTGGGTGAAAGCCTGTGTGCAGGTAACCTGTGGCAATACCGTCACTGTTAGTGGTGACAATACCTTGTTTAAATCGACCACCATTGCTTTCAAAAATGACTTCTTTATCCACCACAACGTCACCGTCGTCATCGGTTACCGTAACTGTGATGGGCTGAATACTGCGGTCTTCCATGCTGATAAGGTAGTCGCTAATCTCAACTGTTAATGGCTGTACCACAAACGGGACTTTGATTTGCGGTACGGTTCCACTTTTCACCACTAAGAAGTTATCAGTACTCGGTAACGAGGCGCCTTCAACGGTTGCGTAGACTTTTCCGTCAATGGTGCCCGGGTCATCAACTGTTACTACCGCGTGGCCTTCAATGCTTATCTCGACACTGGTGCCGTCACTGACTAAGTTACCGCATTGGTCTTTTACCGTAATTTCTATTGGGATGGGTTTATGGCCTAGCAGGTAGGTTTTTAAATCTGTTGTCGCTTCGGTAACTCGGGTTCCATTAACCCTGATAATGGTTGAATCGGGTTTACCCGGTAAGGTTTCAATCGGGCCAACGGTGGCTTTCGTGTCCCCGTACATTATCTCTGCAGTATTAACTGAGCCAGCCGTACAATCGGCAGTGAATGTCGCAGAGGAATAGCCAAGTGAGGTGTTGTTTTGGCTATCAGCTTGAGTGGTTCCAGACCCTGCGCCTGTGGTTTTCCATTTAAGGTCCGCGGGTCCTAAATCTTCATCATATCCAACAATCAATCCTTGCAGGGGAACCTCTAACTCATCCGCACTCACATATATCGTGCCGTCTTCACCTATATTGTCATACCCTGCCCAGCGGGTATCGGCGGTTAGCATCTGAAACGCATATTCCCATAAGATATTATCTGGGTCTTGGTTGTCGTACAGTTGTAGGAATAAAAAATCTTCGCCTTCTAGTTGGTGTAAATCAGCCGGGTTATTAAAGGTCAGTTGTTGGTCATCGCCTAAGGTGAGTTCAACTTCTTTGCCGCCAACTTCCATCACCAGTTGTTGGCCTATGCCTAAAAAGGGTAAAGGCTCTAAGTCGTCAGTTTGATAATCACTAATACTAAACAAGATATCAATCGCGACATCATCACTGGATATCATATAGCCTTTGTCATCACTGCCAATCGCGACGGTGCCGTCATTTTCAGTTTGTCGTTTAAAGTTTTTAAGCTCAAAGTCCAATAAACTAAATTGATACTCGGGGCGGTAGCGATATTGGTATTGGGTTTCAGGTGGTGTGAGGTTTTGTTCACCCGCGGCTTTTAAGGCGTTGTATTGTGTTTTTTGAAGTTCATCTAGCACTTCATCATAAACCGGCACTTTAAAGGGTACATAGTGTTTAGGGCGATATTGTAATGGCCCATCGGGACTGGCACCTAAATCACCAAATGTCGGATTCTCGTGTTGCGGTTTAGCCGATATTTGTAGGTAGAAGGTTTCACTGTATTCATGGTCAGTGGGGATTTGTACGTTTTCAATACGCTTACCCGGAGTAATATCAAAATGCCCAACTTCGGTTAGCTCCATGCCACTGTCGGTGACTTTAACTAAACGCCCGGTGAATCCGTAATCAGCCAAGCCCGGTGGTAACGGTGTACCATCTTGGTTTAGCCATTCAACTTCAATGGTGACTAAGGTGTCGGTATTCGCCGCAGAGCCTTCAAAGGCAATGGTGTGCTCATTAGGTCTATCACTTTCGCCAAGGTTGTGTTCCGTTTTGTATTTACGCGTGGCTTTTACCTTGAGGTTGGGTGGCGTCATTACTATAACATTTTCGCTATAGCCCACCCCACCTGAGTTAAATTGGCCTAAGGTGCTGCGAGTGCTGCCCATATAACCCGTTTTACGATTAATGGCGATAATCTCTATCGGCTCACCCGGTGCTAATGACTCATAACTACCATTGGCAATATTAAGATTGATATTACTGTGGCTAAGGTATTCACTATAAGGGTTAGAACCCCACAATGTTTGCGCATAACCATCAAAGCCACGAATAAGGCTACTAAAGGTTAAGCCGTTTTCGCTTACACCAAAAAGCGTTCCAGGGTTAAATGGTGATACTACGTATTCAGCTAGGCCTTTTTGCTCCATTAATAATTGGCCATTGCCACTGCGAAATACGTAAATATCGGTATCTTGCAGGTCTTCTTTACTGATGGTGGATAGCAGGCCTTGGTGAGTTAAATCGGCGCTGTGGTCAATTAAACGCACTAAATCCGGTACTGGGGTTAATAGGTTTGTGTCGCTATCACAAGCGGGTGTTTCGCCACTGCTATTGCTCGATAAGTACACGCCATAGTGGGTTTGTTTGTCTGCTTCAGTTTCACACACAAACTCACCATCAACCAAAACACCCGCGTATTGAATAACGTTGTCGCCCTGTTTATGAATGTCGATTATACCGTCTTGGTCAAAGTCATTAACACTCGTTGTACGTTGGGTGAAATTGGGCGTTTGGTACTTGTATTCTGTGCTGGCCGCAAGCTCGATTGAACTGCCCGGATTCGCTAAAAACAGTTCACCACTGATTAGCTGGGCATCAATATAAAAATTGCTCGGATAAGTTAACACGCTAGGTAGAGAAGCTATAATACTCTGTAAGTGCACATTCATCATTATGCCGGTTAGCGAGGTATTACTGTATTGCAGGTTGTCTAATGAGCCTTGGCATAAAGTGTAACCCGGATGAAATTGCGGGAACATAAGCGGTTTACGCCCTGTGGGTGTCCACGCGCTATACCAAACCTCGGTTACCGCTGGGGTGGTATAACTAAAATCAAAACCTGGACACGGCAATACCCCATACTGAGCTTGATATAAGCCGTTTTCATCTGTGGTGGCGAAGCCGGGAAACGGTGCGATAATTTCAACCCCAGCGCCAGAGATAGGCATATAGGGTTGGCTGGTATTTTCTAAACGTGCACCGTCTTCTTCACCACGGTAAAAGCCACTAAGCGGTGATACGGTATAAGGGCTGGTTAAGGCGACTTGATGTTGATTATCAAACAATACCGCCTTATCACCACCGCTAACTGCGCCCACTGCGCTTTCAACATCAAACTTAAAGCCCATTAAAAATGGCGACTCTAACCCCGTCAAAATGGCGGTTTCTGGTTTAACCAGAAAATAGCGGTAGCCATTAGTGGCTGGTTTTATCACTTTATGACCATTGCGCGCGGTGTACTCTAGTGCTTGATAGGCTTTAGCATCAATCAGTTCTGCGCCAGGGTTGGCTTGCAGTAATTGTTGATAAACTTGGACAAGCGCTAAAACCTCATTAGCAGGCAGCACATAACCTTTAGATAAATCGCCTTCTTGTACCGCAAAACTACGATTAACTACGCCACCGTTTTCATCATATTCTGCCCAAATTAAATTGCCTGACTCAGATAAAATCAGTGAGCGCCCCACCACAAAACCATGTTGAGCATTCCAGATATCGAAACCGCCAGCCGCCACACTTATTTTGGAAACAAATAAACTCGATAGCAGTAGCAAGCCCAATAACCATACACTGCAGTGTTTAACGCAGAATTTGCGGTCGGTAAATGTTAAGTTAAACAACGCCATGTTTTATTATTCTCCTGCAAGTCCATTTGTTTGGGTTTGGCTAAGCTGTGTTGATGCATCACTGCTAACAGCACTGATTAATTGGGCAAGGCTTATTTCTTGCTGTTGATATTGGAGCGCAAACTCTTGCTGCTGTGCGGTTAGTAAACCAAATCCGATAAAGTCTAAACTGGTTAAAGACTCAAGCTGTTGGCTAACTAAGCGACTGCCGTTAACCTCAGCAACCCCGACTACCGTTAAGCTATTGGTGCCAGTGGCACGACCAAATACCAATACAAACTGGCCATCTTCCGGCAAGTATTGTGTCGAGCCATTTAACCAAGGCGCTTGCATATCAATACCTATCTGCCCTTGCACTTGAATGCCTTGCGGTTGTATGCCGTACAAATAGAGCGGTGCTAAGCGTTGCGCCATTTTCATATTGGATTGCATTAGGTCTAGGCCATAGGCAATCACTGTCATTTGCGCTTGGCCTTGATAATCAAGTTGCGCTTGGTTTAAATCTAAAATGAGGTCGCCTTGTGCCAAACTATGTTGCGAATTACCACTTACTAGCAGATTAGCGATAAGGTTATTTAGGGTCGGTACGGTAATTTGTGACAAGGCGTTGCGCTGATTGGCAGTTATCGACACAAAATGTTGAACCGATACTAAGCTGCCATCAATATCAGGGCTTACCTGCAATAAGTAATCACCCGAGGCCAGTGGTTCGTCGTTATCAGTAAGGGTATCCGTATAGCCAAAACCGTATACGCCATCACCATTGGTTGCAGTCTGGATTGGCAACTCACTTTGCTCGTTAGCAAAGGCATCACTAATGGCCACTCGGTAGTTAACGAGTGGATTACGTTGCACATCAACAATCGCGCCGTCGATAAAGGTCGGTAAGGGTTGAATGCTATAGGTGTATCTGAGCATTTCTTGCTCGTCATAGTTAACTTCAACAAACACTTTGGCACCATAATCAAATGGGGTATCAGGGTAATAGCTCACTAATTTGCCATCTGGCGATAAGGCGATTTGACCTGTGACGGCTTGTTGATTTTTATTAACGGTTTGTAAGCTCGCGCCTTGCGACATTAAAGGGCTGGTACCCGATGCATCTTGGCTAACCCAAGCTTTACCATTTAATGTTTGTTTTACACTGATGCTTAACTGTTGCGGGTCGATTACCTTATTAAATGTCAGTTGCAAGGGTTGGTTGTAGTTGACTTTAGTAGCGGCGACTTGTGGGCTATGTTGCACAACCGCAAGGCTAATATCTTGCTCATTGGTAACTTGGTATTGCACGCTTTGTTGAGCCAGTATTTGTCCACCGCTATCCCGCGCTTGTAAGAATAAGGTGTAATCACCCGTTTGCACCGGGCTATCCACCTCAAGGTTAATTAAACCATCTTGCCAAACTTGTTGCTGGCTAAATGCATTGTCACCTGCGGCGTTATTGACTTGCAATTGCAAGTGTTGAATATCGGCGTGATTGGCGGTTAATTCCGCCGCCACGCGCAATGACAGCAAGCTATCGCCAGCTTGTGCGACAAAGTTTTGCTGGGCTTGCGGCGTAATAATATCTATGTTGGCGCGCAAGCTTGACTGCGCTATCCAGCTTAGTTCAGCTCGGTTACCGGCACCATCTAAGGCCACTAAATTAATATCACTAGGCGCACTGTCGGTTAACTGCACATTAGTAGTAAATTGCCATTCGTTAGCCTGTGCGCCCGGTGTTAGGGTTATGGATGAGCCATTGAGTAATAAACGCGGTTGATTCGCCTCTACCAAGGTGCCACTAATAGTGTATGGGTTATCAAACAAGGTATTCACTAATGGTGGAGCTTGTAAGGCATTATCAACCAATAATGTTGGCGCTAGACTGTCTTGGCTGTAAGTCACGTTTTGGCTGGACTGACCAACGGCATGGCTGGCCTGTAAGTGCCAGCTTTGCTGGTTATTGCTAGGGTCAAAACTAGCACCAAATCTAAACTCGTATTTATTAGCAGACACTTGTTGTAAATCGACAACCACACCATCAATAGTCAGTGCTGGCGGTAAAGTCGAAATAATATTACCTGCCAACAAAAAGTTACTATTATTCAATTGGCTATTTGGTTGCGGCGATATGATATGAAGTTGTGGTAGTTCGGCCACTATAGGCGGCACAAACGTCACCTTAGTGCCAACTTGGTCGTTACCGGCGACAGACTCTGAGGTAACACTTATTTGGTTTTCACCTTCAGCTAGCGTCACCGCCACAAAGCTAAACTGGTACAAACGCTCACTTAGGCGTTGCAAGCTAGCTTGCTGCCCAGCAAATGACACAGTGAATTGCGATGGTGCTAAATCAGTTTGCACCGTACCGCTTACCGTTAGTTCAGCTTGATCAACTTGGCTGTTGGCGACAGGTGTCGATAGGGATAAGACAGGTAAGCTTACATTTAAGCGCTCTACAGCAAGCTGCTGGCGATAAACATTACCCACGATATCTGTTACTTCTACCACAATAGCATTGTCGCCCCAATCTAATAAGACTTGACCACTAAAACTGAGCGGTTCCTGCTGATTAGTATCGGTTGGCGACTCAAGTTGTGCAGCGTAGCGACTATCGTTATTTAAGTTAATTAAGCGCACTTGGCTAATACCCAAGTTGTCGTTTACTTGCCCAGATAAGGCGATAGTGCTTTGCTCGGTCGTGGTTTGATTGGCATTGAGTTGCAGCGTTGGCAGTACAGGATCTTCAACAACATTTAGCTGTATGGTTGCACGCTGTTTTTGACTAGCAGTAACCGAGGTTACTGTCATAGTCCAAGTTTCTGTACTACTAGTTACCGGCAACTCTAGTTCAAACTGTTCGTCATTAACGGCTATTAGATTAGCACTTTGCCCTAAACTGGATTCTAATCTCAATTCTACATCAGCGATGGCATTTGACACCTGTCCAACAATTTGAAGATTACGGCGGCTATCAACGGCTATATAACGAATATAATTTGGCGACGCCCCCCAAACATTAGCGTTCGCCGTCTGCATTAGCTCGGCTTGTATTAACTTGGGTTGAATATGCTGACGAACTGCCGAGTAATTGCCGTCATTACTTACCGTGGTATTAGTAATCGGATTAAAGTGATTTAATCGCGCTTGTACCCGGTATTGATGCAAAGTATCAGCAATCGGCGCTAAATCTTGCCATTGGCCTTGTATTTGATTGTTAGTACTAAGGATAGCCACTTGTTGCCACCCCAAATCTTGACCAAGTTGGCGCCAAATTACGTATTCATCGGCGATATCACCTAAAGTACTCGACGCCTGCCAAGCGATATCAATTGAATCAAACTCTTGTACTAGTTGCGGTTGCGCGATTTGAATATCGTTATAGCTAACAAACTGTTCCGCTAAACCTTGGGTTGGGCTTTGCCAGGTATTGGCAATAGTTAATAGGCGGTATTTGTATGCCTTACCATTTTCAACCGAGGTATCGGTATAAGTTTGGGCGCTAATATCTAGCGTGGTTAAGGTTTGATAATCGACGTTAGTATTATTAGGCTGCCAGTCCGCACGTTGCACAATAAATTGATTGGCGATACTGGTAACGCCAATATGCTGCTCGGCGAAATTAGGCCAGTTAAGTTCAACAAGATAATCTTGCTGAACAACTGAGAGGCTAGCTATACCTTCTAAGGTTTGGCGTGAAACATCATTCGGATATACATCTTGTTCATTGGCAATTTGATCACCATCGCGATCGGTATCACTGTTATCACCTATGCCGTCACCATCTAAATCAGCCCATTCAGAAGCGTCATTAGGGAAAGCATCAGACTCATTAGCCACTTGGTCGCCATCGCGATCTGGGTCACTATTGTCACCAATACCATCCTTGTCTAAGTCAGCCCATTCGCTAGCATCATTAGGGAATACGTCTAGCTCATTGGCTACTTGATCACCATCACGATCGGGATCACTATTGTCACCAATACCATCGCTATCTAGGTCTGCCCACTCGCTAGCATCATCAGGGAATACGTCAGACTCGTTGGCTATTTGGTCACCATCACGATCCGGATCACTATTATCACCAATGCCATCATTGTCTAAATCAGTCCATTCACTAGCGTCATCGGGAAATACATCAAGGTCGTTAGCGACTTGGTCGCCATCACGATCACTGTCGATAACATCTGGTATTAGGTCGCCGTCTAAATCGGCTTGATAACGACTGTCCCACGCAAAGGCATCATCAGTATTTAGAGCGCCATCGTTATCACGATCAGTATCTTGGTTATCACCCAGACCATCCGCGTCGATATCCGTCCATTCGGTTGCCAAATCTGGGAAAGCATCAAGTGTATTGAGAACAGAATCGCCATCACGTTCTATATCTGAATTATCGCCTTCACCATCGTTGTCGCTGTCTTTGCTTTCAGTTGGATTAGTTGGGAACGCATCTAGCGCGTTGGCTACGCCATCATTGTCAATATCAGGATCATGATTATCACCGTCACCATCCTGATCTGTATCTAACCATTCAAGGGCGTTTAAGGGCAATGCATCAAGATGATCTAGCCATTTATCGCCATCATCGTCTTGGTCGATAGCATTGCCTAACCCATCTACATCAAAGTCAGTGCTCTCGTTAGGATTAGTTGGGAAGCTGTCTTGTGCATTCAACACTCCATCGCCATCAATGTCGTCATCACTATTGTCGCCGATTAAGTCAGCGTCTGAGTCCAGCCATTCAGTTGCATCATCAACAAAGGCATCCAGCGAGTTATTAACGCCATCACCATCGCGGTCTATATCAACACTGTCGGCAATACCATCTGCATCGCTATCTCGCCAATCAGCGGCATTAGTTGGGTACAGGTCTTGCTCGTTGGCAACGCCGTCATTATCAATATCAGGATCATTTTGGTCGGCAATACCATCACTGTCGGTATCGCGCCAGTAGGCTGCATCTTCAGCGAATTGGTCTAAGACATTAGCGATACCATCACCGTCGATATCCGTATCTAAAACATCACTAACGCCATCGTTATCTAAGTCTTTGCTCGCTGATGCATTGGTAACAAAGGCGTCATCTGCATTGTCGACGCCATCGTTGTCGATATCAGGATCACTATTATCACCAATTCCATCACCATCAGTATCACGCCATTCGCTTGGATCTAATACAAAGCTATCAAGGGAGTCGACATAACCATCGTTGTCTTTATCTAAATCGTCGTTATCTGCAACGCCATCACTATCTGTATCGACTGTCGCATTGGCGTTAGTTGGGAACGCGTCTAGGTTATTTGCTACCCCGTCTCCATCAATATCAGAGTCGTTGCTATCCGCGTTGCCATCTAAGTCTAAATCAAACTTAGCCAAAGGATCGGTTGGGAAGGCATCTAGAATATCTAGTACTTGATCACCGTCTTTGTCAGTATCAATTGCATTTGGGATATTGTCGTTATCTAAATCAAGAGCATATTCAGCGTTAAATCTAAACTTATCAGTTGTATTAGGTACGCCATCACCATCAATATCAGGATCGCTGTTATCACCAATGCCATCACCATCGGTATCACGCCATTCACTGGCATTGTTAGCGAAAGCATCGCTGGTATTTGCTACACCATCGTTGTCCCAATCGGTATCTTGATTATCACCTATGCCATCAAAGTCGCTATCTACCCACTCTAATGGGTTGTAAGCAAAGGCATCGGATTCGTTAGGAATATTATCACCGTCGATATCCGCATCGGTTAAGTCGCCAATTTGGTCATTATCAAAATCACGCCATTCACTCGCGTCATTCGGGAAAGCATCTTGCGCGTCATCAACAAAGTCACCGTCGATATCAGAGTCGCGACTGTCATCAACACCATCCTTATCGCTGTCGGTAAACCATAAAGCAACAGCTGGGAAAGGATCGTTGGCATTTAATACACCGTCACCATCTTTATCTGTGTCGGTTTTATCACCAATACCGTCTTGGTCGGTGTCTAAGTAATCTGATTTATCTTCAGGGAAAGCGTCATTAACGTTAATAACACCATCACCGTCTCTATCAGGATCCTGATCATCCGGAATGCCGTCATTATCTAAATCTTTGCCCAAACCTGACGGGAGTGGATCATCCTCATTAGGGATGCCGTCACCGTCTATGTCTGGATCACGAGTGTCACCAATACCGTCTTTATCAATATCAGAAAAGTCACGTTTATCCAGAGGCAAATCGTCTTTATCATTTGGTGTACCATCGCCATCGATATCAGGATCACTGTTGTCGCCGATACCATCTTTGTCTAAATCACTCCAATCTACATTTGACGTTGGGAATTTATCTTTTCTGTTAGTCACACCATCGCCATCGATGTCTTTATCGGCTTTGTCGCCTATGCCGTCGCCATCCGTATCAACCCATTCTTTTTTATCATAAGGGAAAGCATCAATTAGGTTGTGACGTTTATCATTATCGATATCGTGATCGGTATTATCGCCAACACCATCGCCATCAAAGTCAGCATTTTCATTGCCATTATCTGGGAAAGCATCATCGTCATTAGCAACGCCGTCACCATCACGATCAGAGTCGATACTGTCATCAATGCCGTCGCCATCTGAATCACGGTACGCCAATCCATTACTAGGGAACGCATCCCATTGATCCGGCATTAAATCGCCATCTAAGTCTTGGTCGGCATTGTCACCTATACCATCTTTGTCGATATCGGCTGTCTCATACGGGTCGAAATCAAAGGCATCTAATGCGTTAATAACATTGTCGTTATCTAAGTCTTGATCATAGTGATCACCAATGCCGTCTTTGTCATTGTCGCGAACTTCTGCCGAGTTAAGCGGGAACTGGTCGTTGTAGTTTTCAATTTGATCACCGTCGATATCCCAATCTCTAGCATCGGCAAAACCATCACCATCGGTATCTTTGCTAAGTCGTTTGTTTTCAGGGAAGAAGTCCAATTCATTAAAGACACCATCGCCATCAATATCATGGTCATCTTGGTCGGCAATACCATCACGATCGGTATCTTTATGGCGCGTGTTATCTAATGGGAAAGCATCAGCCCAGTTGCCAATACCATCACCGTCTTTATCCCAGTCCCACCAGTCTGGAATACCATCTCCATCCATATCTGGGCGATCACGCTTTTTCTTCCATTTAAACCAAATACCATTGGGGATTTCATCAACTTCGTTGAGAATACCGTCGTTGTCGCGATCCGGATCGGTATTGTCACCAATGCCATCACGATCAATATCTAACCATTCGGTTGGGTCATCAGGAAATGCATCAGCCCAGTTAGCATAAGTATCTCCGTCTCTGTCTTGGTCACGATTATCGCCAATATTATCGCCGTCGAGATCTGATTGTTCTTGGCGATTATAAGGAAAGGCATCTTGCTCATTGGCAACGCCGTCACCATCAATATCCGGATCTGAATTGTTACCAATACCATCCCAATCGCTATCTATCCATTCACTGCCGTCATTGGGGAAAGGGTCCCGATAGTCAGGAAAGCTATCACCATCTTTATCATCGTCAGCGTAATCGCCTAAGCCATCACCGTCGATATCGGCTCGTTCGCGTGAGTTAAATGGAAAAGCATCAAGATGGTTAGCTACACCATCATTGTCCCAATCTTTATCTGAGTTATCACCACGTTTATCGCCATCAAAGTCTGACCATTCCGCTCGATTATTTGGAAAAGCGTCAAACTCATTAGGCACGCCATCGTTATCTATATCGTTGTCTTGGCTATCATCGATACCGTCACCATCGGTATCTTTTTGTAATTGGGCGTTGTAAGGAAATTTATCGCGTTTGTCGTTGGTGCCATCGTTATCGTCGTCATTATCTTTATTATCGCCGCGACCATCGTTATCGAAATCTTGCCACTCACGTTTATCATCGGGAAAGGCATCTAAATGATTAGCGATACCGTCGCCATCGCGATCCGGATCCGTGTTATCGCCCAATCCATCACGATCTGAATCTTGCCATTCGCTAGCAAGTAACGGGAACTTGTCTCGTCGATTATTGATTCGATCACCATCGATATCATTGTCTTTGTTATCGGGCTTTCCATCACCGTCGGAGTCTAAACCTTTTTTCTTATCTCGCGGCCAAGCATCTAGCTCATTAAGTATATGGTCACCATCAATATCAGGGTCGACATCATCGCCTAAGCCGTCGTTATCTAGGTCTGGGCCAATTTCATATACGTGTTTGTCTTTGTTATTGGGGTAAGCATCATATTCGTTGAGATATCCGTCACCATCGCGATCTGGATCTGAGTTGTCGCCAATGCCATCTAAATCAAGATCAGCCCACTCGCTAGCGTCATCAGGGAATTTGTCATACAGCACACTAAATGTATCGCCGTCACGGTCTTGGTCGGCATTATCGCCAATACCATCACCGTCCATATCGGCGCTTTCTTGCGGGTCGTTAGGAAAGAAATCCAGTTGGTTTTTTATGCCATCGCCATCGCGGTCTTCGTCAGTTTGGTCGGGTTGACCATCACTGTCGATATCTGACCATGCTAAAACATTTTTGGGAAAGGCATCATTAACATCAGCAACACCGTCGTTATCATCATCGTTATCTAAGTTGTCGCCAACGCCATCCTGATCAAAATCACTAAATTCATTGGCATTAAATACAAAACGATCTAATGAGTTAGCGACACCATCATTGTCCCAATCCTGATCAGTTTTTGCGCCAATACCGTCGCCATCCCAATCTTGTTGCTCAGCGGCATTGGTTGGAAATGCATCTTGCTGATTAACAATGCCATCGCCATCTATGTCTTGGTCGGTATTGTCGCCAATACCATCTTGGTCTAAATCTTGGTTTTCTGTTGGATCATAAGGGAAGGCATCATTGCTGTTAACTACGCCGTCATTATCCCAATCGGTATCGGCTTGACTGCCAATACCGTCATTATCCCAATCTTGCCATTCTGATTTGTTAGTTGGAAAAGTATCTTGGCCGTTAGTTACGCCGTCGCCGTCTTTATCCGTATCGGCATTGTCACCAATACCATCTTGATCAAGGTCACTAAACTCGGAAGCATTATAAACAAAGGCATCTTGAACATTCGTTACACCATCGCCGTCTATATCTGAGTCTTGGTTATCACCTAAACCGTCATTATCAGTATCAAGCCATTCACTGCCATCTAGCGGAAAAGTGTCATTGTCGTCTTGAACACCATCGCCATCTTTATCTAAGTCTTGGCTATCGGGAATACCGTCTTTGTCGGTATCCTTGTTGAACTGAGGGTTATAGGCAAACGCATCTTGCTCATTGTTAATACCGTCACCATCAATATCCGAGTCGGCTTGGTCAGCTATACCGTCTTGATCAGAATCAGCCCAAGTCGTTGGATCCGATGCGAAAAAGTCTTGCTCATTGCTTATGCCATCACCATCGCGATCAGCGTCATGAATATCGGCAATACCATCATTGTCCGAATCAGCTTTGGCATTAACATTGTGCGGAAAAGCATCTAATTCGTTAACAACACCATCACCATCAATATCAGGGTCATTGCCATCAGCAATACCGTCATTATCGATATCATACCATGCTGTTGCGTCTTGAGGAAAAGCATCGATATCATTGCTGATACCATCACCATCGATGTCGGTATCAATGGCATCGGGGATACTGTCGGCATCCGTGTCTTTTTGGTATTGCGCTTGGTAAGGAAATTTATCGCTTTGGTTTGGCGTGCCATCGTTGTCGATATCGTCATCTAAGTAATCAGCTATGCCATCTGAATCGGTGTCGATTGCCGCATTTTTATCTAAAGGAAAAGCATCATCTTGGTTAGCAATTGCGTCTCCGTCGATATCATCGTCTGTATTATCGCCGATACCATCTTGGTCTGTATCTTTTTGCTCTTTGGCATTGAACGGCATGGCATCTAGCTGATTGGCTAAACCGTCACCATCAATATCTTCATCGGCATTGTCACCTAATCCATCGTTGTCCCAATCTGACCATTCACTTGGGTTTAGCGGAAATGCATCAATAGCGTTATGGTAACCGTCGCTATCACTGTCTAAGGTATGACTGTCGCGAATAGAGTTAACGATTGCAGAATCAGCGGTTATTGAAGTACTTTGACTTTGCAGGCTGGCGTCAACAACAGGCAGGATTGAATCTGTATTTTGCAGAATGATCTGCACTTGATTAATTTGATTAACGTCGATTGCTTGGCTAAATGCTAGTGAAGGTTCGAGCGCATATTGCCTTTGGTTTATGCGAACAAAACCTGGCAAATTACTATTAATGACCAGATTAAAATCATCAGTTTGTGTTTGAATGCGACCAGAAATAACTAACAACTCATTCTGGGTGGACAAAGAGGATAATTGGGGGACTAAACTTCGATTTTGTGGCTGTAAACGAATTTGTTGGGCAAGTTCCAGCTCCCTTGCTTCAGCACTCAGGTTAAATGCGCGCAGGTTCCAACCCGCAACCTGGTCGGTAATGGCTTGATTGGCTTTTACTGGCTGCACCACAAACGCCAGCAAACAAAAAATGGCGTAAGTAATCCACATCCGCGCAACACGGCTGATTGGTTTCAATTTCCTTTTTAACATGGGTGATGATTGTCCTGATTAAAGTCCTGTGTTGCTTATTCCATTTAAGTTTTTTGCCTGACCATTATTTGCCTGACTATTAGCTCGCTTCTGGAACCAAAGATATATCTGCTTGCGCTCTTAACTTATCGCCATGCGCCTTGATTGCTCGCTTCCACGCTTGCTGCGACAAACGCTTTTGAATTTCTCTTTTAACTTGATTAAGTGGCTTGGCAGGTTGCAAATAAGTTTTTGTTACCGCTAATCGATACATAGCGTTGCCATCAATTTGTAAGTCACTAATTTGGCCGCTATTTGTAGCGTTTAATAACTTTGCAAATGTCGGTGACAAGTTGTCTTGCTCATTAGTCCCTTCGGTTACAACAAAGTTAACCCCGGCTAATGTCACTTGCTTAAAATGACTACTCGATGCAACTGCGGATAAGGTTTTGGCTATATTCTGTGCTTCAGGGTGATTAGTCGCACCTTCTACTCGGATCCGCCGCCAAAACTTAATATCTTTTTGACCAAACTCGTCTAAGTTATTTTGGTAGTAGTCTTGCACTTGCTGTTTAGTAACAGGCGATGCTTCAACATGGTTGCGGATATAGCGCTCAACCAGTTTTTTCTGACGAAATGCGGCAACTTCTTTATCTAATTCAGACAACTCGCTTTCGTCCATACCACTTGATTGCAATTGCGCCATTAATTGTGACAAAACTAATGAATCTAGCACTCGACCTTTGACTCGCTCATCAACAAATATATCTGGCACATTACTTAACGTGCGCTCCAACTCAAAGTCCAGTTGGCTTTGCAAAATATTGGAGCCATTAACCGTCGCGACTACAGGATCGACAACGGCTTGTTCAGTTTGTTGTTTGCTGCACGCAGCTAATAAGCAAACACTCAATGAAGCAAAGCACAAAGAGATAGAACGAAGAGACAACATTAGCTATTTTCCATCAGCTTTACATCAACACTTTGCTTAAGCCGAGTCAGCTCAGCTTCTTTAGCCATTTGGCGTAATTTACGGCGAATATCGCCACGCACTTGTTCAAACGGCTTTTGAACTATGCTTGGTGCGGCGTCGAGCTTGATAATGTGATAGCCAAAACTTGTGATAAACGGGTCTGAAATTTCACCTTCTTGCAATACTTTAAATGCTTGGTGAGAAAAGTTAGGCGCGATCGCTTTATCTGTCACCCAACCTAATGAACCACCTTTTTTCGCCGAGACTCTGTCCTCTGAATACTCATTAACGAGTGAAGCAAAATCAGCACCTTGCTTAGCTTTTAGGTGAGCTTCTTGGATTAACTTAAGTTTTTCTGCTCTTAATTCTTCACTGGTTTGAGCATTTGTACGAATAAGAATATGGGACACTTTGGCTTTGCGGCTAGCAAATTCTTGCTGATTTTGTGCGTAATAATTGCGCACAGCTTGATCTGAAACCTGTTGAGTTAAATAGCTATCTAAATACTGAGAAACCACCAAATTACGCTTTACATCAGCAACTTCAGCATCGATTTTGGCAATATTAACTTTTTTACTATCTTCGATTGCTTGAACTAAAGCCTTGCGTTCAGCGTATACCTGCAAGTGTTTGGCTTTGTCTTCAGTTGATAGGTTTCTTAATTTTTTTAACCCTAAGTAAGCATCAAACTCTTGTTGAGTAATACCAGTATCACCTACTTTAGCAATTGTAGATGGCGAATCAGAACAAGCAGATAATGTGGCAAGGCTCAAAGCCAACATTAGACTAGGTAATTTCATTTTGTAGCTCCAATTTGTTACTAACTTTATTTCCATTTTTATTAATTTGACATCAGGGAATCGAATACGCGGGAACATCAGGCATTTCTGATACTCGACAATCTGGATTTACCGCTTGCAAAGATTCAACCAGAGATATCGAATCATCACTGACTAAAACTTTACTCGAGGCATCACAAACAACAACATCGCTAACTTCCACATAGTTATCAGAGAAATGAACAAAGCTGCCTGAAGTGGCTCGCAACTCATTTAAACTGATATAACCTTGCAAAGTTTTACCTAAGAAAGCGGTCAAATCATCAGAGCTTGACACGATTAATGCATTACTTGTGTTAGATTCGACCTTGTATACACTGCTACTTCGGTTGGCAATATCCAAAGAAACAAACATCCCTTCTAAGCTCAATTCAGGCCTAGTTTTACTACTATACCACTCAGGGGTTAATTCCTCACCACATTCATCAATACTAATCGACCATAAGTCAGATCCTAACGCTTCTATACACCGAATGACATGTTTCCCCATGCCTCGAATATAGGTTACATTCGAGTAAGGTTGGTCAGCGTCGTTATCAACTAAAAGTGAACTATAGCCGCCTTCTTCAATATAAGTCGTTCCACCGAAGTTATAGATTTCAGCAATTAAATCTTCAGTCGTTCCAGCAATACCATCTATCAATACCTCTACTTCATCTGTATAAATAGCGATCCTGCCACCAACATGATAGTCAGCACCGTTATAATTACCATAGCTGTATGTTCCTAAATACGCTCTTTTATTAGTTATAGATAATTTATCTGCATGGATGTTGATTTCACCGTTATTGTCTGAATACCAAGTTGTCAATAACTCGTTTAAAACTACATGTTTAGCATTTAAGCTAATCACACTGCCAAGTTCATCCCAATCTGAATACCCTAAAAAGCCCGGTGTAGTAGCGGTGTGAAAGTTTCCTAAAGTGCATGCTTTCATTTGTTCTTCGGTAAACAACCAAGGTACTGATGCGTGGCAATAACCTGCTATGCGATCTGGTAAATGATAGTTGGAAACATCACCAGATTGATCGAAGCCCCAGCTTGACACAACCCATTTGGCAGAAATGTATTCGTTAACCGTTATAGTACCTTCACTATTTACTGTCACAGACGGGGTATCAACACTATCGTTAAACGTAACGTTACCTGTTGCATTAATCTCAATACCTTTTTCATCAAATGAATATGAATAGATAGAATTGGTGAATGTTACGTCACCAGAAATATTTAAATTCAAAGGACTGAAAATACCTAGCCCTTGAAATATAACGTCACCCCAAACATTTACTTCACCTCGCACTTCAGTGTCAAAGTATCTAATATTTGAAATAGTTGCCGGGGTGTAAATATCAAGACGATAGGCACCAACATAAAAATCCGAGACGACATCATCTACTTTGAAAATATCAACTGACAACCAATTATCACCTACATCAATATTAAAATAAGTTTCTTCTTTTACTGTTAACGAATCGAACTGCACTTTACCTATCAGCGTTTTACCAATATAAGATTCTAGGTTATCGTTAGTTTGTATAACCAAGCTTTCACTAGTATTGGCATAAACCTCATAAACAGGTGCGTTAGGATCATCAATGTCTAGTACTACAAAACGGCCAACTAAACTTTGGGCATAATTTTCTTCGCTATCATGCCAAGGGGTCTTGTCAGCATGCCCGCAATCATTAACTCCGATTTTCCATAAATCATCGCCGACCGACTCAACACACTTAATTTCATGCTTACCAGCTCCGCGAATAAAAGTATCGCTGTTAACAATTAGATGACCGTGTTGGTCAGATATCTGTTTATAAAAAGTAGTTCCACCTTTATTTTCTATGTGCCGCTCATGATTGAAGTCGACTAACTCATCAACTTGCAAAGCTATTCGACCTGCATTGATTCTATAAAAATATCGATTATCGCTAACGCCACTGGTATCTATTTCGGCATTTGAACCAAACCTCATTCGCTCAGCAACTACATTAATTGACCCGCCACTTGCCGTACCTATTTCTGCTATTCCGTCAGCAAGCAATTTCCCTTCCAGCTCAATTTCTTTTGCCGATAACGAAACAACTCCACCTGCTGTAGCAAAGAACTCTTGAGACCGAACTCCAATGGTATTAGCAAAGCGATAGTAACCAGATATACATGAAGCTGGATTCTCAGGTTCATCAATGTATTGATTAATATAGGTGGCATGGCACTGATACTTTGTAGAACCAATAAAATTATAAGAAGAAATTGAAGACCACTCGTCAATATAAATATTACCTTGAACATTAATATCCAGATTTGCATCACTCCGAATATGAGAATTATTAATTAATTGAAGATCCCCTTTCACAACAGCTGTACCCGTAACATTCAAGTTTAGACGAGCATTGTTTTCAATCGCGACACTGCCTTCGATAACAAGTGTCTGACTAATAATTGTTACATCCGCATTAGACTCTAGTGAAAAATTACCTTGAATAATAATTTCATCTGCTTCGAAGGTTTTGCTTTCATTATTGAAATGCTGGGCAGTGAGTATCAAAGGGCCGGTCAATTCTGCAGCAATACCCGAATCAACAATACGATTAACAAAGTTTTGTCCCATTGCGGCTATACGAATCGCAGAATCACTATCAAATAGTGAATTTTCTGGCTCAGATACCGTTACCCTGTCCTTACCTAGGTCAACAGCAGCACCGCCAACCACTGATAACGCTCTAAGTGGGATCACACCTTGATATTTTCCAGTTATTGCACTGATGTCTTCGCTACTTTCTACCGTAAAGCTAAAGTTATCATTAGCTATAATTTCCAAATGTTCTTGGCTATCTCCGGATAAATCAACAAAACGCCCCATCAAGCTTTGCATCGGATTAACAATTGAGTCATGCCATAAAATTTCAGGCTGATTGAAAGCAATATGGTAATCGACAGCCGGTTTTGCACAGTCGTCTATATCTGATACCACCAAAGTGTATTGGCCTGCTGGAAGGTAAACTTGCGCTTCAGCTTCGGTTGTATCGTGACCACAGTGACGATGAGTCTCAATGGTATTTTGATACTCTGGTGTTAAGCCTGTTACGTCATCAATATCACCAGCATAAATAGCAACTTTAGGTGTCGCCCCACCGAGCGGTAAGGTGTTGATATTGATACGCGTAGCGTCGTGCGTAAGTTCTAATAACTGATAATGCAATTGCCCCTCAGTCGTTGAGCCATTAAGCGTTGGCCAAGTCTCTGCACATAAGCCTTGTGGTGAAATTTTGTATCTGTCTTGACCAAGTGATTCAATACAGCCAACGTCACCTTCACCAACATTGCGAATAGAAGTTGAGTAGACTTTAGCCTGACTTATGTCGCTGACTTCAGTCACGCCACCGTCTACAATTAAATGACCTAAGTCAGTGGCACTATTTTGTAAGAACAAGGTTCCAACACCGGCACCTAGATGATTACCATTTCGCACAGTTTGATACTCACCTAAATAAGTATTAAGTGGCGACTTAACCGCTATACGACCCGCACCAACGCCATCTGAGCCAGAAACATTGATAATACCTTGAGTACTGCCCGTGAAACTATCGGCTTCAATAACAACACTACCACCGACATAAGTTGCATCGCCTTGATTAGCGGCATTAATAGTACCGTTCAGTGTAACTTGATTGGCGATGAGTTTCAGATAACCGCCATCACCATGCCCTTGCGAAGGATAAGCTGGTTTACGGAAATAACCGAATTGGCAGTCAATGTTACTGTCCGTATTTTGGTTATTGGCATCGGTTATTTCATTTGCTTGACCAGCGTGGCAATTTTCACCCGGAGCAAAATCAAATTGATGACTAATAGCTTTTATTTCACCGTTAATATCGACATTACCAGCAACATCTAATACTAAGCCCGGCATACCACCAGCTAAACTTAAAGTAGCGTCAGACGCGATATCGATATTGCCAAGAACTTGAATACCAGCATTTGATTCAATTCGCAGGAATGAACCGCTATCCAGCGTTAAATCGCCTTGAATAACCAATGGCTGCCCTGAATACAGATAAGTCCAAGAACCAGAGGTCAATGTTAAATCACCAGAGAAGTTGACTTTGTTTTGCGCGATTAAATTGACATTGGCATTGGATTGCACCATTAAGTCGGTGACATTAATATTGTTGCTCGCATTAAACTGATAGCCTTTATTCTCTGCTGCTAAGCTGCCAGCGGCTAAAGATATATCTTCAGCACTAAAGCGATAACTGTCTTCACCTGCTATATCTGGCAAGCTATCTAAATAAATTTGTGGTTGATAAATACCTGCATCACTCGCCGCCAATTTCTCAATCGCGTCAGCAGAAGACTCTTTAACTTTGATTAGGCTATTGTTAGCCAGATCCAGTGTACTGTTTTCAGTCAGTAATAGGTAGTCATCACCAAAATCCAATTCGACGTTCGAAGCTAAATTAAGGCTAGTAAATTGATATACACCAATTATCGGCTGTTGAGCAATGTCGGCTAAATCAGTCTCTGTCTCTAATGTAACTCGATATTGATTATTACCTAGCTCCTCAACCTCTGAAATTTGCGCAAGACTATTGGCAACATTGTTTATATCAAAAGCGATTTGGTGTTGAGCAAACACGTCAGGTGAAACCGACCAATCCGCATTCACGTCTATTTGCCATTGTTGTCTACCTAAGTGCACTGCGTTGTTAGCGAGGCGTTGGCCAAAGCTTGGTAATTTAATGGTTTGCACCTCACAGCCTTGGGCTTTACTACAACTCATGGCCAACTGCGGATTACCAAAGTAGGCTTCTATTGCTGATGTTGAGTTGCTATCCAGCTTAATTAAGCTGGATGCAGCAGCACTGTTATTACTGGCTTGGTTTAACTGGTAGCCAGAGAGACTCGTATTTGTAGCGTTAATTATTACCTTACCCGGCAAGCCTACTTTTGCATTGGCTTTATTTGCTACACCAGCTCGGGCATCAATCAGTCCATAGATATCAGCTTGCTGAAGATTAAAGACTAAACTACCGGCACTTGGCGATTGCACCACAACGTAATCGTGAGACTGGCCGCTTAAATCAATATCATGGCTAACTAATGCTTGATTAGCTGTAATCTTGGCTTGACCAGCGCCAAGCATGTTGTCAGGCGCAACAATAGGCAGTAAGCTTTGGATTAATTTGCTATTGCTATCATCAATCACAGCCCCAAAACCAGCATCACTAGCTTGGGTTAAGCCATATACTGACTGAGTAAACTCACCTACTTGCGGTAAGTAACCACGCGCAACCAAGCTTAAATGACCATCCGCTAATTCAGGGCGGGCGATACTGATATCACCTGTTACGTTAAGGTTTAAAGCATATGGTTGATTGCCCTGAACTTCTGTTCGCGGCAAGGTTAAAGTGGCTTGGTTTTGTAAAGTGAAATTACCATTTACGTTAATGCTATTTGCAGCTAAGCCCCAAGTTAAAGCATCGTTGAGTAACAAATCACCATCAAAATTAATCTGGCTTGCGACGATTTCAACAGGCGGAATATCAAGCACTGTGACTTCATTGGTTTCAGTGTCAACTTCTTCAGGGCGCAGGTATTCTCGTCCGATAAAGTTAAGCTCCTGCTCGACCTTAATTCGGCCACCATGGGTCAATACGCGCAAGGCCAGCGCATCAGAAACTTCTGCGGCTTGAATTCTAGATTGAATATCCAAACTATCATTTTGCGAGTTATGTAGTTTACTACCTGCAACATCTAACACTTGCAGCTTGTCTTGACCGAAATGCCAATAGCTATGGCCAAGCTCGATTTGGGTAAAGCGATGAATACCACGAATACTGACAATGTCTATAATATTGATAGAAGCTGGGATATCCGTTACCAGCTGCGACTCTGTATTATGGTGGATGGTGACAACTTCTGTGCTAGCACCAGTATTCAGTTCAACTTCAACTCCCGTTAGTGGTAACACATCGCCTAAGCTGTTTAACCAAGGTGTTCCACTAACATCAATAACTAAGCCGTTTTCATCAACAGCTGCACTATCAACAAAATGATAACCGACTGTCTGCATTTGGCTTGGCAATACAGTGTGGTTAGCTAGGCTTACCCCTTGTGCGACAAAGCTGTCATTGCCTTGTGAAATCAAAGCGGAATCATTATTTATTGTCAGGACTAACGTTCCACTGGCAGCAGGGCTAAGTTCCACGACGCCTTGTGTTTGATAGCAATCTTGATCTTCACAATCTGCGAATAGTGAAAGTAATTGAGCTGGAATGGTCAACGAACCGGCTTGGGTATTAACCTGCTGCGCCCAATCTATATCGCCAATCACGCTAGCAGTATTAATGACCACTCGACCGCCAGAATTAGCGTAAGCCAACTCGCTCGCATCAATAATATGACGATTTGCGCCACTAGCATCAACGAATACACCACTGAAGCCAGATACATCTATAGACTGGGTATTTAAACCAAATGCCCCAGCTGCACCGCCAACTGGCGATACATCAATAAATGTCTGTGTACCTGAAACTTGAACATTGGCAGCTTCAATTTGAATAGCACCACCGGTTACTACTGTGTTGCCGTTGCGCGAGCCTCCTAAACCTAAACTCTGCGTATCTAAATAATGGCTGATTACACACTTATCTTCACCTAGAGCACCCAAGCCTGCGCTAGCGCCAAAGCAATTTGCCATTGCGGCAATATCTATCTCGACATCATGTTTAGCGGTAATTGAGCTATCCGTAGCAATTAGATCGCCCGCTATTCGCCATTGTGTTGCATATGGCTTAACGTCACTATCGTTAAGGTGGGTGATGGTACTGCTGGATAACGACAAGTTGTTGGTAAGAGAAATATCATCTCTGACCTTGACGGCAAGTGCTGCATTGTTCAGGATCATCGCGTTGGCAGAGATACCGTAGGCTTCAAGTGCACCATTGCCAGTTACGTCGATATCACCTGTTATTTGCAATTCAGCAGCACGAATTGAGCCGGCTAATTGCAATGTACCTGCGACTTGAACATCGGCTCCGCTGTATACCAAGTCAAATGGTAACTTGGGTTCGCTTTCTGAATTTTGCGGCAACGCGCTAGATAAGAATTGTACCGAGCTGGAATTTGCTAAACTCAAGTCATTTTGTACTGTAACGTGGTCAACGATAAGCTCGAGGCTAGCGCCTTCTTCAATAATGAGATCACCTTCGACCAACAAGTTACCCGTTATTGATACCTGGTTTGTACCACGCACGGTTAAGTTCCCTACGCGTACCTTGCGCAAATAATCTTGTTGTAAGTTTTCCCATACTGCGTTCTCACCCAGATAAACTGCATCTAATACATTTAAAGATGCGTTTGCCTGATGCTCACCCAAGGATACAGTTAAAGTAGTACTGCCTTCACCGACTGGATAAAAACCACCAATCACAGGCTCGGCTACTGCATGGTCTGCACTACTGAAATCTAATGGATAAAAGCCGACATCGCTAACATCAATGGTGAATTCCTGATCATTAATGCTAATGGTCGCATGTACTGTTAAGACAATATTGCCGGTATCGGCACTCTTATCATAATCAAACTGAGTTTGCGCTAAGCTAATGGCAGTAATAGCTGTGGTATCTAACGCTCGGCTGTTTTCATCTAACGGATTAGAGCCAAACTCAAATTCCGCCAAATCAGACAGTCCATCATTGTCCGTATCTTGGCTGAGGGGATCTGTGCCATCACGATTGACTTCGTCACCATCACTGATGCCATCACCATCGGTGTCGGCGACATTTGGCTGGCTACCGTAGCTAACTTCGTCAATATTTGATAAGCCATCGTTATCACTGTCTTCTTGACCATCAAGAATGTCGTTACCGTCACTATCAGCAGAGTCAGGTTTTAGACCTAAACTAAGCTCTAACGCATTATCTAGGCCGTCGTTATCATAGTCGCCTGTTGCCGTTAGAACCTGATAACTTAAACGGTTTGCAACACTAACACTTTGCTCAAAACGACTCGCACTGACACTGATTTCAATCGTTTGTCCATCTTGCCAACCCAAGCTAGTTGCATCAGGAACCGTAAATTGCGGCGTTTCAAAATACAGCGGCTGCATGTCTGAGTTAATTGATATTTGACCATTAACTAACTCTGACGCCTGAATGCCTGTGCCGTAAACGATTGGCAAGCTAACTTGGCTGTTCTCCAACACAGAATGAGTTGGTGGTGTTGATAAGCCGATTTGCGGCGTACAAGCACTAAATACTTGCGGTAAAACAGGATCTCGCTCAGCGACACCGATAAGCACACTAGATTGTGTATCAACCGAGAAACACTGATTAAGCTGCAAGTCTTGCTCTGGAGTAAATCTTAATACAGTGTCAGATACTTGTTCTGTGCTGCCAGAAACCACCTGCGAGGCTTCATCCAACACCATTAAGTATTCGTCACCAAAAGCGAGTTCTACGGCTTCGTTAAACTCAATATCTAACGGCAACGCCAGACTATCAACCAGCTGCACAAAACTTGCTGTATAAATCGCTGGCAACGTTTTCGAGAACACTAAAACTTGCTTCGCATTTAAATCAAGCGTTAAGTCACTGTCCTGACTATTTAGACCAATCTCTATTTCGGCTGGCTGCTGCGCTTCAATATTGATTGATGCTTGGCCGGATTGCAGCGATATTGATGCATTATCGGCAGTGCCGTTAATTAGTCCAAACTCACTGGCGGCGATATCAAGATTAAAGTTTGCATCTTGCCAAGTATCATTTTGCGAATTAAGACTTTGCTGACTATCATCCCTGATTTTCGAAACGGCGTTGCCAAACTCATCAACTAATTGTATTTCCAGTTGAGCACTTTCCCCCACTTCTAACACGTCTTCTCGACCTTGTGCTGAGTTGGTTTGGGCTATTTGCTTTATAGTAAAGCCAGTAGCTGATGAAGCTTGAACATTAATAGGCAGGTATGAAACATCTGTCGCCTGCGTATCTTGAAGCTCAATAAAATACTCTACCGGGTAGTTTTGGCCGTACTCATCAAGAACCGTTAACTGGTAATTACCCGCTAATGTCGTCGCTTGCATTTGCAACTCACCTAAACCGGCATTAAATGCCAAGTCAGCAGCTGGATAATCACCCATCATGACAAAGTTAACATGCTCAGCAAACGGAATAACAAAATCACTATGGTTGGTAGCAAACGTTAATCTCAGCTCATTCTCGGTGTAGACCAAGTTGTTCGCAGCATCTAACAAGGTCGCTCTAATAGAGAAAGCCTCTCCCGCAATCGTATCGGCAATGTGCTCTATTCTGACTTTTTGTGGCGTACCCGGTAACACATCGATACTAAATACAGTGGCTGGGAATGTTGGCCAATCACGCAAAGAGGCTTCGATTTGATAAGTGCCTGCGCTTAAACCGTTGGCATCCCAATGCAATGAGGCGATACCTGCCGCGTCACTTGTTGACGAGCCTAAATTGACGTCACTTTGTCCGCCTATTAATTTCCATTCAATATTTTGAAGTGGTATTGCAGACGAAGCGGAATCTAATACTTCAACTTGGAACGAGCCGCCAATGCCAGCTAGGAGCGTACCTAAGTTAACACCCGGTTGCTCTGTGCTAACAAAGCGTAATAAGTTTGGTCTATGAGTAAAGTTAACGATTTGCTCTGCTGTTCTATCTGATTGTTGCAACCCATCGGTTAGTTCAAACTGATATCTATGGCTATTGTTGGCAACTGGTTTATCAGGAGATGAAATAGCGCCTTGATGATATTGCGATTGCTGACAGTTTTGCAGCGTACTATTGGTACATACTGACGATCGTTGCTCAGTATCTAAGTTAACTAAATCAACTCTTAGTTGCGCTAAGCCACCGTCATCAGCCGATTCAAGGCCAATAAGTTGATAGCTAATATTACTGTCGTAGATAGCATATGGTTCCATAATCACTGTGACTAATGAGGCGTCAGGAGCCAAATCAGGTTTAACCGTGACAATGTGATCACTGCGAGTAACCTGACCAAAACTATCAGTAACTTCAATTACCGCTGTGCTAGACAGAACATTTTGCAATCGCTGCTGCGGCCCACGAATATCAGCTAAGGCAATGCTAAAGCTTTGCTGCTGAGCGCCTTGAATATCTCGAACCACTTCGTAATTTGGCCAAGTGACTTTGACTTGTTGCAGCGCGACATCATCGGTTGCATTAAACTCTAGGTTAAAGCCAGAGCTTTCAAGAATTTCACTTGGTATTTGCACATCAGTTATTGTAGGTGCTTTGTCTTCCACAACTCTTACAGTGTGGCTAAGTGCTTGTTGCTGGGTGGCATTATCCACTGCAGTCAACTCATACAAATAATCTTGTCCTGCAATGAGATCCGCATCTGTATATTGATAGACCCCGGAAGTAAACCCAGCCCATACTAATACACCATTACGTTTTAATAAGGCGAGTTCAATATCACTGCGGTCATCTTGCACACTGAATTCCAAGTTCAGTTCACCACTTTCCGGCAAGACAGACATTGTTGACGTGGAGCCTAACAACACTGGATTTTGTGGCTGCATAGACAGCTGCGGCGGGAATAAGTCATTAACTCGGGTAAATTGCTGCGGTGATGATTCCGCATAATTACCGTAAATATCAACAGCTCGCACTTTGACCCAAGTATTAGGATCATTTGCTTCAACTGCTTTAGTCACTATATATTCAGGACCATAATGCTTACGCATAAGTTCATACGGGCCATTTGCATCGCTGGCAATATAAAACTCAACTTGTTTGATAGCTTCTACGCTGTTGTAAACAAACGCCTGCATATGATGCGGTTTAGGCATGTAACTTAAGGCTGCCATTTGCAATTCAACACTAAAATCATTAGCCGGTAATGCATCACCTCTTAAATAGCCTCGCACCACAGAAGTTTGATTAGCCTCGCCGTGTAAATTGCTAAACTGCGCTTTAATATCAAACCATCTACCATTCTTTAACTCGGCAGGCAGTTGTATGTTTACGGCAAACGGATAGCTATTCGATCTCGCCACCAACTGTTCGTTAATAAAATAACTAACCGAGTCAATATTTTCCGGTGATGTTACACCCAGTTTTATCCACTCACCCGGTTGTAAGTTCTGCACATCAACTGGCACAGCTAGTGCGGTACTTGCGTTTAAGCTAGTGTGCGGAATAGAGACAAGCTCAGTACCTTGCAAACCTAGGGCTAAAGCAACATGACTGTTATTAACCGACAAGCCTTTAATTGGAGCGGTTGCAGTGTATAGGTTTTCTGAAACCGTCCAATTATCTAGCGCTACCCGGTTAAGGTCATTAAGCGTGCTAAACCAAATACAGCCCTGCGCAAATTGAATATCAATTAACTGATCGGTGTAAGCGATTGACGAGCTGGTATTTTGATTTAAGTCGTAGCGGATTAAATTATTGGCCACGGCCATCACTAAATAATCATTAGCTAGGGTTAATTGCTCTATTGGTTCATCGGATGCAAACAGCAAGTTGATTTGTAAATTGAACTCATCTATTGGCAATTCACCCGTTGAGATCAGATAAACCTTATGGCGACTGACCGCCACATATTTACCACGCCATTGATAAACTTGTGCTAGCTGTTCACCTGCATCTAGTTCAACTTCACTCTGGACATTACCTTGCTTAAACTTGATCTTGTTATCCAACCAATAAAGATCAATATCGCTATAGAATCTTGCTTGGTAGTGGTTTAGTTTTCGCTTAGTTAACGACTGATTTTCAGCAATTAGGGTTAATGTATCGTTTGCTTGATTGTAGTAAGACAAGTGTTGAGTTGGCTGTAGCAACGTTTTACTGACTACGCCAGCATATTCACCCGGTAATACCGTTTGACTGCTGCTAAATGGCAATTCTGTTTGTAATACCGCGCCATAGGCTTCAAACGCAGTTAGCACGCTGCCTTGATTCATGGCGACGTCAACCGCATTGCCTTTAACTTGCGCTGTGCGATATAAGCTGTTCGGCACACGCGCAGCTATATCTAAATCTAGATCGGTTGCAGTTGGCAAATACAAGCGTCCCGCGATGAATTTGGCTTTAGTTAAATGGTCACCCAGTACCACTTCATTCGCCGATACCACGCGTGGGTTATGCGGATTATCAATATCAATAACCGTTAACAGGTCATTAATTTTATCTAATGCAATTAAATAATGGCTGTAACTTAACAAGCTATGAGCATTAACACTTACCTCGTGTGTCCTCACAGAGCCATTATTTAAATTGAGCAAACGACCACGTTTGTCTATTAACCATAAACCAGTCTCAAGCTCTATGCTAGCGGCTATATTATTTAGATTATTCGAAGATACCCTCTGGCCTTGGCTATTCAATTTGATAACTTGGTTTTGTAATACCAAGTTAAAGCCATCTTCTATCGCACTTAAATTAATCATTGCGCTATAGGCTTTCACACTATCAAGCACTAAGGCATTACCCGATACTTTATATTTCAGTAACGAACCACCTTGGGTATAAGCTAAAACGGTTTCACCATAATGGGCGAGCTGATTGATTTGCTCATCAACTTTGTGTTCACCCAAGAATCTTAATGATTTGCGGTTAGTATCTTGATTGACCACTATTTCAAAAAAGCGCAGTCCAATACCCTGTAAAGCAACCAACAATCTGTCATGTAGGAAGGTAGCCGCGGTAACTTCAGCATCAAAGCTATGCAGAATATCACCAGCTTGGTTAACTAGCTCTGCTTCTCTGAAGAAGTAAACATCATCACTGGCATTCAGCACCACGCTGAAATCAATATTGTTATCCGCTGTTTGTAATGTCCATGGCGACAACACCAAAATATCTTCCCGATATTGCTCAACGTTGCCTAAACCATCATCCAAGTTAATTTGCACTATGAGTTTGTCAGTAATCGGCACTTGCATTTGCAAACGGAATAACTCGCTAGCGATTAGACTTCCATCGGCAGCAAATACTTGAATATCAGCATTCTTAATTTGTTGAGAACCAGTCTCTTGAACTTCAATGTTTAGATTCGAATCGACAAAGATACTGTCTGGAATGCCGTTCACTTGATAAGCAATTTTGCTTTGCTGCGGCAAGACTCGAATACCCACTTCATCTTCCACAAAGGCGTAATCATCTAATCGGTATGCACGAGTGCGCAAATAATAAGCGTCACTTTCTGACACAGCCGAAAGACGGAATGAAACGCTACCTAGTTGTTGGTTTACCACCCAATTGCTGACAACATTGCGATTGAAATCTAATAACGCCACTTCTACAAAGGCGAACTCGTTTGTCTCATATCCATTAACTTGGAATTGTGCATCGAGCCAATCACCCTCGGTAAAGCGACTGTTATTGGCTGGTGCAAGTAACTTGATTTGGCCTTGCTCGGGTTCGATCACCGCGGTTGTTATTGCCGCGCTATAATCGCCACCGTTTAACTCGATATCAGTGGTTTGATTAGCTTGATTTGATAATCTAATCCAACCGGCTAGATCACTACCTTGGCTAACAAAAGCTTGGTTTAAACCAGAATGACTGACTTGATAGCTATTGATTCGAGCATCGCTCGATAACGCAACTTTGGCAGGTAATAAAGCGTCGCTAGCATAATGCTTATCGGTTGGCAGTTGCGTCAGTACATTAGCATATGGGCTTTCATTTAAGCTCAGCACCTGTTCAATGATATCGCCACCGCGCTGTTGCACTTTTACGATTACACTGTTGGCAAAATGACTACGAGCAACCAAATGAACAACTTTGTCTGCCAATCTTTGCGTTTTGCTTGCCAGTAATTGGCCATTATTATCTTCAAACCAAACTTGCGCTTGCGGATCAGACACCCCTATCTGCAGATAATGAGGTAATTCCTCAGTTGCGATAACTGGGACATCTAATGAACGAGCCGACCATTGTTGACGCCAAATGCTTTGACCGTCGGTAAACCAAGCAAACTGGCTATTGGCGCTGAGCTTTTCAATACCTTGCAAGTAACCAAGTGTTTGATTGCTATTTGATAAACGCCATAAAGCACCATAGTTAGCCGAGACGATTTGTTTAGCTTCAACATCAGCAAAACGGGCGATAGCTAACAATTCATGGTCTGTTGATATTGCATCAAGTTCAATTAAATCAGCACCACTGACTACAAATGGATAGACAGCTGATTTAGTCCACTGCTCTATTTGTGTTTCATTAATGGCTAGCTTATACGCACCCGGCTTGGCTTCCCAAGTGGCTACAACTTGAGCTTCAAGTGAACTTAAATCAGTGCCAATTCGTTGCAAGCTGAACTCAGTAAGTAACCAAAGATCATCAGCTAGCTCGACTAAGTCAACTAACTGACTATCTAAGCTCATTAACTTAAGCGGAACTAACGCATTGCTATCGACCATCCAAACTTGCAGTTTGTCGGCCAATTGCACAACTACATAGTTATCCGAGATTAACTTAACATCGCCGAATAAACGTTGCTGGCTGATCGCAGTACCGTTTAGATCCCAACGTAATAAATCTTGATTACCGTTTTCGTCGATAACCGCCCATATGCCTTGACCATTAACCGCCAATTGCAAAACAGAACCTTGGTTTTGCTCAATTAAGCTGGTTGCACCTAAGCGAATTTGCAATCCGCCCTGCAGTTGATTAATACCAGCCACAAATTGTTGCTGACCAGGTATTGCGTCAAGGAAATCAATTGCTTGCAGCTTATCGTCTATTTGTAGTTCGATATGCTGTTGTTCGTCTAAGAACGCTAATTTCTCAATTGAAGTAGATTGCAGTTTTTCGTTACCAGACACATCACGCAAGCGGCTTTCAATCGTCAAACTGCCACTATCGTAATTTGTGCTGTAAACCCAAGACTTGCCATCCAGTTTTCGAGTGGATTCAACACTGTTTTTACCATCAATAATCTTAAGTTCTGAGTCTTCTGCAAAGTCTGGCATATCCTCAGGCAACTTAGCTGCAACTAAAACACTAGCCCCTTGTAAAACCTGACTTGAAGGTGAAGTGACTAACTCAACTTCTTGCTCAACGCTGCCATCGGCCAGAACATTAATAAACTTGCGGTCGACTAGGCCTTGATGCGAAAGCTCAAGCAACAAGACAAGATCTTGCCCTGTTGCTGGTAATTGGATGCTTTGCTTAAAGCGCTCGGGTAAATCTGCCGTACGTTCCAAGTTAATGGTTTGATTATTAACGTGATCCGGATCACCACCGACCAAAATATTAAGCTGGGCACTATCAAGATTGCGTAATAACACTTCGATTTCTAACGCCTGTTTTTCACGCCATACCGAGCCATTAGCCGGATGAATTAACCTTACCTCTGGCTCGCCGAGAGCAGCATCAAATGGCTGTAATGTAACCTGTTCAACTGAACTAATATTGCCGTTGGTATCAATAGCACGGGCGTATACTGAAACAGGATCGGTGGATGTTGGCTCAAGCGAGTGTGAATTCACAAAGTCACTTTCGATATAGGTAGCGCCCGCATCAAACGATATTTCGACTTTGTCTATGCCGTACTTATCAAACGTTTGGAATAGTAACTCGGTTTCTTCATTAAGCGGGATCCTATCGCCATCCTGCGGCGATACTAAACTAATCGTCGGCGGTGTTTTGTCTTTGTATAAAGTAAAGCTATCTTCAATAACTTTAACTCCGGTGTAGCCGAAGAAAGCTTGGATTTCGACAGGTTGTTGATAGGTATCAGGCTTAGACCCTTGACCATCAAGCGGAATACTGCCGTTTAAATGCTGAACTTGAGCATAGGCATTGCCTAAACCTTGGTGATGCAGTTCTGCGTGATACCAGCTTTGGTTGATTCTGATATCGGCGCTATTAATTAAGTCCGTGTCACCGGTAAATTCAAACTTCACTTGAGAAGCCGTTAGTTCTTCGACTTCGAGTGGCGTTGTACTCACTGCTGAAATTTGAATATTAGGATCGACGATACTAGCGTTAAAGCTTGCTTCGGAGAAGTTACCATTACCATCAATGGTTTTAGTTCTTACCACTAATTGCGGAGCAAACGCTTCTAAAATTCTTAACTCAAAACGGCCTTGTGTTGCGGATAACTCATTACCAAAACTAACACCGCCATCGGTAGACACCCTATATTTATGGGTTAATTGCGCCTGATAGTTATCTTCAGCGCTTAATTCAAAGCTATAACTGCGGCCTCTTGTTAGTGACACAGATAGCGACAGTGCTTCACCTTGACTAGTTAACTGCGTATTTCTTGGTGCTAACCTGTCTTCTGCTATAAACGCACTTTGCCAATTACCATCAACTAAAGCCTGACTATAGTTTAGAACTTGATTGCCAGCTAAATCGGCAATGCCCTGCAATTGCGCGGTATAAACTGCATTATGCTCAAGTACTTGGTTAGGTTTAAGCGCCAAGCTAACTTGGTTATCTATAACATTAAGAGCAAAGCGTGCAGAAATATCCTCATCTGGCGCAACCGAATAATCCTGCTTTGATTTGATAACGGTAAAATCACTAATAGATATATTTTCGTTAAAGGTTAAAGTTAGCGGTTTAAAGTAGCTAAGCGCCTGTAACGAAACGAACCTTGGCTTAGTATCATCAACTCCAAGCATGGTTGTAGAAGAGGAATGCTGCTCTTGCGTCGATGGTTTGGTGATAACAACGCGATACTCAAAATCGGGTATTGCTGCTGGCGCCACAAAACTCAGCTGACCGGCACTTAATTCGTAACTAACTTTATTAGTATTAGATAACGGCTGGCTGCCATCAGCCAACACTAAGTGAACACCCAGTTGTCCTTTTAGCCCTTTACCAGCTACTGTAATTCTATTACCACCACTATCGCTTAGTCTGTCATTAGCAATGTTGTTGTCTGAATATATAGCACTAATGGCTAACGCCTGATCAACCTGCAATGCAGCTGGCAAAGCGACTTGTTTATCTGCGTAGCTTGCTTCAACACTCAGTAACGCGGCATCGCTAAATGCATGGCTGAAACGTATCACTTGGCCACTACTGTCTACTTCAAAATCTGCTTGGCTAAAGGTCTGGTTACCGATTTGAATAGATTCGAGTAAGTGCAGATTAACGCCAGCTAAACTAAAGTCGGTTGCCCGCCCAGTGATAGTGTAGTTAGGTGTCAGCTTTTCTAAATAAGCATCTTCGGTCGGTAGTATGTTGGCGACTTGCTGATTAACGCTTTGGTCAAATTGCACTTGCGCGCCGTCTATACTCTGCGTTGGCTGATTAAATAAGTGACTGGTTACATGGCTATCTAATACCCAGCTTTCAAGCGGTGTAAAGGCTAGTTGGCGACCATTAATTTGGCTAAAGCCCTGATGCTCTAGGTTATTGCTCTCGACGTTTAGTTCGACATTACTCCAAGCTAGATTCTGGCCTGCAATATTGAAAGCTAAAGCTGCATATTCAGTGTAGATATCGCGGCGCTTATCGCGCCACATATTAGGCAGTGGTAATGCTTGATGGTAGAGCTTGCCCGATTGCAACCAATCAAGGTAACTGCCTCGTAAATTGGTTGTTGCCAACTTATCTAAACGAATAGCATCGGCATCCAAAGTCAGTAGCTCATTAATAGTCAGTTGGCCAGCAGACGCATCTAAATCAAATAACTGGATCTGACCTTCGCTAAATAGTGCGGCTAATTCTCCGCTTAGCTGCCAAATGCCCTCTTTGACAAAACTCGTATGACCTAGCAATTCATAGCTAGGGGCAAAGTAGCTGCCATTGCGTTGCCATAACGCCAAGCTATCATCGCCTACCAACAATAAGTTGTCGGCAGTTACAATCAGCTGTTCAACATTTTGCTGACTGTCAAAACGCGCTTTTTCGTTGGTAATGATCCCAGCATCTAACACTACTATTTCAGAGCCAGACGCCAAAATTAACTCGCCATCGAACAATTGCCATTGTTCGACATTGTCTAACGCTGGCTGCCAGTTAGGGCTGTTGGTATTAGCCTGATATAAACTGGAATTAACTTGAGCAAACAACACGCCGCTATCTATCGTTAAATTGCTGAAATCCAGCTGCGTTTGGTTATAGATTTGATGGATCGTTTCTGGGGCATACGGGTTTATATAGTCCAGTAAAACGACGTTACCATTTTGCAGTTGCGCGGCAATATAACGTTTATCAAGCGCAATATTTTTGATACTTGATTGAAGTGTTGTACGACTTAATAACACTGGTGAACTATCGGCTAAAGTCGATTGTAAGTAGATATCCGCGCCAATTGCACTAACGACAATATCCCCAGCTCGTGCCATATCAGTGACACCAGACCGGCTGTATTCGTTAACTGGCAAATAAACAAATAATGACTCATCAATCACTTGATCTAATCGATTGGTACTATTGGACACGGCAATACGCAGTGAGCCGACCATGTTATTCGGGATGGCAACACTCAAGGTTTGCTCATCAACTAATTTGACGTCACTTGCTAAAACATCATTGATCCAAACTTGGGTGATATTGCTTAACCCAGCGCCACGGATGCCAATACGGTTGTATTGCCCCAAATGTAATGACTTATCAGCATCAACTAATCGGTTGTCTGTATATTCACCAATCTGTTCAATACTTGGGTCTGCAATATAAGTAAAAGCTGCTGGTAATTGCGCAGATAACCAATCTTGGCTGACGCGCAGGCCAACCAATAAATTCTCAGTTGGCGACGTATCTAATGTTGGAATGGTTAGCTGAATTTCACTGTCACTGACCAAGGTAAATTGGTCATTTTCTAATACTTGCTGGCCCAATTGCACAACTGTATCAACACTAAAACCTTGACCAAATAGACTAATGATTTCGCCACCGCGCCAACTGGCTTGCTGTGGTTCAACTCTATCAATCGACAGCGATTGGCTATTTTGGTTAATTAAGTAACTGCGGTAATCAGCGCCTAGTTTCACTCCGTTTAGATCGGACACTAATTGGCTAACAGTAAGTAAGTAGCGCTTTTTATCTTCTAGTGGTTGCGCTGGTACGAAGTATACTTCGCTACCCCACTGGCTAAGCTTATGCTGCCAAGTACCAACTACAGGAACACCGTCCAAGGTTAGACTAAATAGCTGTTGCGCCGATTGTTGGAACTGATTTTGGTCTAAGATGCGGTTAAAACTTAGGGTGATATATTCACCTTGGGTTAATACACCGCCAACATCTGGATTTTGCTCAATGATATCTAATCTATCATTTTCAATTGTATTTAAACCACCACCCAAGCGTGCATAACTTTGACCTTGTGGAACAGGGCTCTCTATCGCCTCTCCACGATGGTTCTGAGCATAAGACGTGGCCGCGTAGATAACACCTGGGCCAATAGCCACATCATTAACCGCACCTGTCACCGCAAAGTAATGAACTAACTTTGGTCTGCTTCGATAGTTCTGGTTTAACCAACTAGATATATCAAACAGTTGCAAGTCGCCATGCCCAGCCGCTATATATAGTGTTTGGCCGCTACGCAGCAGTTTGCCTGCATATATATCGCCTTGGCGAATAAGGTAGGATAAATTCAAACTGGCTAGATGCGCATTTTCAGATTGCGCCGCACTATCGAACAATTCAACAGTCGCCTGAGAGCCGGTGGAAATAAACGCTAAATCACCGTGAATAATGATATCGTCAGCCGCATAGCTAAAACCAAATTGATCAGTCAACTTAATACTATTCTCAATCTGGTATAAACCTGTCACCAATTCAATGGCTTGTAGTTGATTAATTTGGTTTTGCACTAACCACAATTTATCTTCAGCTACTTTGATTAAATCAACCGCAGCACCCAGTTCTTGGCTAGTTAGCTGTTTAATCCGCTCTAGTTCTAACTTTTCATCTAAACGGAAAACTGATACGTCATCTTGAGTCGCAACAAAAATTAGCCTACCGTCACTTGCCAACCCAGTAATAGGCGCAGTCATTTGATAAGTTCGATGCAGGCTTGGCTCGGCTGACAAGGTCAAATCAAATTGGGTTAAGGTTTTGCTGCCTGCCGCGTATAAGAACTGCTCAGTCTTAACCGTATGGGTAAAACCGCTAGGCGCTAAACTGGTTTTGAAATGGTAAGGTTGAGTTTCAGCAGCAGTTTCTTTACTTATAACGTTTGGCGCGACTGGGTTACTGACATCAGCAACCATTAACATCGCATTGTTAGTGGTTAATTCCGAGATTACCTCTCCTTGGTTATCAAATACCTGATAACCACCACCGCTAAGCAAGTAAAGCAATTGCTCATCAGCAACAATATTAGATAGCGGTGACTGTTCTTCACCAGCCACATCAACACTGGCTAATTCTTTACCGGCATAGAAGTAGTCTTTTAGGGTTGCAACTTCATCTGGGAATTGTGGATTAACCGCTGTGATATCCGCATAACCAAATTGACCAGATGGCGCAGTAATATTCGCTAACCAACTAGATTCTGACTGATAGTGGTTAACAGGTTTGTTATTGATGAAAATTTGCGTATTTGGGTTAAATCCATAACCATTAAGCGTGATTTGATTACCGCCTTGTGGTGGACCTGTCGGCGGATTCATATCTTGTAACGCTAGCTGCGGCATTATTAGCGCGGCACCGACTTTTCTGGCAGACAAACCGGCTTTATTGATTTCAACGGTTAACGGTGCCACCACATTAGCCGAAACCCATTGTGGAAATTCGAATGTGATCTCGCTATCAGTAACCTGAGAGATATCACTGGCATCAATCTGGATGTCCCCTACGGTAACTTGAATAGCTTGAGCATCCGTTCCAAACCCAAGCCCATATAATTTGGCAAGCTCAGTTCCATCAGCATGGAAATAATGTCCCGAGTCCTTTAGAGAGCCTTGATCACTGACTTGACGTGCGACACGATTAATTTGCGGACGCGTGTCATCGATATAGTTGAAATGTCGGTTGTAAGCTAGCGCTAATGTGTTGCCATTTACACTTTGTAAGTCGCTATCGACCCTTAACGAAACACCACTTGATATATCAACACCTTGGTGAATTTCAATCAACAATTCGGCACCTGAAATAAAGTTAGTTGCCACGATAGTATAGTCAGTTGGTTGCAGTGGTTGGCCATTGGTCGATAGTTCAACGACTTGTTGCAAATGCTCTGGCTGAGTATTAATTCTGCCATTCAATCGAATCGATATGACTTCTTGCTGCGCTAAATTTTCGCCAGTTGTCGGCGTTACCTTAGTTATGGCTAATTGGCTAGCTGGCAAGAATACGACGCCATCGCCATCCGAAGTTAAAATGTTACCTTGAACATCAGCTAATACCGAGGCATCGCTCGCTTGTTGCCAGTAATATCTTTGATAGCCTTGACCTTCAACATATTGATACATAGTCAGGCCGTCGTTATCACCTACCGTAATTTGCCCTGCAACGACTTGCAAACGCGTTAAGCCAGTTGCATTGTTCTCACCTAACTCAAATATCGTTGGCTCAAAATTAGACTGTGCCAGTTGCTCAAATACGGCGAGTTTTTGCTTACCATCTTGTGTAAACACAACGTATAACGCACCTTCGAACCAAGACATAGATTGCGGTTGGCCAACTAGAGTACCTTGGCTAAATTGTATTGTTTGATAACCTAGAGGCTGATCAAATTCTGGATCACTAATGTCAAAGAAACGAATGAAGCCATCACCCAAATCACTAATTGATAACGCAGCTAAAACACCACTTGATTGATCTAGCGTCAAATCTACCGTTCTGTAACCGGCAATTGGTAAATGCTTAACGATAAAAGGCTGCTCAGTTTGGCCAACATCAACCACAGTTAAGCCATTAGCTCCATTGGCGACAAAGGCCAATGAGTCAGCAATGGCTAATTGATGTGCTGGCTCTGATAGGCTCAGTTGCGCTAAACGAATAGGTTGCTCTTGAATGGAAAGGTCGTAAATTTCAATCCCTGCTTCCATTAGATAAGGATTAGATGGTGCAACTGTTCCACCTTTTACGCCAACATAAAGCAAATCATCAACATTAGCTAATGCACCAATTTGCATAGGTGGATAGTTTGGTAAATCAATGCTTTCGCCCGCTGGAAGGGTATAGCTGAATTCACCGACTGAAACCTCTTGCCCCGCCATGAGTAACGCCACTTGGTAGATACCCGGAACTTCGACCGCTGGAGCTATAAATTCAAATAACTGCGGAGTCACTACATCATCTTTCAAGTCACGATTGCTACTCCCGGCATCAGCTAATTGCGTAACAATTTCATTGCCTAATACATCGCGCAACATTATTTTACTACCCGGCGCAATGACTGGAGAATCAGCACTTACAGCGATTTTATAGCCACCTTGCATATTGCCCGAAGTACGCGAGAGATTTAACTCAGCTTCAAGGCTATTTGCTAAATAAACCACACCGCCAAGATAGATATCTTTCAGGGAACCATTGTTAACTGAAATACTAACTTGATGACCTTGCACTAAAGGCAATAGCTCAAGATTCTTAGAATTTACTTGTAAGAGATTTTCATCCACAAAAATACTGTCGACTAGATATGGCCCCAAATAAACTTCGCTATCCGAGGTAAACCCGCTACCGACTATATCAATATTTTGTTCATGGCCATGATGGACAATCCCGTTCTCAATGTGACTGATTTGCGGTTGAATATCTTGACTTAAATAGAATTCAAGTTGTACTGATCGCCATAAACCCGTGCCAGCAACTGTTCTGACATCGGCGACTTGTAAAGACAACAATTGCTCAGCACTTTGATCCAAAACTGAATTAATAGTTACAGCATACTGACTAGCACTTGTGCCATTGCTATCAAGCGGTGACAAACTAAAGTCAACCGCATTACCGGCAGTATCAAGTAATGTCAGTTGCACTGAATCCAATTCTACAAATTGATTGAAGCGGAATTTCAATGGTTGGCTTTGGCTTAATGCTCCTAGCTGGCTAACGTTAAAATCAAGCACGACAGCCCCCGGCAGCTCCATGCTCGTCACACCTTGTTTACGACTAGCCAATAGCAAACCTTGCTTAAATATATCTGTTGCTAGCGTTTTTTCTGTGTTACCGGCACTAACCAGTTCTGGCTCACTTAAATTAACTAGGTCGTATACCGCAAAGCCTCCTTGGTCACCTGATACAATCAATAAATTTGCGTATAAACTTAGTTTGACCGCACTAAATGGCGCAGACTGAATATCAGAATTAATTTGCAACCAAGTTTTACTATCTGGCTGCTCGATAGGGAATATAGCTACACCTGTGTCGCCATGTGCTGTGATTAGATGCTGACCATATTGCACGGCATCATAAATATTGGATGCAAATGGGATCTCACGTAGCAGACTTGGATCTGTTAAAGATTGGATAACTAAATTGTGTTGTGTATCTACTGTCGCTTGAACTTGTTCTGCAGTGTGACGTTCCGGACATGGAGGCCCCATTTGCCAAGTTGTGCCGCCAGCAACACCACCTGAGACTAATTGCCCATTAGCATTGATAAAGCTAACCGCTGAGCCATTCGCTTGATAATAGGTCGGCAAGCGAACCGGATCACTTGGGTCCGCATAGTTAATTTCAACTGAACTTCCTGAACTGCCTGCTCCAACACCAAATTGACAAACCATATCAGGCGCTTTTGCAGTTGAGCTATAGGTAGCCGCCAGCAACAAGTCATCTTCAACAACAAAGCCAGATACTAAACCACCGACATTTTCTTGATTAATAACTTGCAGCCCGCGTTGCTCGTCCAAGTTAAGTTTTGCAATACCACCCGCACCCGAACTGACATATAAACGCTTGCGAAGTACATCTTCTTCTAGCTCAGTTGTTGCTTGTAATTGGATTGAATCTACTGCAAAGGTATAAGAATAGTCGTTGCTAGAGGCTATATAGTTCTGTTCTTGATCGGTTAACGGATCTTTCAATATTTGTTTAACCGCTATTTGTCGTACTCTATTGGTTTCAACTATTTCAGCAATTTTTGCTGGATCTGATGGTAAGGAACTAGCACCTCCAACCATCACAGGACGAGTGACATCTTGCAAGTTGTAACTAACAGCTAGGAGTTTTTCAACAAAGTTAACCGAGTCTATTAACTGCGTATTATGACCATCGACATAGTAACCAGACGATGAAATAGCCACACCAGAATCTTGATCTACCCATATATCGACAGGGTTAACATTTTCGCCTTTAACGTGGCTGAATTTACGTAAGCCATAACCAAGCTGAACGATATCGCTGGTGACTTCATCACCATAACGGTTACTGACAACTAAATTGTATTTGCCTGGCAGTGATCTTGGTGCAACAAAACGTAATGAATTGCTCGATTCGACTTTGATATCAGTTACCGGCGTTGAGCCGACAGAAATATTGATACCCGGCATAACCGTATTACCCGGTTCAAATCCAGTGCCCGACAAGGTGATCCACTCACCGCCATTAGGCTGCGTCCAGCTTGGTTGCAAGTGTTCAATGCTAAGAGCTTCATCGACAACGAAGGCACCATTACGTTCCGCAAGTTTACTTACACCAGCAAACTCAGCTTCAACTCTAACCTTGTATAAACCCGGCTGACTAATATGATTAACTTCAGCATCTATCAAGGCGACTCGTTCGTTATCTTGATCTTGGCGCACTTCAATAATAGACGCTTGTACCCCACCAATATACACTTTCAAACTGTCATATTGAGCAGGTAAACCAACCACACCCACAGTAAATTGTTGTGAGCTCGCCACTAACATACGACGCGGCAACACTTGACCAATTTGCAACTCAGATTGCTCGACTTGTGTATTTAACCAAGTAAAACTATGTGCTTGCCCTTGCTGTAATTCATATAAAGTTATGTAGCCGCCGCTAACAGGTTTAACTGATTTAACACCTTGCAGAATATCCAGCTGCAGTGATGCTCCATCATCGATTGACTGGCTAGGCAGTGGATACACGATGGCATCGTTACCAACCAATTCAACTCGTGAGTTAACAAGTTGGCCATTGTGGGTTAAAACAAACTTGTCTTGGTTATTACTGTATTCGGCGATGTCTTTATTAAATCTAACTCTAATCGCGCCAGCGTCATCATCCGCAAACACAATTTTTGAACTAGGCTCGACAGCATGAACTTTAAGTGCAACATCATTGTATGTAGAAACACGATTTAACGATTTACCTTCCAGAACGGTATAACCTGAACCAATTATTGAGTATGGCGTACTTATAATTTGTGTTGTTGCGTAACCTTGTTGCGCTTGTAAGCTCTCTAATACAACAGGTTGACTAGGTCGGCTAACATCTAATGCTGTAACACCATTGTTACCAAGCGCGACGTAAAGCAAATTACCTTGTATAGCGACATCATGGATCGCGCCTAATGTATCGATTCGAGTCAGTAATCGAGGCTCGTGAGGCTGACTGACATCAATAATTAATAAGCCCAACTCGCCAGCCGCTGCATATAAGTAGTTACCCTCGATAACTAGTTTTGATGCTGGATAAGGTATGCTGGCGATGGTATTAAAGCCATCCACAGCATTGTTTGATACAACATAAATGCCACCCGAACTAACATCGTCCGTTGTAACGAGTTGTTGCGCGAAGTCGTAATCACCAGATGCAACATAATAAACGGAGCTATCGTGTGGCAATTCGTGTTCAACAATATCTAGAGCAAAGTGCTGGTTAGGTAAGATTAATTGGTCAACTTGGTATAGTTTACTGTGCAAGTAGCCATCGACAACGACGACACCTTGCTCTCCGTTTGCGACTAGCACTTTATGGTTATTGGCAATCACTGAGGTCGCAGATGTTCCAATTAGAGGATAATCTGCTACCAAGTGAGTTCGAGACGGTTGCAACTCATCAAAAGCGTATATAAATAACTTACTGGCTTGCGATCTGCCTGCTGAACCTATTTGATTGGCAGTAACAAAGACTTTATCAGCACTGCGTTCAAAATAGCCTTGAATCGAAGTTGCCTGCCACCCTTGTGGTAATTCAATATGTGAAACAAGACGATCTTCGACACCGTCACCATCCATATCAATGGTTTCTAATAAGTCGGCTGGTGTTAGAGGATTTTCAGCATTATTAACGAAACTCGAACCATCGATATGATAAACATAAACACCAAACTGACTCGCAGCGACGAATAAGTAGCTACCAGTAGGATCAAGCCAGGTGTCTCGTACAATCCCTTGCCCACTTATGTTGGCTTGGCTCGGTTGTTGATAAGTAAATGCATTGCCCAGTGTTAAGCGTTCGCCACCTATGTAGTTAACTGATACATCAACTTGACCAATACGATTGGCTGGTGCAGTGACTTCCAGAGTTTGATTATCGAGAACTTTGTAATCGGCTGCGAGAACATCACCAAATCTAACTTCTATATTTTGTGCACCCGGTGTGAAACCACGGCCGTTGATTCGTACTTTTTGACCTCCGGCTAAGCTGCCCGAAGTGACATCAAGATCCAATAACACCAGAGGCTCAATATAAACAAAAGCCCCAAGTAACGAATCAGACATACCGTTGCTGTTTACAACCTTGATATATGAAGAACCAGCCAAGCTAGCGGGGATCTGTAATGTATAAAGAGTGCCATCGCTGACGATTTCTTCAGCTGTTACCGTAGCGTTACCTGTCGCCACTTCAAACTTTGCTTGCTCGCCATCTTTAACTAATATTTTTAATTCACCGCCATATATAGAAATACCTTTGGTTTGTACTTCAACAATTTGTGGTGGAATACCCGAGGCATTCGCGGTACCGAAATTTATCGTTTGATTAACTAGACCGAGAGAACGGCGGCTTAACGGCTCTGAACTTAGGCGAATTTGGTACTGAGAATTTGCTAGTAACTCGTTAGCAGGGATCAATTCAATTTGGTTATCTTGCAAGTTGAAGTCAAAAGCAACAGGGATACCTGTTTCAGAACCATCTAATTGCACAAATTGGATATAAGTATCGACAAACTCTTGAGCGGTTTGACCTTCTGGAACTTTAACAGCTTGAGCAAACTGTAGAACAATATTAGTAGCCGGGTCGAACTTAGATTCAATAGCCGGTTGTACTGCGACTAAGTCATTGAGCAAAGTATCTGTTATGGATAGATGCGAGTGGTTTTTGTTGCTATTCCAAGCAGAAACAATCAAGCCATCTTGACTCAATCGAGACTGAGCAACTAGGCAATCGTTGCCCTGACATTCAAACAATTCATACATATCCGCCATGCGCAGAACATCATGGTTTTCAGTATCAAATATCGAGATATATGCTGCTTGCGGTTGGGTTTCACTGCCCGGCACCAGTCTAGCTTGTGTCGCTGTGTTAGCTAGACTGTTTATAGCGACTAAACGCCCCGGAACAGAAAATCCAAAGGTATCAATAACTCCAACTTCGTTCGGCTGGTTCTGAGACCAAATATCCTTAGCTAGTATAGAAGCCGAATGATGGCCAATATTTAAATTGTCATTAACCGCAAATTGCTCACTTATATTGTCAATTTTAGTAATAGGTAAATGCGGTAGTCTAAGGTCTAAACTAAATCGACCAAGCTGGGCGCCTTCACTTGAATCCGCGGTAAAAATTAAACGCTGATCCACAACGGCCATATCAATAACGTTAAACTTAACTTGCTGATCAGCCGTGACCAAGGTTGCAATAGTTTTAAGCGCAGATACGCGATTACCATCTCGAATATATAGATTGATCCCTGAATCTTCACTGGCCGCAATTAGTAAATTATCAACAACCAATAACTTGCTCGGAGCTTGTGATAGCGCCAAGGTAGTCGAATAAACCAAACTTCTGGTTTCTTGCTCACTTTCTTGACCATTTTCTTGATTGGGCAACGACTGAATTCGATCGAAAACAAACAGGTGCGCAGCATCTTCATATTGGGTATCGATAAACGAGAAGTGTTTTCCTTGGGCACTGACGTACAAGTGGTCGTCACTCATTGTTATAGCAATCGGGTCGACGTCTTGCGGCAGGTCGTAATAACCTAAGCCATGCATAGTGGCTGCTTGTTCAACCAGCTCATCTTGATAATGAACAACCGCAAGCCAGCCTGGCGCATAGTAATTTTCGAAATCAGATACTTCGGTGATAGATGACGGCTGCAGCTCAGGCTTTAACTTCAAGATCCCTTGACCAAGAACATAGATAAGGTTCAACTCGTGATCGACTTGCAAATCGGTAATCTTACCCGGAGGCAGCTTATCTAATTCGGCATATAAGGATCCGTCACCATTTAACAAGCGGCTAATATCAGCTTGCTCTAGCGGGCTACGTGTATCAATTGTTTTATCGTTAGATAACTGGCCGTAAAAAATAGCATTGGGTAACCATGCTACGCGTCCGCGTGAATCTGATATTTGCAGGTCAGCAAATCCACGATACTGCTCTCCGAAATCAGGTAAGGATACGCTGAAGCGTTCAGACGAATATAAATCAACCGAGTCATCATCTGTGCTTAACGTTATAGCGGTTTCAGGTTTATTAGCTTGCAACAGGGTAATTTGCATATCTGGGCTAAAACCATAGCCGATAACATCTACCCTATCATCCACACCGGTTTGATTGACATTAACCACGGCTGGGGTAACAAAACTAATGCGCAATTCATCAACATAGGTAAAAGCGCCGACTAATTCATCTTGCAAGCCACTAGATGACTTAACCACTAACGAAGCTGAGCCTGCATAGCTCGGTAATGTCTCGACAACCAAGCGATCAAAATCATCTGAGTCTTGTGCAGCGATAAAGTTTTTGACGGTGAGTTCTTGTCCCGCTAACCAAACTTGATAATCAGCAGACAGATTGTGACCCTGAATAATTAACTCAGTGCCACCTTTAACGTCGCCCTTACTAGGCTGAACCCCAAGAATTTTCGGCTCTATTTCACCCGCAACAGATTGAGTATAAAAACTTAAGGTATAGTCAGCCGCTAACGGATAACCAGAAAATTGCGGCAAACCTTGTTCAAGCGTGACATGGTACGATTGGTTTTCGAATAACTCAGTGCTTGGGGTTAACTGTAATTTTCGACCAACAACATCACCCTCAAGCGGTATCACAGTCAGGGTAAAATCTTCGGTAATATCTTGCCCTAGCGTAGCATGACCTAAATTAACCCGAACATATGAACTTAAATCGATACTGCTATCAAGGTAACCGGACAGCTCGATTTCTATTGTTGATAATTGAGTTGAAACTTGGGTTTGTGATTGCTGAGGCTGATGACCAAGAACACTCAGTTGTGGCAAGTTGACTGAAGCAATACCTTTTTTACCCGCTGCAAATTGAATTTTACCTGCGGCAAAATCGATTTGATTAACCACAACATCATTTGCGCTAATAGGTCGATTAACGACAAGTGGCACACTGATATCTTGAGTGGTATCCGCTGATAGATTATACAAGCTAACAACATTTTCGGCCTTGTTCGCTTCTTGGTCATGACGCCAAGCACTGACCCATACTTGCTGCCCTAGCGCTTTGATTGCATACCCACCAATCGATTGTAGATCTTGCCTATCTACGTCCGTTTCTATGGTTCTAATCAGCTTAGGTTGATACGGGTCTGCAATATCAATAACGTGAAACGCATTGGTATTGCCATCGACAAGAGTATCTGTCACGTATACCTTGTTACCATCAACGACTAAACGATTCGCTATCCCTGCCGTGTCCACTTTGGCAATAATAGGTAAACCCGGCTGTTGTAAATCAGCAATCGCTACGCCATCCCATGATGAAGCGATAACCGCAAAACCTTGATAAACTTTAACGTCGCGTACGTAACCATCCGGTTTAATAAAATCAACATGATAAGGGATCTGCGGATCCTCGATATTGATAACCTGAACGCCGCCATTACCGTTAGCGACTAGAGCAAGCTGTCCAACTTTTTCAACTGCATAGACTTCGTCATAAGGCAAGTTAATCCGACCTTGTAACAAATAAGGGATACCAAATTGCTCGTCACCATTTTGTCTGCCAAAAATCAGTAATTCAGCACCTAGTTCGTCATAGTAGGTTGCACCAGTTTCGGAAAACTCTGCGATTTCAGTTTCTAGCTCTGCAACAAAATCGATTGCGGTTGGATTGTCATCACACTTGGTGAAGCATGTCACGCCTGACTTAGCCGCTAGCACAAATTGCGCATCGCTGTCTAAATCAGTAATGGTTCCGCGGAAGATCTCTGCTGCGCCATTGACCAGTGAAGAGTAAACAGCTCGCTCTGCATTCTGTGGTGGCAAGCTCGAATCAAAATAATCGGCCAACCAAAGACCCGTGTATTCAGGTGCTTTTAGTACATCTTTAGGATTGCTTGGAGTAGGTAAAATAGCCGCACTTTGTAAAGCCGGTGCTGTTGACCAAGCGGCTACTAGGCTTTGTTGATTATCAACTTGGCTAAACTGCTGCAACGCTGTTTGATAAACCGCTTTATTGGTACCAGTGTCCTCTGCCGTGGTTTGCAGGTAAACCTGTTCTGCTAATGTTAATCCAACTTCATAATAAGTTTCATGTTCAACCGTGTGCTGCGCGGTAACAACACGAGTAATAACCCTAACTCTCTCGTTACGTTTAAAGCTACGTTGCAATATATTGCCATCAGCCATACTACCAAAATAAGCATGACGATAGGTTTGTTGTTCAGTTTGATACAGAGTTGGCAATTGGCTTTGCTTTAACAATTCGATTTCAAGCTCAGCTAACGTAACCCATGACTCGTTAGAATCTTGATATTCACGACGGTAGGTTTGGAATACTTGCCTATCTTGTTCAGAGCCAATATCACGCACCACAACCAACGGAGATAATGCGTCGCCTGACGTTAATATTTCCCCGTCTATAGGCTCTACCGCAACAATTTCTGGCTGTACTGTATCTTGTAATTGCCCGACTCGAATAGCTTGGCTAGATGCAGACTGCCCCAAAACATCATAGGCGACGGCAACAATGACTAAACCATCAACGTTTTCTGGCGGCAGAATTTCAGCGCGGAAAACATTAAATTGCGCTGCACTACCCGTTAACTCAGACAGTGACTGATTAACACTGGTGTATAAAACATCGTTAACCCAAAACTCAACTCTGTCTATACCCTCATAGCCAAGGTCATCTTGGGTTTCAGCCAGCACTTCAAAGCTTTGCCCTGCGATAATAAACGACTCATCATTGAATGGCTTAATGATATCTACACTCGGTGCCATATCAGCAACTAGGGTGATTTCTTGGCTAATAGAATCTTGCAGAGTCGATTCGTAACCATCGATATCAATGGCAACGGCTTTGTAAACTAGCGTTTCACCAACGTTAAATTCACTTGTCGATTGTGCGAACTGGAATGGTGCATTACTGCTTGAACCAATCAGCTTAAAGTCTTGATCCGAAGCAGGGTTAATGGCTCGATAAAGATTAACTTGGCGTACGCCCTTTTCAGGGTCGGCTGCATTAACAGCTAAGGTAATATCCCTGCCGACGGTGACTTGGTCTGCCGCAATACTAAAGCCACGTTTATCTAATACTGAGATGCTACTAATCTGTGGAGGTTGGTTTGTGATTAACGTTGCCGACACATTGACCACGGTATTATTGCCCGCACCATCAAATGCGGTGGCTTCGAAGCGTAAATTTAAACCTTTCTCAGTTACAGCCAGCTCTGGTGCATAACTATCAATGGTTTGCAGATCTATCGAACCATACCAAGGCGCGTTGACTAAAGTACGGCTGTGAATAACCTCTGATTCATCAAAATCATTGCTATTATCTTTATCGGCAAGCAATCGAACTTGCACGCTGGCAACATCAACATTGTCTAAAACTTCGAGTTGGTAACCCAAGCTGGATTGTTCTGCAATTTGTGCAGCTGCAATAGGTTGCCTCACCGTTAGCGTTGGCGATTCAACGTCTTTATCAATATTTATCTCTATAACCGAGCTCTGCGCTGTCTGAGCCACACCAACAAAACGTGTTTCAACAGTATCAGCCGATAAACGGATCGGGGTGCCACTTTGCCCATAAGGAATAGGCAGTAAGAATTCAAAAGGCGCACGTTGATCAACTAATTGCAGATCACCCGTAACTAGACCTTCCACATACAAGGTTGTGCTGCTAATACCAATGTCATCAATTGCATTTAGCTGGACCAAGATGTTTTCACCTTCTAAGAAGGCATCATGGTTTTTTGGAGCAGCGATTTCAACAATAGGTGGCTCATCGCGTACCAAACTAACCGAGAATGATTCAGACACCTGATGACCATCAAGGATCCCCGTCTCTTCTCCATAGGTATCCAAAGCAGTTACAGTAAGCGTTAAGTTCTGAGTATTAGCATCAATTGCAGGCACATCGAATAGGAAGCTAAACGGTGCGGCATATTGCTTAAACTGGTAAACAGATTGACCGACATCATTGGTGACATTCAGTTCAACATAGCTAATCCCTATGTCGTCAAACGCGGTGACATTAACCGCTAATTTACTTTGTTCAACGACACTTGCACCGGCAACAGGCTCTTTTACATCGATAACAGGTCTCTCGTCCAACTTCAGCTTGATATCACGTTGGGTGAAACCAATCACGCCATGAGTTGGATCTTTTAACGATTGGTTGCCAGCAGCATCGAACGCTTTTGCCTCTAACCTTAAAAATAATTCCGCACTTTCGCTTAATGTCTGTGAGAAGTACTGATCTTTAAGTTCTTGCAACTTAGGGATCGACACTAATTGTTTAAACACAGGAGAATCAATGCTTTGTGTCGTTACCGGATTAGTGTCACGAGCCGGAATACTCGTGTAAGAAAACTTCACTTCAGGCGTTAAATCAGCGACATAATCTTGACCCTTGTCACGAGCAACAAAGGTATATTTCGCATCGATCTGATTGACTTTAACGTTATCTAAACCTCGAACGGCAAACTGTAAATTTGAACCCTCTGTGGCCAGATAACCAATTTCTGGATCAACAATCGCGATTTCTGGAGCAATAACATCGGCTGCGCCGATAAAAGTAATAGTGTCGGTGCCAATCGCTTGGTCTTCATCCTCTATTTTGACAACCAGTTCAACATCTTGATTTGCCCGAATAACCGTATCCGGAATGGACAATATCCAAGACTTGGTTCGAATATCACCTTGCTTTGTAACGACAAGCTCTTCGGCAATATGTTGCCCGTAACGCTTTTTCAGATCGTCGTATATTTTATCCAAGGCTTGGTTTTTAGCGCTTGTTGACGGCGTCACACCTGCTGATTTTAAGTCGGCTGGAATACCGTCTACCAAGATTTGGATTTTGTCCAAATCCAAAGCTAAATCATCCACCATAATAGCCGTGGCGACCATATTGAATGTGCCAGCAACGACCATTTGTTGTTCAGTAGGACTAGTTATTTTTATACTTGGCGCGACATTTTGCAGAGGATTGACGAGTATTTGCCTAACCGTTTTTTGACCTATGTTATCGATTAGTTCAATTAAATATTCTGTCGGCTCATTTTGTTCAAATACAGTATTTAAAACAAAGGTTTGGTTTAACACAAATTTTTGATGACACTCACTAGACCACGTATTGCTAGTGATTAGCGTCTTAGAACCATCCGTTTCAATTCGGTAAAACGCATATTGTGCAAGGCCTGTATCGTCGATAGCCGTTAAGTTAAGCGAAAATTCACCACCGTTTCTTACCCAGAACTCACCATATTCGAGTCTGGCTTTGTCTGTAATTTCACGATGTGACTTAAACTGGTTGAGTTCAAGTATCGGCGCTTGATTAACATCGGTCGCCAAACGCAATGTCTGGCTGTTGGAGTTACCTTGGGTATCAAACGCAATTGCATTAAATTCAACAACTTGCCCGGCAACTAAATCGTCTGGTGTTTCATACAAAATTTCAGCATTAGCCTGATTCAAGGCTGGCGAATATTGTGCGATCAACTCCCCTTCAAACAAGAAATCGACCTGTTTGATATTGTTGGAATTATCTTCAGCATTGGTTTTTAACGCTATTTTTTGACCTGGACGTAAAACAGCATCAGTAACAGGTTGCAGCCAACTAATTTGTGGTAACTCGCTATCGTTTAATAGATTAAACGAATAAGAATCCATGGCATTGGCTGCGGCTTGATGAACAACATTCCTGTCGTAACCTAATAAACTAATATTTAAGCGACTCGGCTGCGTAATATGTTGGGTTGGAATTAATTGATTAAATTGTTCGTTGACCCGGGTTTCTTTGGTGTTAGACGATGCAAAGGTATAGGTTGGATAAGCAATCCATGAGGTTTTATTGCCTGTATTACCTAGGCTATCAACAAAATCAAACTCAAGGCTAATTAACCAACTATGTTTATTAACACTTTGGCGGTTTTGTTCACCTATATATTCAGCAACATTTTGTTTGTTTTTATCTAAGCGGATCTTAGACAAGTAAATAGGCTCGTTGCCAGTCGCACTTAGCCAAATAGGTTGGATCTCAAGCCAAGATGCATCAGCAGCTAAAGTATTAAGATCTAAATCAGCTGAGCTCTCTCGCCACGTAGTAATTTGTGTTGGACAGACATTATCCGTCGCTTTCGTGATCTCGTATTCAAAAACCACCCCTTGCGCTACCGACAGTTGTAATAACTCCAATTGCGTAGCCGCTTTGACAGAATTCAATGTCAATGTATCGCTGGAAGCGCTTAATAGTGGTTCACTGCCTAACATAACGCCTAAATCTGCGTTAACTGGGCTATTAAGCGTCAGTGATGTCGTGACTTGATGTTCAGAAAGGCGGCTATCGACTTTAGTGGCTAAGACTTCATCTGAAAAAGTTGAAACAAAAGGCCAAACTAATATTGGCTCATCACTTGGCGCGTAGTCGTCTGATATTTGAGCTTGAACCAGTAGTGGCTGGCCAATAACCGGGGCGGCAGGTTCGGTATTAAATATTGCAATATTCGGGGCTTGGTCTGGTAAAACCGTAAATGTATGCTCTAGACTAGATTGATTACCAAAGATATCACTTGCCAAGACCTTTAAGGTTAATTCATGGCCATTGCTATCTATCGTGCCTATGGCAGATAAATCGAAGGTGACTTGTTCTTTTGATGGTTGAATGCTGGCACTTTCGATATTGTCTTGTTGCCAAAACATGAGTTCTTGTTCACCATCTAGCAAACGAATGCTAGCGGACGCTAACAACAAGTTATCTTTAATCGCAGCGATAAAAGCGATATGTTGTCGCTCTGTCAGTTCAGTTGTGCCAGGCGAAACCAAATCAATGACTGGTGCTTGTTCATCAGCCAGTAATTCAAGGTCAATTAAAATTGGCGCACTAGCATTAACCCCTTTGTCATTTGCGAGAATACGTAAAGTCAGCGATTGGCCAATATATTGCTGCCAACTGGCAAAGTCTAAATTAAGTGTACCATTAAAGTCTGAAACAAACTGACGTGAGACTGCAATGCCACCAAGGCTAAGTGGATTAGCAACTTCAATTTCTTCTTGCCTGTCGTCGCGGGTAATTGTCTTCCAAGGTAAATCGACTACTGAGTCATTTTCTAACAAGATCTGTACTACAATTTCATCAACGACAACATCGTCAATAGCCGTTCCTGACACAATGAAATCCTGATCTACACTAACCTGAATAGATTCTGTCGGTTCAGTCACACTGAGTTTAGGCGCTTTGGTATCTTGCAATACTTGAAGATTTAATAGGGCTTGGCCTTCTTGGCCTAGGTTGTCATTAGCTTTAGCACTAAGTTGGATCGTTTCACTGCTAGAACTAGGCATAGTTAAGGCAACCGATACTGGCTTACCCGCATCTAGCGCCTGTTGCACTTGGCTTGATGATATATTGGCTGCAAAAGTTTGACTGTCGCCGTCGATAAACTCCAAAGTAATTCCATCAATGGCTTGTTCATCATCAAGCACATTAATCGCAGCATAAAATTGCTCACCTTCAAAGTAACCAGTGCCGGCAGCCGGTAACACAAAGTCCACTTGCGGCGGTGTATTTTGAGCAACATCGAATCGCCAACTAGGTGAAGACTGATTGCCATGGCTATCTGTAATAACAGCTGACACGGTTAAATTAGACGCATTATCTGGCAATAAGTAACTAAACTGCCCTGTGTATTGCTTAGTATTTTGCCCAGAGTCCGCAGGGTCAAAATCGAATACCTGACCACCAACTGAGAATTGAATATTGGCAATCGCACTATTGTCTTTCGCCACAAAATGGAAAATTTGAGTAAGGTTTCGGTATAAAGTTGTACCCAATTGCGGCGAGTTAATAGAAACAATTGGCGCTGTTTGGTCGGCAATTAAAGGCAGCGCCAACTCATAAGCGTCAGAGACATGATTTGAGCTATCAAAGGCAGTGACTTTTATCGCTAATGCAGCGCTAGCATTAGTTAAGTTGAAATCGGCCAAGTTAATGGCAAAACTTGCTTTGCCATTTATGCCAGGTATTAACCCCGTCGACTCGTCTTGCCTTGCTTGCCACAGTGATTGCTCACCTTGCAGGACTTCAATTTCGAATGCATTTATTTCGACATCATCACTAGCGAAAACATCCAAGTTAGCAATATCACTAGTAAAGTAGCTCGCTTTATCAAGCTGAACATCTTTTATTTCTGGAATAGCGTCTGCGATAACGCCAATATAAACGAACTGAACGCTAGCATTACCGACCGCATCTTTTACTTCAATCGTAATAGGGTAAAGATCAAGCGATTCGCCGTTTTTACCTTCAAATATTGGCGCAACAAAACGCATATACGCCGAGTACGCGTTCAGCCCGTCAGGAATTTGCTGCAAGGCAAACACTTGTTCAGTGACTTGGTTATTACTATCACCAGTAATTTCAACTTGACCAGCGTTATAACGCACACCAGAAACAACATAGCTTTGCGCTTTAACATTGTCATAGCCAGCAATTTTTAATAAATGACTGCTGCCTTCAGTCACTTTAGCAACCGCTGATTCGCCAAAATTCCCATTGATAACGGGAGAAACTAAATTGACTACAGGTGGTTGGGCATCTTTACCAACAGTAAAGGTAACGACTTGTGAGGTCGCTGATTGGTTTTGATTGTCGTAAACAACAGCAGATACTTCGTATTGTTGTGTAACACTAGTGACAGTGGGCGCTTCAAAAACTGCGCGGTAAGGAGCGGAACCATCACTATTTAGCAATGCGCCGTTCAAATAAAAATCGACTTTAGAAACTAAAACGTCGTCTGTTGCAGATGCTCTAATTTCGATAGCTTGACCGCCAATAAACTGTGCTCCTATTGACGGATGCGAGATGGCTGCAGTCGGCGGCTGATCATTGGCAACCACTACTTTAATGGGCTCAGTATTTACCCTTTGGTTATTAACATCCGTAACAATTAATTGAATATCTAAACTACTACCTACCGATTCAGCTAGCACAGGAAATTCGAATTCCACCTGTTCGCTTTGCGCAAATAAATCAGATGTTTGTTTGCTGGGGTCTAAAATATCTTGTTCTTGTAGCTTGCTGCCATTCACTAATAGCTGAACATTGGTGCCAAGAAATAAAGTATCGTCAGCAATGATCGCTTTAACCTTTAAAGTTTGCCCCGCTACCACATCATTACCTTGCACTGGCGATAATATAGTCGCGACTGGTGATTGGTTCTCAACGAGTTTAATCAACCGTGTTTCCGATTTTTCAAACTCGTTGCCAACGTAGACATGAGCGTAAATAGTGGTACTGGTTTCTCTTAAACTGATATCTGGTGCAACCCAATCCAGCATCCAAGTCTCGTAAACGAGTTCTTGTTCACCTTGCAGAGTTTGCTCTTTTCGAATATCTACCAAGGGAACACGAACTTTACCTACCGATGCATCATCAATAAAAAATTCAACTGCCGATATACCCGACTTAAAGTTTCTGACACTTTCTTTATCACCTAGCAACACACTTATCTGTAATGCACTAGCACTTTGTTCCACTATGCGTTGACTATTAACGGGCTTTTCAAATAAATATTCGGGCACATCAATCGATTTCTTATTCTGTACAACGGCTTTAACCACATTAGAAAAACCTTGTTGATAACGACTGTCGTAAGCAATGGCGGTTATGGCTAACTCGGTACCTAGCCATTCTGACACAACAGGCAAATTCAACTGATAAGGTGCTTTGCCATCCTTGTTTACTAACTGCCCATGTAGATAAAACTCAACATATTCGATACCAACATCGTCAGATACTTGCGCGTTAACTAGTAAGTCGTTATTGATAACCACCTGATTGGCGGCTGACAAAGTAATATTGGGCAATGCATCCGTCGCACTGACCAAGAGTTGACCATTGATGGCTGGGTTATCTAACCAGGTCACTGTCAGCGGTTGAGCTAAATGTTCAGCTACTGGCTGAAGCGCGCGAATACTAGTGCCATCCTGCGATAAACTAAGTAAGCCATTGGCTTGTGAAGGTAAACTAATTGAAATATCAAACTGATTAGAAATTTGATTGATACTGCCATCATCAAAAACAGCGTAAATTTCAGGCAATTCAAAATCTTGATTTAGTTGCGATAAACTAAGGTTAGATAAACTGTTGTCGCTACTAAATGCAAACCCACTTAACTGCCTTGCTGAGTTGACTTCAACAGAAACCACTTGCTGGGCTTGGCCGGGATAATTTACATAAATGTCGGCCGTTTCGCCTTGTGCATCTCGTTTAGCGTACACCACACCTGCCGCAGTAACATCAACCAAATCAGGTTGGCTTGATGTATAAGTGACTCCGTTTCCTGCGCCGGGTAATAGTGTTGCACCTCTAAATTCAAATTCCACTTCCGGTAAAATGCTAACAGACTGAAGAAGATCAGTAATGGTGATACTTTGTGGCGATACTGAAAAACCAAGCACCTCCTCCGAAATATTATCGCCGGCTAATCTTACATCGGAATAGCTATTAATATTGCCGCTTGCATCTTCTGCACTAACAGTTAAAACCAATAGACCATTAGCCGCAAACTCTGCCTGACTTAAATTTTGACTGAATGGAAAAAAGAAAGAATATTCAGATTGTCCATCGTACTGTGGGTGTAGAATTAACTCTTGTTCTTGAATAAATGCAGTTTGTTTGGCGTCATCAATAACACCACCAACAGATTTTAAATCAGATGCTTTAAGCCCTAAAACATTAGCTGAAAGGCGCGTTAGATCAGTGTTATCTGATGCAATAATCGAAATAGCAACCCCTTGCTCCCCTGCTACTTCAACTAAGTCTATCGCTTGAATACTGATCTCTGGTGCCGTTTGCTCCCAACTAAACGATTCCGTCACTTGTTCAACAATGCCATCTGCATAAGTCAACTTAACAGCAGGCTGCCATTTATACTCATCTGCTTGGTTAAACTTAAATTGACAAGTATCTGTATCGATATGAACTAAATCAGAAAGTTCTGCGTCACTGAAGCCCATATTCGTTTGTGTGGCTATTTGTGTAATTTGCGAGCATTGGTCAACAACTAAATAGTAACTTTGCTGTTGTGACTCAGTTACCAAACTGCCATTAACACGTATATCTTTATTAGCACCCCAAGCAAAAGCTAGAGGCAACGCACTACAAGTAACTACAAGCGCTTTCAAAAAGGGAAATTTCATTCTAAATAAGTCTATTTATTTTGAGGGATAATACATCCGTTGTATCTAAGGGGGTGTTACACACCGCAATTAAACTATTTTAAAACAGCAAAAACAAGGGAATTAAGCTTAAGCAAACCTAAAACCCTTACAAATATAGCTAATCATTTTTACAGGATTTATAACTAACAAATATAAGTGGTTTATTTACTAATGGTAGAATCCCCCAATTAAGAAATTTATTTATAAATTTAAGAGTATTCATCAGTTTGATTTAACTGAGTCAGGGAAGAGATAATAAACATGTTTTTAAACACAAAAGTTTCAATCTTTATTTTACTTATGTGTTTTGCATCGCTTAACCAAGCAAGGGAAGTATGGTTAGCGCAGCAATGGCAGAACAAAGCAAACTCGGCAAGTATTCAAACCGCAAAATTAAGCCTATCAAGTTGTGAAGATACTGCAGATTACCTCTGGTATCAGGTCACTGAATCAAAAAGTTTAAGTCATTCTGATATACCAGAAGACATCTTTATTGCCATAGCCAGCCACGAGTGGTTTGTTGATCACCCAAACGCAAAACTGTATTACGAAGGCAAAAAAAACGGCATTCCCGTTATCCAATTAGACACCCGAGGTATTTCATCTGGTTTAGTCAGCGTACAGCATCCACAATGCGATATTGGCGATTCATGTAATACAGCGAGACAAGTACCGCTTGATTATGTTTTTACCAACGAAGATATCCGCTACGCTGGTGATAAAGACGTCTTCAAGTTTAATGTTGAAGAGCTTAAAACCATTGAGCTCTACTCGACAGGTGAAGCAAATGTAATTGGCACCCTTTTAAACTCCAGTTGCCAATCTATTCAAGTCAGCCAGGGCTTTGATCAAACCAATAACTTTAATATCGAACGTATTCTGCAACCCGGTGACTACTATATTCAATTGCAAGATCAAGATAGTGAACATTTTGGAGACTACTATGATTTGCATTTGGTGGCCGGAGCTAGTGCAAAAACATTTAACGACACTTCTGATGATCAAACCATTGTTGGGACAGATTTTGGTGATGTGATAAATCAAGTATCTGGTGATGACCAAATTTATGGCGGTCTAGGTAATGACATTATCAATGTTCGATACAACTCCCCTGTCATCCATTTTAGCCCTGGAGATGGACAAGATACTATTAATGTCGACCGATGTTGTTCATCATCTAATAAACCTAAATTATTGTTCGCAGATCCTATTCTACCCTCCGATATCTCGGTCTCTCGGCAAGGTAATGCATTGCACCTATCCATTAATAATTCAACCGACCAAGTTATCGTCTCTGCTTATTTCCAAGGTGAATATTATGCATACCGACTAGAATCAATTGAGTTTGCTAGTGATGGTACTGTATGGGATTGGGCAGCATTGACCACCGTATTAAATGCAGGAACTGATAATGACGACACCATAGTGGGTTTCAACACGTTAAGTGAAACCTTCTATGGAGGAAAAGGCAATGACACTATCACCCCTAATAGCGGTAATGACACTGTCTATGCAGGTGAAGGCGATGACACCATACATTTGAGCAATGGCAATGACCATATCTATGGCGGACTCGGTAATGACATTATCAATGTTCGATACAACTCCCCTGTCATCCATTTTAGCCTTGGAGATGGACAAGATACTATTAATGTCGACCGATGTTGTTCATCATCTAATAAACCTAAATTATTGTTCGCAGATCCTATTCTACCCTCCGATATCTCGGTCTCTCGGCAAGGTAATGCATTGCACCTATCCATTAATAATTCAACCGACCAAGTTATCGTCTCTGCTTATTTCCAAGGTGAATATTATGCATACCGACTAGAATCAATTGAGTTTGCTAGTGATGGTACTGTATGGGATTGGGCAGCATTGACCACCGTATTAAATGCAGGAACTGATAATGACGACACCATAGTGGGTTTCAACACGTTAAGTGAAACCTTCTATGGAGGAAAAGGCAATGACACTATCACCCCTAATAGCGGTAATGACACTGTCTATGCAGGTGAAGGCGATGACACCATACATTTGAGCAATGGCAATGACCATATCTATGGCGGACTCGGTAATGACATTATCAATGTTCGATACAACTCCCCTGTCATCCATTTTAGCCTTGGAGATGGACAAGATACTATTAATGTCGACCGATGTTGTTCATCATCTAATAAACCTAAATTATTGTTCGCAGATCCTATTCTACCCTCCGATATCTCGGTCTCTCGGCAAGGTAATGCATTACACCTATCCATTAATAATTCAACCGACCAAGTTATCGTCTCTGCTTATTTCCAAGGTGAATATTATGCATACCGACTAGAATCAATTGAGTTTGCTAATGATGGTACTGTATGGGATTGGGCAGCATTGACCACCGTATTAAATGCAGGAACTGATAATGACGACACCATAGTGGGTTTCAACACGTTAAGTGAAACCTTCTATGGAGGAAAAGGCAATGACACTATCACCCCTAATAGCGGTAATGACACTGTCTATGCAGGTGAAGGCGATGACACCATACATTTGAGCAATGGCAATGACCATATCTATGGCGGACTCGGTAATGACATTATCAATGTTCGATACAACTCCCCTGTCATCCATTTTAGCCCTGGAGATGGACAAGATACTATTAATGTCGACCGATGTTGTTCATCATCTAATAAACCTAAATTATTGTTCGCAGATCCTATTCTACCCTCCGATATCTCGGTCTCTCGGCAAGGTAATGCATTGCACCTATCCATTAATAATTCAACCGACCAAGTTATCGTCTCTGCTTATTTCCAAGGTGAATATTATGCATACCGACTAGAATCAATTGAGTTTGCTAGTGATGGTACTGTATGGGATTGGGCAGCATTGACCACCGTATTAAATGCAGGAACTGATAATGACGACACCATAGTGGGTTTCAACACGTTAAGTGAAACCTTCTATGGAGGAAAAGGCAATGACACTATCACCCCTAATAGCGGTAATGACACTGTCTATGCAGGTGAAGGCGATGACACCATACATTTGAGCAATGGCAATGACCATATCTATGGCGGACTCGGTAATGACATTATCAATGTTCGATACAACTCCCCTGTCATCCATTTTAGCCCTGGAGATGGACAAGATACTATTAATGTCGACCGATGTTGTTCATCATCTAATAAACCTAAATTATTGTTCGCAGATCCTATTCTACCCTCCGATATCTCGGTCTCTCGGCAAGGTAATGCATTGCACCTATCCATTAATAATTCAACCGACCAAGTTATCGTCTCTGCTTATTTCCAAGGTGAATATTATGCATACCGACTAGAATCAATTGAGTTTGCTAGTGATGGTACTGTATGGGATTGGGCAGCATTGACCACCGTATTAAATGCAGGAACTGATAATGACGACACCATAGTGGGTTTCAACACGTTAAGTGAAACCTTCTATGGAGGAAAAGGCAATGACACTATCACCCCTAATAGCGGTAATGACACTGTCTATGCAGGTGAAGGCGATGACACCATACATTTGAGCAATGGCAATGACCATATCTATGGCGGACTCGGTAATGACATTATCAATGTTCGATACAACTCCCCTGTCATCCATTTTAGCCTTGGAGATGGACAAGATACTATTAATGTCGACCGATGTTGTTCATCATCTAATAAACCTAAATTATTGTTCGCAGATCCTATTCTACCCTCCGATATCTCGGTCTCTCGGCAAGGTAATGCATTGCACCTATCCATTAATAATTCAACCGACCAAGTTATCGTCTCTGCTTATTTCCAAGGTGAATATTATGCATACCGACTAGAATCAATTGAGTTTGCTAGTGATGGTACTGTATGGGATTGGGCAGCATTGACCACCGTATTAAATGCAGGAACTGATAATGACGACACCATAGTGGGTTTCAACACGTTAAGTGAAACCTTCTATGGAGGAAAAGGCAATGACACTATCACCCCTAATAGCGGTAATGACACTGTCTATGCAGGTGAAGGCGATGACACCATACATTTGAGCAATGGCAATGACCATATCTATGGCGGACTCGGTAATGACATTATCAATGTTCGATACAACTCCCCTGTCATCCATTTTAGCCCTGGAGATGGACAAGATACTATTAATGTCGACCGATGTTGTTCATCATCTAATAAACCTAAATTATTGTTCGCAGATCCTATTCTACCCTCCGATATCTCGGTCTCTCGGCAAGGTAATGCATTGCACCTATCCATTAATAATTCAACCGACCAAGTTATCGTCTCTGCTTATTTCCAAGGTGAATATTATGCATACCGACTAGAATCAATTGAGTTTGCTAGTGATGATACTCAGTGGAATTACGAAGCAATTAAAAGCATGTTGTAAAAATGATGAAATGGATTTTATATGTAGTTTTAACTTTATTCTTTTTGTTTACGGAGAGCCTATTAGCAAGAGAAGTTTGGTTAGCTAAAAGCTGGCATCCCAAAGAATCTGGTCTTCAAATTGCTAGTCTTGAGCAATCTAATTGTGAAGACACGCTAGATTACCTTTGGTATCCAGTAACAAAATCAAAAAGTTTGGCTGTAATACCAGACGATATATTTATCGCTATTGCCAAACACGAGTGGTTTATTGAGCATCCTAAGGCTGAACTATTTTACGAAGGAAAAATAAATGGTATTCCGATTATTGAGCTAAATACTAATGGTCAAGCAACTGGCTTAATCAGTGTACAACACCCTCAATGCGACATAGGAAATGACTGCAATAGCGCTAGAGAGATACCGTTAAACTATGTTTTTGCTAACGAAGATATTCGATTCGCAGGTGATAAAGATTTCTTCAAATTTACTCTTAATGAAACACAATTTGTAGAATTAACGACAACGGGCGAAGCCAACACAATTGGAAAACTCTACAACACCAATTGCCAGCTTATTTATTCAGATTTTAGTGATAACCAAGATCACTTTTCAATTAGGCAAATCCTTCAACCCGGAGAATATTTTATTGCCGTCGAAGAGCAAGACCCAGATCGGTTTGATGCCTTTTATGATCTCGAAATAGATGAAGGAAATATAGGCGAAATTATCAACGGTGATAATGCCAGTAACATTTTAATAGGAACTCAAAGCCACGATTTAATATTGGGTGGTGATGGACACGATACCTTAGATGGCGGGGCTGGTAATGACACGATATACACTGGATTTCATAACAATACCCTTCTATTTGGATTTGATGATGGACATGACTCATGGCATCTAAAAAATTACCACTGGGGCACAAGCTACAACACAACACTCCAATTTAAATCAGGTGTCACACCTAGCGATATCGCACTGATTCAAGATAACGATAACCTGATTATCTCGCTAAACGAAAATCAGGCCACTGCCACCGTTGCCGATTTCTTTAAAAACTCTGAACATATCTATCGCATACACAATATAGTGTTCGAAGATGGTACCACATGGAATAAAAACCAAGTGCTTGAGCAAATTTTTACTGGTGACTCTGGTGATGATTCCTTTGTTGGGCTAAATGGCATTGGTGATGTCATGCACGGAAACGCTGGAAATGATACCTTAGACGGGCGTTCCGGCAATGATATGCTATACGGTGGTGAAGGTGATGATACGTTATACGGTGGTGATGGACACGACACCTTAGATGGCGGGGCTGGTAATGACACAATATACACTGGATTTCATAACAATACCCTTCTATTTGGATTTGATGATGGTCATGACTCTTGGCATCTGAAGAATTACCACTGGGGCACAAACTACACCACCACACTCCAGTTCAAACCAGGTGTCACCCCTGACGATATCGCACTGAAGCAGGACAACGATAACCTAATTATCTCGTTAAACGAAAATCAGGCCACTGCCACCGTTGTCGATTTCTTTAAAAACTCTGAACATATCTATCGCATACACAATATAGTGTTCGAAGATGGTACCACATGGAATAAAAACCAAGTGCTTGAGCAAATTTTTACTGGTGGCTCTAGTGATGATTCCTTTGTTGGATTAAATGGTTATGGCGATGTCATGCACGGAAACGCTGGGAATGACACCTTAGACGGGCGTTCCGGCAATGATATGCTTTACGGTGATACTGGCGATGATACGTTATACGGTGGTGATGGACACGACACGCTAGATGGCGGCGAAGGCAATGATACCATTTATACTGGGTTTCATAACAACACCCTTCTATTTGGATTTGATGATGGTCATGACTCTTGGCATCTGAAGAATTACCACTGGGGTACAAGCTACACCACAACACTCCAATTTAAATCAGGTGTCACACCTAGCAATATCGCACTGATTCAAGATAACGATAACCTGATTATCTCGCTAAACGAAAATCAGGCCACTGCCACCGTTGTCGATTTCTTTAAAAACTCTGAACACATCTATCGCATACACAATATAGTGTTCGAAGATGGTACCACATGGAATAAAAACCAAGTGCTTGAGCAAATTTTTACTGGTGGCTCTAGTGATGATTCCTTTGTTGGATTAAATGGTTATGGCGATGTCATGCACGGAAACGCTGGGAATGACACCTTAGACGGGCGTTCCGGCAATGATATGCTTTACGGTGATACTGGCGATGATACGTTATACGGTGGTGATGGACACGACACGCTAGATGGCGGCGAAGGCAATGATACCATTTATACTGGGTTTCATAACAACACCCTTCTATTTGGATTTGATGATGGTCATGACTCTTGGCATCTGAAGAATTACCACTGGGGCACAAACTACACCACCACACTCCAATTCAAACCAGGTGTCACCCCTGACGATATCGCACTGATACAGGACAACGATAACCTAATTATCTCGTTAAACGAAAATCAGGCCACTGCCACCGTTGTCGATTTCTTTAAAAACTCTGAACACATCTATCGCATACACAACGTCGTGTTTGAAGATGGGACAACATGGAATAAAACCCAAGTGCTTGAACGAATTTTTACTGGTGGCTCTGGTGATGATTCCTTTGTTGGATTAAATGGTTATGGCGATGTCATGTACGGTAATGCTGGGAATGATACCTTAGACGGGCGTTCCGGCAATGACACTCTAGATGGTGGAAGCGGAAACGACACCATCTACACCGGAGATGGCGAAGACATTATTTTATTTGGTCATGGTGATGGCCATGATATTTGGCACTTATATCGCACTAGCTCGGGGCGGCGTAACGAGCTGCACTTTAAAGAAGGTGTGTTAGAAAATGATATTCAATTCCAACGAATTGGCGACGACTTAATACTAACTTTGATCTCTAGCGGAGATACTGCCAATGTTGTCAATTACTTTAAAGATGATAATTACAGGTATCGTTTCTCGCAAGCTTCCTTCGCAGATGGTACAACGTGGAATGAAACAAACCTATTCCATCGTATTTTTACCGGAACGGATAACGATGATGTTATCAACGGCATGAGCCTTAACGACACCATTAAAGGTCAAGGCGGAAACGATATCATTTACGGTCATAACGGAAATGACACACTAGACGGTGGAACAGGTAACGACACCATCTACACAGGTGACGGCGAAGATATCATTTTGTTTGGGTATGGCGACGGCCACAATATTTGGCATCTATATCGTACCAGCACGGGGCGACGGAACGAGCTGTATTTTAAAGAAGGTGTGCTGGAAAGTGATATTCAATTTCAACGAGTTGGCGATGATTTATTGCTAACTTTGGTCTCTAGCGGAGATACCGCCAATGCTATCAATTACTTTAAAGATGACAACTATCGGTATCGTTTCTCACAGGCTTCCTTCGCAGATGGCACAACGTGGAATGAAACAAACCTGTTCCATCGTATTTTTACTGGAACCGAGGGCGATGACGTTATCAATGGCATGAGCCTTAACGACACCATTAAAGGTCAAGGCGGAAACGATATCATTTACGGTCATAACGGAAATGACACACTAGACGGTGGAACAGGTAACGACACCATCTACACCGGAGATGGCGAAGACATTATTTTATTTGGTCATGGTGATGGCCATGATATTTGGCACTTATATCGCACTAGCTCGGGGCGGCGTAACGAGCTGCACTTTAAAGAAGGTGTGTTAGAAAATGATATTCAATTCCAACGAATTGGCGACGACTTAATACTAACTTTGATCTCTAGCGGAGATACTGCCAATGTTGTCAATTACTTTAAAGATGATAATTACAGGTATCGTTTCTCGCAAGCTTCCTTCGCAGATGGTACAACGTGGAATGAAACAAACCTATTCCATCGTATTTTTACCGGAACGGATAACGATGATGTTATCAACGGCATGAGCCTTAACGACACCATTAAAGGTCAAGGCGGAAACGATATCATTTACGGTCATAACGGAAATGACACACTAGATGGTGGAAGCGGAAACGACACCATCTACACCGGAGATGGCGAAGACATTATTTTATTTGGTCATGGTGACGGCCATGATATTTGGCACTTATATCGCACTAGCTCGGGGCGGCATAACTATGGCACTATCCATGACGATCCAAACCTTAGAAGTCAATGAAGATGAATTTGCACAAGGCTTAGCTATGTATGAGGTGTTAGAGACGCTAGTGAAACACTTTAACGAAGATTTACTGTAGAAGCAGTGGCGTTTTATCAAAGCTTGCAAGCATAAATGCTCGCCTACCTCGGTATAGTTTTAGCCATAACGTAAAAAGCCCTTAGCTTTCGCTAAGGGCTTCTTTTCGAATAAGAGCCTGACAGTGTGCTACTCTCACATGGGACCTCCCACACTACCATCGCCGCAATTGCGTTTCACTTCTGAGTTCGAGATGGAGTCAGGTGGTTCCGCAATGCTATCGCCGTCAGGCATAAACTGTTAAACAATTAGGCTTGTAATAAGTTCGTTCTTTATAGTTCGTTTAGTATTTATTAATAGGGTCTTTAGTGTCATTTCTCACACGACCTCCATGGATGGAGGAAGTGCAATGTAATTGTCTGGAACAATTACTGCCAAAGCCACTTCGGCGTTGTATGGTTAAGCCTCACGGGCAATTAGTACAGGTTAGCTCAAAGCCTCACAACTCTTACACACCCTGCCTATCAACGTTGTAGTCTCCAACAACCCTTTAGGGACTTAAAGTCCAGTGAGAACTCATCTCGAGGCTCGCTTCCCGCTTAGATGCTTTCAGCGGTTATCGATTCCGAACATAGCTACCCGGCAGTGCACTTGGCAATACAACCGGAACACCAGAGGTTCGTCCACTCCGGTCCTCTCGTACTAGGAGCAGCCCCTCTCAATTCTCAAACGCCCACGGCAGATAGGGACCGAACTGTCTCACGACGTTCTAAACCCAGCTCGCGTACCACTTTAAATGGCGAACAGCCATACCCTTGGGACCGACTTCAGCCCCAGGATGTGATGAGCCGACATCGAGGTGCCAAACACCGCCGTCGATATGAACTCTTGGGCGGTATCAGCCTGTTATCCCCGGAGTACCTTTTATCCGTTGAGCGATGGCCCTTCCATTCAGAACCACCGGATCACTATGACCTGCTTTCGCACCTGCTCGACGTGTCTGTCTCGCAGTTAAGCTGACTTCTGCCATTGCACTAACCGTACGATGTCCGACCGTACTTAGTCAACCTTCGTGCTCCTCCGTTACTATTTGGGAGGAGACCGCCCCAGTCAAACTACCCACCAGGCAGTGTCCCTATTCCCGATTCAGGGAACGAGGTTAGAACATCAAACATACAAGGGTGGTATTTCAAGGATGGCTCCACAATATCTGGCGACACTGCTTCAAAGCCTCCCACCTATCCTACACATGTAGGCTCAATGTTCACTGCCAAGCTGTAGTAAAGGTTCACGGGGTCTTTCCGTCTAGCCGCGGGTACACAGCATCTTCACTGCGATTTCAATTTCACTGAGTCTCGGGTGGAGACAGCGTGGCCATGATTACACCATTCGTGCAGGTCGGAACTTACCCGACAAGGAATTTCGCTACCTTAGGACCGTTATAGTTACGGCCGCCGTTTACCGGGGCTTCGATCAAGAGCTTCTCCGAAGATAACCCCATCAATTAACCTTCCGGCACCGGGCAGGTGTCACACCGTATACGTCATCTTGCGATTTTGCACAGTGCTGTGTTTTTAATAAACAGTTCCAGCCACCTGGTCACTGCGACTGTCGTTCGCTTACACCGCAAGGGCTTAACAAACAACAGCGTACCTTCTCCCGAAGTTACGGTACTATTTTGCCTAGTTCCTTCACCCGAGTTCTCTCAAGCGCCTTAGTATTCTCTACCTGACCACCTGTGTCGGTTTGGAGTACGGTTCGAATATATCTGAAGCTTAGCGGATTTTCCTGGAAGCATGGCATCATTCACTTCAACTCCGTAGAGTCTCGTCTCGTATCTCAGCCTTAGAAAACCGGATTTGCCTAGTTTTCCAGCCTACATACTTTCACGTGGACTACCAACGCCACGATGAATTAGCCTTCTCCGTCCCCACATCGCAATATATTCAAGCACGGGAATATTAACCCGTTTCCCATCGACTACGCCATTCGGCCTCGCCTTAGGGGCCGGCTTACCCTACCCTGATTAGCATGGGATAGGAAACCTTGGTCTTTCGGCGTGGAGGTTTTTCACCCCCATTATCGTTACTCATGTCAGCATTCGCACTTCTGATACCTCCAGCAAGCTTTACAACTCACCTTCAACAGCTTACAGAACGCTCCCCTACCCCACATGCAAAGCATGTAGCCGCAGCTTCGGTGCATAGTTTAGCCCCGTTACATCTTCCGCGCAGACCGACTCGACCAGTGAGCTATTACGCTTTCTTTAAAGGGTGGCTGCTTCTAAGCCAACCTCCTGGCTGTCTATGCCTTTCCACATCGTTTCCCACTTAACTATGACTTTGGGACCTTAGCTGGCGGTCTGGGTTGTTGCCCTCTTCACGGCGGACGTTAGCACCCGTCGTGTGTCTCCCGGATAGTACTCATTGGTATTCGGAGTTTGCAAAGGGTTGGTAAGTCGGGATGACCCCCTAGCCTTAACAGTGCTCTACCCCCAATGGTATTCGTCCGAGGCTCTACCTAAATAGATTTCGGGGAGAACCAGCTATCTCCCGGCTTGATTAGCCTTTCACTCCGACCCACAGGTCATCCCCTAACTTTTCAACGTTAGTGGGTTCGGTCCTCCAGTTGATGTTACTCAACCTTCAACCTGCCCATGGGTAGATCGCCGGGTTTCGGGTCTATACCCAGCAACTCAACGCGCAGTTAACACTCGCTTTCGCTACGGCTCCCCTAAACGGTTAACCTTGCTACTGAATATAAGTCGCTGACCCATTATACAAAAGGTACGCAGTCACAACACGAAGTTGCTCCCACTGCTTGTACGTACACGGTTTCAGGTTCTATTTCACTCCCCTCACAGGGGTTCTTTTCGCCTTTCCCTCACGGTACTGGTTCACTATCGGTCAGTTAGGAGTATTTAGCCTTGGAGGATGGTCCCCCCATCTTCAGTCAAGATATCACGTGTCCCGACCTACTTAATATGGATATTACACTTTTTCGCATACAGGACTATCACCTACTATGGTCAAACTTTCCAGAATGTTCTGCTGAAGTGTAATATCTCGGCTGAACCCCGTTCGCTCGCCGCTACTAAGGGTATCTCAATTGATTTCTTTTCCTCCGGGTACTTAGATGTTTCAGTTCTCCGGGTTCGCCTCTTACACCTATGTATTCAGTGCAAGATACTCCTAAGAGTGGGTTGCCCCATTCGGAAATCCTGGACTCAACGCGTTTTATCAACTCGTCCAGGCTTATCGCAGATTAACACGTCCTTCATCGCCTCTAACTGCCAAGGCATCCACCGTGTACGCTTAGTCACTTAACCATACAACCCGAAATAACCTTTCGATTATTCAAATCGTATAAATCAAAATGACACTTTCACGCGCCTATTAAATTTTGAATACTAAATTCACTATATGGATGAACTTATTACTTTTGCCTAATTGTTAAAGAACATTTGGTTGCCTACAAGGATGTAGGTATATCGAATTCGTCAGGAACGAAATTCGATGAGAAACCAAACTGATTAACTCAATTTAGATGAGTCAATGATTTGGTCTCTAACCACTTTGGTAACTGCTTATCTGTGTGAACACTCAGTAAATTTCAAGTCTTAGGTAAGGAGGTGATCCAGCCCCAGGTTCCCCTAGGGCTACCTTGTTACGACTTCACCCCAGTCATGAACCACACCGTGGTGAACGCCCATTATTAAGCTATCCACTTCTGGTGCAGCCCACTCCCATGGTGTGACGGGCGGTGTGTACAAGGCCCGGGAACGTATTCACCGCAGCATTCTGATCTGCGATTACTAGCGATTCCGACTTCATGGGGTCGAGTTGCAGACCCCAATCCGGACTACGAACGGCTTTAAGGGATTCGCTAACCATCGCTGGCTCGCCGCCCTCTGTACCGTCCATTGTAGCACGTGTGTAGCCCATCCCGTAAGGGCCATGATGACTTGACGTCGTCCCCACCTTCCTCCGGTTTGTCACCGGCAGTCTCCTTAGAGTTCCCGACCTAATCGCTGGCAACTAAGGATAAGGGTTGCGCTCGTTGCGGGACTTAACCCAACATTTCACAACACGAGCTGACGACAGCCATGCAGCACCTGTCTCTACGCTCCCGAAGGCACAAAAGCATCTCTGCTAATTTCGTAGGATGTCAAGGGATGGTAAGGTTCTTCGCGTTGCATCGAATTAAACCACATGCTCCACCGCTTGTGCGGGCCCCCGTCAATTCATTTGAGTTTTAATCTTGCGACCGTACTCCCCAGGCGGTCTACTTAGTGCGTTAGCTGCGCCACTCACGTTTCAAGAACACAAACAGCTAGTAGACATCGTTTACGGCGTGGACTACCAGGGTATCTAATCCTGTTCGCTACCCACGCTTTCGAACCTCAGCGTCAGTCACTGTCCAGGGGGCCGCCTTCGCCACTGGTATTCCTTCAGATCTCTACGCATTTCACCGCTACACCTGAAATTCTACCCCCCTCTACAGGACTCTAGCCAGACAGTTTTGAATGCACGGCCGAGGTTAAGCCCCGGTTTTTCACATCCAACTTATCTAGCCGCCTACGCTCGCTTTACGCCCAGTAATTCCGATTAACGCTCGCACCCTCCGTATTACCGCGGCTGCTGGCACGGAGTTAGCCGGTGCTTCTTCTGTTGCTAACGTCACATCATACGGGTATTAACCGCACAACTTTCCTCACAACTGAAAGTGCTTTACAACCCTAAGGCCTTCTTCACACACGCGGCATGGCTGCATCAGGGTTTCCCCCATTGTGCAATATTCCCCACTGCTGCCTCCCGTAGGAGTCTGGACCGTGTCTCAGTTCCAGTGTGGCTGATCATCCTCTCAGACCAGCTAGGGATCGTCGCCTTGGTGAGCCATTACCTCACCAACAAGCTAATCCCACTTGGGTTGATCTAAAGGCGAGAGCTAAAAGCCCCCTTTAATCCGAAGATACTATGCAGTATTAGCCATCGTTTCCAATGGTTATCCTCCACCTCAAGGCACATCCCCAAGCATTACTCACCCGTCCGCCGCTCGTCATCTTCTAGCAAGCTAGAAATGTTACCGCTCGACTTGCATGTGTTAGGCCTGCCGCCAGCGTTCAATCTGAGCCATGATCAAACTCTTCAAAAAAGTAAATCTGGGTCTCAATGAATTCTGATTTTTTACTCAACAACCAAAGTCGTTGAAGTAAGTTTTAAGACTGTATAAGTCACTCATTCTTCATCAAGTAATTTTTTATACCTGAATATTTACGAGTGCCCACACAGATAAGTAAGCTACCAAATTGTTAAAGAACTGCACTTTTAAAGTGCTTCCTCAAGACCAGCGCCCTGAAGTGAGGCGCGCATTCTACGCTAAACCTCTTTGATGTCAACAGCAGTTTTAAACTTTTTTGACATCGTTTTTTCGACGTTAGCTTTTTAGCTATGGGTAACAAAACTTGGTAAAACCGTTTGTTTGCTGCCCCGTCGTTGTGTGGCGCGCATTTTAGGGAGTTTTCATTTTTGGTCAAGCACTTTTTTGAAATAAATTTGAAATAATTTGACCTTTTGTCTTTTTGCTCAAATACTGCGCTATATACGGTCAAATAAGGCCTTGATGTAAATAGCCTGTTATAAAAACTCACTTTTTAGGCTTCTTAATTAGAAAATTCACCATTTAAGCTATTTTTCTATCTTTTTAAGTAAGGCCGAAAGTTTATCTTTTACGATTTTCAATTGATAAACCAGTAATATCTTAATTGCTTAATGTAACAACGAACACAGTTGCTAGTTTTGGCCAATTGATTTGCGAATAGATGATGCGTATCTTTAATTCAAACCTTACTTAGTTAATAAAAGATAATTCAGTTATGCAGCAAAGCTTATTAGTAAACTCATTAGTTAAACTCGAACGTTTAGCAAACAAACTTCCGCACCCTGTATTGTTGTTTATCTATCTTATATTAGTCGTATTGGTGTTTTCTGCGCTTGGCAGTTATCTAAATTGGCAGGCCCTTCATCCCATTACAAAACAACCTTTAGTCGTTACAAACTTATTATCTGTTGAAGGGCTAAATTTATTTTGGTCTAAAATGGTCACCAACTTTACCGGTTTCGCGCCTGTAGGCTCTGTCATGATTGCCCTACTGGGTTTAGGTATAGCGGAAAAGAGCGGATTGATAGATGCTGTATTATCTCGAATGGTATTAAAAGCAAAAAACAATGCGCTGACGTTGATGGTCGTTTTAGCTGGCATTCTTTCAAATGTCGCGGTTGATTCGGGTTACGTTATTTTAATTCCATTGGCAGGCGTACTTTTTCATACTGCAGGTCGTCATCCTGTTATCGGTATAGTCGCCTGTTTCGCGGGTGTCTCTGCTGGCTTTAGCGCTAATTTTTTAATTGGTCCGTTTGACGCGATAATGGCTGGTATCACTCAAAACGCTGCGCAACTAATTAATCCCCAGATAGAAATTAACGCCGGTGCTAACTATTGGTTTATGGCTGCGTCAACTTTAATAATAGCTCAGGTGATCACTTTCATCGTCAACCGGCTAATTGAGCCCGTGATCACCCAACACAGCTATCAAGTGCCATCAGAAAATATAAATACGGTTAGTAGTACTCAAGTTAAATCTAACGCTAGTTTATATACGTTAGCCACTTTAGCTTTGATCGTTAGTTTAACCCTAATCGGATTGCTACCAGAAAATGGCGTACTACGTAACCCAGAGACTCAAGGTATACTCGATTCTGTATTTATGAAAGGCATTGTCGTTTATATCGCACTTGTTTCCGCTTGTTTGGGATGTGTGTACGGCTATAAAAAAGGCAGATTCAATTCTTTTAGTGATGTAGTCCGTGCAATGGAAGAAAGCTTTGCTAGTTTAAGTGGCTATCTCGTACTGATGTTTTTTGCCGCTCAATTTGTCGCTTTATTCTCTTGGAGCGGTATTGGTCAAGTGCTCGCAATTCAAGGAGCTGAATTACTCCATGCGTTAGACATCAACCGTCTCGCCCTACTCATTGGCTTCATGATAATGGTAATGTTGCTTAATTTATTTATTGGCAGCGCCTCTGCCAAATGGGCATTAATCGCCCCAACGTTTGTTCCTATGTTTATGTTACTAGATATCGATCCGGCCAAGACTCAGGCTGCTTATCGAATTGCAGACAGTAGCACAAATGTAATTACCCCATTAATGCCCTATTTGGCAGTCGTTTTAGCTTTTGTGCAACGCTATATCCCTAATGCAGGATTAGGAACCTTAATCGCGTGGATGTTCCCGATTTCTATCTCGATCGCGTTTATATGGACGATACTTTTTGCTGTATGGTGGTTAACGGATTTGCCTTTTGGGTTTTAACTGTTGGTATTGAAATTTAATGTGAAGATTATCTTGATAACCAGTGCTTACAAGGAAGTAAGGTGCTGAGCTCCAAACCGACACTTTAAATAAGCCAGCATTTAACTTCTTTCATTTTATAAAATAAGTTTATTGGCAACTTTACAGGACTTTATTAGCGCCTTCTTGCTCTAGATTAATGGCACTAATGGGAAACGGAATAACAATACCCTCTTGCTCATACCGTTTATGTAAAGCTTTTATAAAAGCTGATTTAAGCCAGAAACGATTAAAATACTCTTTGGCTCGTAACATTACCGTAAAGTTAACACTTGAATCACCAAACGATGTGTAAACAACAAAGGTTTCATAATCGGTTACTCCCCAATCATGGTCTGTTAAGACAGTTTTAGCGACTTCGAGTGTGACTTTTTCAACAAACTCCAAGTCAGAATTATAGTGAACGCTGACATCAACAGGCACCGACAACTCTTTTTCTGGGTAAAAATAATTAATAACCTTAGATTGCGATAACACACTGTTAGGTATAATGACGGTATTATTAGGAAGCATCCTGATCCACGTAGAGCGCCAGCCTATTTTATCAACAAAGCCTTGTTCACCTGAATCGAGTTCAACAAAGTCACCAATGCGGATTGGTTTATCCATAATTAATTGAACACCAGAGAATAAGTTTTCTAGTGTTGGCCTTAACGCCAATGCAATGGCAAGTGAGGTAATACCTAATGAAGCAATAATAGGGGTAACTGAAATGCCAAGTGTACTGAGCAAGGTTAACAATCCAACACCGAATACTATACCGTGACTAATGGCTTGAATCACCCCCCGGCTATTTCGCAAGGTAATTGAATGCTTAGCAAATTTTCTAACCAACTCATAAACAAATCGATCAATAAACAAAACAACAGCTAGCACTAACAAAATTTTATATACAATTGTCAGCCCGTTATCTGGCATCCACGAAAAAATGTATCCATTATTTGAATACAATCGACTACCTAATACCAAACCAACACATAAGATAACTAAGTCCAATGGCGTTTTGGTGGACTTAATAATCAATTGCGTTACATCATTGCGTTTTCTAGCCGCTAATTTCATCAGTTGCACAAAAATAATGCGTTTGATAAAAAGTAGTCCCGCCATAAGGATAAATACGATAGATAAATCAATTAGCCAACTCGGAAACAGGCTAGCGATCTCTTCAAAAATGGTGTTTTTATCCATAAAGACCTCAAATTGACAAATGGATAAGCAAGCACATGCAATCTTGTGTCCAATTAGCCGTTTATATGCAGCCTTAGCTAAGCCAATAAAAATTCGCAAAGTCGAGCAAATAACAAGAAAAGTTTGATATGTGTTAAATAAGCAAAGGGAGGAAATAGGCTAAAATGGATAACAAACAATGACAATATAAATAGACAAACGCACTTCATCTACCTTTGTCCTTATTACATTTTCAAAGGAAAACAATGCCATGGCCCTACTAATAGAATCCAACTGTATCAATTGTGATATGTGCGAGCCTGAATGCCCTAACGAAGCCATTTTTATGGGTAAAGAGATATACGAAATTAATCCAGATAAATGTACGGAATGTGTCGGTCACTATGACGAGCCACAATGTGTTGCCGTATGCTCGACTGATTGCATTATCCAAGATCCTATACGTAAAGAAACCACAGAACAGCTTGCCGAAAAATTTGTCGCATTAACCAGTTAATGCTTTGTGACGAGCATTTATGCTTGCATAATTGGTGCTATTCTCAAAGAAGCAATCAATTTCGTATACTTGGAAGGTCCACGCTGGCCTCGGTAAAGGTCGAGAATCTAAGGTAATATTAAAATAGGAAAGCAAATCTCCAGCCACTTTAGCCAATCAAACCTAGGAGACTTTTTTGTCAGACAACAGCAACTATAAACGCTTAGTTAAGCTTGCATCCTATGCCGCCATTAGCGCGGCATTACTCATGTTACTCTTTAAAGGCTTTGCTTGGTATGTAACTGGCTCGGCAACCCTATTGGCTTCCTTGTCTGATTCTGTGTTTGATATGTTGGCATCATTAACCAATCTTATTGCCATTCGTATCGCGCTAACACCAGCCGATGATAATCATAAGTTTGGTCATGGTAAAGCAGAGGCCATAGCAGGTTTAGCACAAAGCGCTTTTATTCTCGGTTCCTGTGTGTTGTTGGTATTACACAGCGTTGAAAAGCTTGGGCAAACGAGCACCTCTATCGCGTTTCCGGTTTGGGGAATTTATGCCAGTTTATTCTCAGTGTTAGTCACTGGTATTTTAATTATTTTTCAAAGCTGGGTAGTAAAGCAAACCAATAGTTTGGCGGTTAAAGCAGATAGCTTGCATTACCGTAGTGATCTACTCATGAATACAGGAGTGCTGGTATTATTCAGTTTAGTCGCATTCGGCTATCAAGGTTTCGATGGCTGGTTTGCGATTGCCATTGCGATATACTTAGTATCAGGCGCTTGGCAAATTTTAAAACTGTCAGTCAATGCCTTGATGGATCACGAACTTGAATCTCATGTAGTGGAACAAATAACACAACAAATTTCACAAGTACAAGGCATTAAAGGGTTTCATGATTTACGCACTCGTGATGCAGGTCATACTTGGTTTGTGCAATGTCATCTTGAAATAGACAAAACATTACCACTAGAACAAGCCCATGCTATCACTACCAATGCGGAATTAGCACTAAAACAACGCTATCCCAAAATAGAAGTTATTTTGCATCAAGATCCAGTTTAATCACACGGCACGTATCCTTTAAATTTTAAGTTTCCTTATAGTCTCACCTATCCATTTCTGAAAATAACTAAATATAAATCTGCTCCACCTCAACTTGATAAGCGAGGAAGCGCCGTCTAATTGGTAAAAACAAACAAACTAAAAACAACGTTAAATTAACATTGACATTACATTTTTGATCAACCAATAATACATACCAAATGTAGACTTAACTAAAATTGGAATGACCAAAGGTGAAGTTATGATAAAAAGGACCAGCTTAGCAACATTTTTAACAGCGGCATTAATGGGTTGCGGATCGGGTAGTGAAGACACCACCACTGTAGATGATGATATTCAGCAACCTAAACAAAATACGGCAGCCAAGATCACAGGTGATATCACGGCCACGGTTACCGAACCCAACGACATCACAGTAAACCGCCAGTTGACTATTGACGATCCAGATGAAGGCGAAGCGCAATTTACCGTCGTACCAGCCACAGCTAGCCAGTATGGTACTTATGAAGTCAGCGCTAGCGGTAACTGGATATACGAACTTGATCGCACCAACGCCGATGTTAAAGCGCTTAGCTTAGGTCAAACCATTACAGACACCTTTCAAATTAGCTCAGTTGATGGCACCAAAGTCACCATTAACATAAAAATAAACGGTGCTGAAAATCAACAAACCAACCATGCGGCCACTTTTAGCGGTGACAGTGCGGTAAGTATTAACCAAAACCACAGTCAAGCGGTTTCAGGCAAGTTAACCGTTAGCGATATCGACACAGGCGAAGACGCTGTCCAAGTACAAACTAACGTTAGTACCACATATGGACAATTCTCAATTGATAGTAGCGGAAATTGGAATTACCAATTGAACGTAAGTAAACCAGAGATCAGTAATTTAACTGACGGTAATCAACTGTATGAGGATATTTACATTTACTCGGTTGATGGCACCGCCAGTGCAATCTCGATTGAGGTCAAAGGCATCGCAAGCCAACCATCAATTGTGACAACGCCGGATGATACTGTCCCAACCATTAACTGTACGCAAACAGTAAACTCAATATACCAGCTAGAAAGCGCAGCTAGTTTCACGATGACGCCTGGTGAAACCTTATGTTTAGCCGCAGGCAACTATACTGGACTCGATTTAGAGTTTGGTGGCGTGGGTAGTGCGGATAAACCTATCACCATCGCGGCTGAAGAGCCCGGTAAGGTCATCATAGGTGGTGAAGTTGCGGTGGCGATGACAGGTGAATACGTGGTGTTGCAAGGCTTTGTGTTTAAAGATGGTACTATTGACAACACCATCATTCAAACTCGTGCCAACAGCAGCACGCCCTGTAATTACTGCCGTATTACCGAAAATGCCATTATCGACATGGATGAAGGGTTAACTGACAGTACAAAATGGTTGTATATCTATGGTGCATACAACCGAATCGATCACAACTGGTTTGCGGGTAAAACGACCCGTGGCGCTTTGTTAGCGATCGACCGCTATAAGCCCGATGGTGTCGATATAAAAGACATGGAAGTGGACCATGCCATTATCGACCATAACTATTTTGGTGATCGCCCTCCAGTCAATGGCCAAGCCTATGCCGCCAGCAGTGATAACGAATATGAAGCCATTCGCATTGGCACCAGCGATTCGCATATGGGCGACTCGTATAGCCAAGTCAAATACAACTATTTCGAGCGCATTCAAGGTGAAGCTGAGGTTATCTCTAACAAATCCGGTAACAACACCATTAGCCATAATACGATCCGCGATAGCTACGGATCTATTGTTACTCGCCACGGTGAATACGCCACTATTAACAATAACTTTATTTTTGGTGACGACCACCCATTCTCAGGCGGTATTCGTATTGTCGATGGAAATCATACAGTGGTAAATAACTATGTGCAGGGAGCGCGTTATCAAAACTCGAATTGGAATGGAGGCATTGTATTAACCAGTTCAAACGGTTCAACTAGCAATGGCTATCAGGATGTTGAAAACGTTTTAGTGGCACATAACACCATAGTCGACAGTGTAAACAGCTTAAATGTATTTGGCGGTAAAGAAAGTACCAAAGCCGATAGTGTTTATTTTGTCAATAATCTCATTGCCAATGCAATAGGTGCTGTTGTCAAAAATGCCAATGACATGCCGAGCAACTCGACCTTTTCTAACAATACGGTTTATGGTCAAAGCTTAGCTGACAACGGTGCTAGCTCTATTAGTGGTTTAACTTTTAGCGATCCTCAACTAGAGCTCGCCAGCGACAACCTATACCGCCCTAGTAGCAATAGCAGCTATTTAGACGCCGACACCAATGTAGCAATAGGTAACTTTACCTTACCAACCCATGACATGGACGGCCAATCGCGCTCATCTACGAACCTAGTCGGTGCCGATACCTCGTCAAACGACAGTGTCACAATGGCCCCACTGACAGCCAGCCAAGTTGGGCCGAAAAGCTATCGACCAGCCTACAGTAAAGGCTATGTGAAAAAAGTGATGATAAGCAATCACGACTTTGACACAGGTGATACATCAGGTTGGACAAATAATGGCGCACAGATCACCTCAGATACGCAAGATGTTTTTTCTCGAGGCGCGAGTATTAAATTAGATTCGGTCAATGCCAATATAGAACAAAATGTCTATATACAAGCCAATACGTACTACACCTTTTCAGCATTTATTAAAGGTATTGGTCGTTTAAGTGTCGTGGTTGACGGCCAAACCTATAGTACAGATGTCAATAACAGCAATTATCAATTTACCAGCGTTAGCTTCCATTCAGGTAGTGCAACCCAAGCCACATTGCGCGCCGTCATGGACGACACCGTAAAACAAAAGGCGAATATTCTTAATGCAAATTTTGATAACAAGCAAACGGATTGGCAAGTGTATGAAGGTTCTGGCATAGGTCAGGTGCAAGATTCGAGCAATTCAGCCTCAGGCGCAGATGGCTCTATTAAATTTAAGTACGACAGCACCAAAGGGGATAATGGTACGCCACATGATCCTTACATCGCGCAAGAAATCGATGTGTTAGCCAACACTGACTACACCTTATCTATGTACGTGCTGGAAAAAAGTAACAAAGACGCACAAGTTAAATACGGTGTTTACACAACGGATATCGCCAACATTTTAGCCAGTCATATTGCTGATGTTAGTCAATTAGGTGATGCACCTAAAGGGGATGACAGCTTTAGACAAACAACCCTGACATTTAACTCAGGCACTAATACCAAGCTAACTGTGTTCGCGCAGTATCAAGGAGATGGCTCAGAGATCCGAGTTGATGACTTTAGCCTAACCTATGATGGCAGTCCTATCGCAGGCGATGTGGCATTATTCGATAGCTTGCGTTTAGTGTCGCACACTCAAGCAGCCAACTAGCAACAAAATAGGTTAAATTAAAAAGGCGGCTAGCTCAAAGAGCGAGACCGCCTTTTACAGTCTTCTCGCAAGATTACCCTCTAAGTGCCTTCACGTTTTACGTGAAAACATCCAAGGTCGAATGTCCCTTATTTATTCGATTTACTTGTTCCAGCGACTATTTGGGCAAGCACTCATACCATAATAACTACAGACACGAGAGCTTGATGTATTGTTATCTACCGTAACGTGCGAAGGCGTTGGATAGCCACTCATATTTAGATTATGAATATTGACATCAAAGTCGTAGCTTTTGCCATCAACTGTTTTATCTATCACACCACCTAACGATGGGCCTAAGTATATTTGTCCTTGCTTTGACCATTGGCTAGTCGTTGGTAAACATACGTTGTCACAGGTAGGGTTGCTTAATTCAAAGTAATCCAACTGATCTTGCTTAAGATGAGCATCTGTACCAAATGTTGCGTTAACATTATAGATATCAGACGTTTCGAAGGTGCCGGGTTTAAGGCCGTAGTTGTTGTAAACATTGGTTAAACAGTTGCCAACATCATTAATTCGCGCAGCCCAACGCGTACCGCCATTGCCACGTGCATATGGCGTAGCCGCACAGCCGCTACCTAGCTCAGCGTTCACCGCCGCTTTCCAACTGTCTCTTGTATGGGTTTCGTTAGCAGGACTAAACAGTTCAACATAGCCGGTATCAACCCGCACGGCAAAACCACAACCGTTAGCCTCTACCCCGTTGACTTGCACCGCACCGTTTTGCATGAAGTGTGGGCCAAACATAACTGCTGCTAAACCATCTGTACATTTGATATTTTCCGCGTAAATGTTACGAATACCGCCTTGTTTTAAGTCTTTCATCACAAGGTTATCGGTTTCCATGCGCAGTGTAATACCGCCCTCACCGTCTAAATCACGAAACAGAATATTATCAGCGCCATAAGTTTGAATAACACCGTAACCAAATAATGCATCGGTTTGGGTAATTTTTTCGATAATACCGTCTTTAGGCCAATATAAATTATTACCTTTACGTGTCACACCAACTAAAAACGATGCGAAGATGGTTTTTTTATCTTTGATACGAATATTAGAAATTTTGAAGTTTTGCATATCGCCCATGTTAAACACGGCGAGATTCGGATCGTTCGATTGAGTAAAATCCACCACAAAACCATTATTGCGTCCAATCAAACTAAAGTTTTCCACTTTCGGCTCGGTAACACCGTCACGCACGGTTCCCAATTCAAAAATACGGTGGTTGCGACCATCGCCATTCCAAGTTGGGTAAATAGTAGCACCGGATGCAATATCCAAATGCACGTTAGAGCGTAATTTGACATCCAGTAAATAGTAATCGCCCGCCGGAATAAATAACTTACCGCCCTGTGGCAATGCGCTAATTTCGTCTAGTGCTTGCTGCAGTAAAGCCGTGTCATCTGAGGTATCAGAGTTATTGACACCATAGTCGTTAACCAAGTTAAAAGTGCCGCTTGACTGGGTTGGCTCAGTATAAAATTGGCTATCAACAATAGGTGTGGGCCCTGATCCACCCGCCCCTTGTGGCGTACCAATAATATTTAACTCATTGACACCAACGCGCTCATCCGTAGACGCCTGAAAATACACGCGCATTTTATCGGTCGCATAGTTGCTAGCTATTGGATAAACAGGGGCGAAGCTTGTGCTGTTATGCGCTTGCCAGCCTGCTATATCTTGCCATGCACCGTTTTGCCAGCCTTGTATTTTCCAACGCGATACCGCATACGGATAGACATTATCTTCTAGGAACGAAATATCAAAATTGCTGTATGTCGCACCGAAGTCAAACTCCATATACACTTCGCGGGCGCTAGATTGACCGATATTAGTGTCAACATCATCTAACACGTTAACATGATTGCTCCACCACGCTGGAGTTAAATCGGTTAAGTTAGCCGTGGTTGCTAATTCAACAGTTGAAGACACGGGATCACCCGCTATGTTCAATTCGTTTAATCCCACTTCATTGCCACTACCGGCTTGGAATAAAACCCGCATTTTGTCTGTTCTATAACTGCTATCTATTGGATAAGCCGGATCGAGATCAGTACTGTTGTGAGCTTGCCAGCCCGAAGGTAAATCAGTCCACTGACCATTTTGCCAACCTTGTACTTTCCAGCGAGAAACCGCATACGGATAACTATTATCTTCTAAAAAGGTAATATCGAAGTTGGTATGTTGGCTAGCAAAATCAAACTCAAGCCAAACATCAGATGCCGTGCCGCGCGAATTAGCTCTTGCTTCATTACCATTATTACCATCATAGGCATTAGCATAGTTACCTTGCCATGCACTGCTGTGATCGCTGTAAGTAGAAGGCTTTGCTAAATCAGCAGCATAAGCTTGTCCTACCACCAAAGCGAAAGCGCTTGCACTTATCGCCAAACCTTTTCTAACTATTGACGTATTTTTAATTATTCTTTTGTTTACGCCACGCAGTTTATCATTTCGATTAATCATAGTGCTTCCCATTTGTCATTTCTCATTTGCCAATGTGTTTTGTGTATGAGTGTGCAAAACGCGTTTCTATAGAGATATTTGTTAGATGCTTAATGTTAAATACCTAATATTGAGCATCTAACATCAGTCACTGAACAAGCGATTGCCCAAATAACTTATCACAAAAAAAGATAATTTAAACACCCATTTCAATATTTTTAACAAGATAATAACATTGAATACATATGATGTATTCAATGGATTGAGCTAAGCTCTTGATTTAATTGCTATAAAGAAGTGAATGATAGAAAGTAAAAATTTTCGTAACTATAGACAAAGCGATCGGGTTTTAGGGGCAGGTTTCTAGTTCCAGACGAAACCTAAGTACTTACATCCATGTAAGCAAAGCCGTCAAAGCTACCGCGTCCTGCTATCGCCCCTCGCTTAAAGCGCCTACTTTTGGTACCTGCATCCGTGCAGGCAGGAACCCAGTGGCTTTTACTTAAACCAAACTATGTTTATCCAACAAAAGTCGCTGGCTCCCCGCATGCGCGAGGATGACGAGGGTATTTTCCTAAGCCTAGGTGATAAAATTTCAACCTTTTGACGTAAAAGAACGCTTCTGAAACTTGTGATCAAGAGACAGATCTGCACCCATGCAAGCTCGGCAAAGATGAGTTAATTAGCAATAAGGCACGTAAAACATATTACGCTGAGTAGTTATAAGTAACGCGACCAATACTGACCACTATGTGAAATATGGCCATTAAGAATAGACAAAGCTTGATCAACATCGCGCTTACTGATGGCTTGGATCAACTGCCTATGCTCCGAAATACTTTGCTGCATACGCGATTGAGTTAACGTTAAGCTGGCGTGCATGGCGTGTAACATTAAACGTTTTTGCCGCCATAGCTCGACTGTGGTTTGGTTATAATGACAGCTGTAAATATACCAATGAAATTGATTATCGTAGGCTCGATAAGTTAAGTGCTCGGCTTCGGTTAGCTTTTCCATTTCACCTTGAATGGCTATTACTTTTTCCAGTTGCTCTTGGCTATGTTCAGTGACAAACCACTCAAGCAAATAAGGCTCTAACAACGCAAGTAACTCAAATACATCGCGCATAGTCGCATATTCAAATTTTGCGACCCGGGCACCACTATTGGGCTGTACAGTAACAAACCCTTCTCCTTGTAACTGTTTTAATGCCTCACGAACAGGATTGATACTTGTGTGATAACGCTTGGCCAAACTCGTGGTGACTAGGCGATCACCACTGATATACACGCCTTCGGCAATGTCATTTAATATTTGCGCATATATTGAATTATCATTTAATAACAATGGAGACATTGCTGGCGGCGTAACAGGTTCTGGCATAGTTTTATACAAAATAGAGTGGCTGAAGTTGTGTTTGCAAGGTAATAAAGCTAAAGCCCAACCCGCAACAATATGGATCGTCGTGTATTTTAAACAAGGTGGCTAACTTAAGCCACCTGAGCTTTAATTTTTATCCGTTTAAGTTTTGTTGTTACTTAAGTGGTATGCGCATTAAGGTGTCATGCGCACTTAAATACAAGGCTTTTTCGTTTTCTGCTAGCGTGCAGTTGGCGGTTAATTTACCCGTTTTAACTTTAGCAATGACTTGCCCTTTGGGGTTAAATAGCCAAACGCCATCTGGCCCTGTCGCAAACAACGTGCCGTTGGAATGCACCGCCATACCATCAGGTAAACCGTGTGGTTTTTGATTAGGCTGTTTAGCATCAAAAAACACACGCTTATTCGTCACTTGGCCATTATTAGCAACATCGTAGGCATACCAAACTGGGTTATTAATATCAGAAACGGCCACATATAATGTTTTGCCATCTGGTGACAATCCAATACCATTAGGGAAGGTGATCTCGTCATCCAGTAAGGTTAATTGCCCTTGGTTACTCAAACGATACACGCCCTGAAAATCTAACGCTTTGCGCTCATCTTGTAAGATTTTGGCCAAACCATAAGGAGGATCCGTAAAGTATAAGTTACCTTGGCTATCATAAACGGCGTCGTTAGGGCTATTTAAGCGCTTACCTTGATAATAGCCAGCCAAGGTTTTGAACTTAGGTTGCGGTGCGCTTAACGCACTTTGCATAACCGCTACACGCCTATCACCTTGCTGCATTAACACTAATTGATTTTGTTGATTGAGCAGCAAACCGTTTGAACCTTGGCCATAATCCCCATCAACTAACCCCGTTGCACCGGAAGGCTGTAAATATAAAGCCGTGCCTTGGCCCGGAATATATTGATAAATTTTGTTGTTGGGAATATCCGAAAATAGCAAATAACCTTGACTCGCTAAACTCGTATCGGCAACCCACAATGGGCCTTCTGTCCACTTGTATCCCTCGCTTAGCACTTGCAATGGCGTATCTGTTGATAAAAATTGCTCTGCTTCTGCAGAGTAAATTTCAACGCTATTGTTAATCACACGGATTGGCTGATGCTCAACAGTGACAGGCTCGTGTTGCGTCATTTGACAAGCGGTTAGGCCACTAGCAAGCGTTAAAAGCAACACTTGGCTTAGCCAAGCGTTTTTAGTTTTGCGCTTAGTTTGCTTTAAAAGGTTTATTTTCATCATAGTTTTTATTTTACTTACCTGTTTAGTATTGATGCTGATTATTGCCTTGCGCATTCGGCAAAGGACGAAGCGACAAATGTTATTAGCGCCTCGACAAAGATTGCAAATAATCAAGCTAGTCTGTAACTGCCCTGCTGCTTTTGTCGAAATAAATTTCGACATGTTCCAACTCGCTGACTGCTAAATCGGTACTTGATCTAAATACTTTTTCACATGAGCAATGCGTTGCAGTTTGTCCTGTTCGCTATAAACCGCTTGCGTTAAGTCATTACCTACGCCAACGCCCACAGCACCGGCAGCAAACCAATCTTGAACATTATCAACATTAACCCCTCCTACTGGCATTAAATCAATGTCTGAATAAGGGCCTTTTAAATCTTTAAAATAATCAATGCCCATAGAGCCTGCGGGAAACACCTTAATAAAATCGGCTCCGCAGTCTAATGCCGCAATAATGTCTGTCGGCGTTAGCGCCCCCAAAAGAACAGGCACTCCCTGTTGATGAGCATATTCCACAATTTCGGGTTTAGTATTGGGTGTTACTAAAAACTGAGCACCGGCCGCGATCGCCAGTCGAGCTCGCTCTAAATTAATAATAGTACCAGCCCCAATCAATACATCTGGGTATAAATCGCGAGCTTGGTCTATGGCATCAAGATAACACGGCGTATTGGCTGTCACTTCTAACACTTTAATGCCACCAGCGACTAAGCATTCAATCACTGGTGCTATCTCTTCAAACTTAGCTAAACGAATAATTGCGACAAATTTAGCGGCGCGAATAAGTTCTGCACTATGCTGACGCTGAATTTGTTTATCTTGGATTTGCGGGTTGAGCTGAGTCATATTTAATCCTCTAACTTGTCGATTTTGCCGACTAAAAATAGGTAAGAACAGGTGCCGATAGCCGCTAAGCTCGCAATAAACAGAAGTGCCGGTTTAAAGTCACCGTCATTAACTAACCAACCAATCACAATAGGTACGGTGACCGCTGACAAGCCTCCTATTGCATTAAAGCAACCACCAACTAAGCCAACCAAGCGTTTGGGTGCCAATAACGATACAAACACCCAAGCAATAGACGACAAGCCATTACCAAAAAAGGCAATCGATAAAAAGGTAATAATCCAAAACGTATCGTCGGTATAATTGGCACCGACTATACACATGCTAAGTAACATACCGATCACTATCGGCGTTTTACGTGATACTTCTTTCGAGATCCCACGTCGGACTAAAAAGTCTGATAAAAAACCGGATACCAACACACCACAAAATGCGGCTAAAAAGGGCAAAGAGGCTAAAAAGCCTGATTTAATAAAATCAAGATTGCGATATTCAACTAGGTAAGTAGGAAACCAAGTGAGGAAGAAAATTAACACGCCACCTAAACAGAATTGCCCAATATAGATCCCCCAAAGCTTTTTACTAGAAAAAACCTTAACAAAGTCGGCGCTGCTAAATTTAGGCTTTTCTTCAGCTTGTTCTTTATTAGTATTTTCTTGGTCGGTTTTATCTTGCTCAATTAACGCAAGTTCTCGCTCGCTAACGTTTGGATGATCTTGTGGATCACGATAAAACACATACCAAATTACCGCCCAAACAATGCCAATTAGCCCCGAGATAATAAACAACCCTCGCCAGCCGAACTGATCTTGGATCAAGGCCAATACTGGCATTAAAAACGCTAAACCAATAAATTGGCCTGAGGTGTAAATAGCAATGGCAGACGCCCGCTCGTTTTCCGGAAACCAGCTAGTGACAATTTTGTTATTACAAGGGTATGAAGGCGCCTCAAACACCCCTATTGCCATACGACAACCAATTAACGCGGCAAAAGAGCTAACCAAGCCTTGTACTAATGTCGCCAATGACCAAGCGATGAGAATAAATGGATATAAAATCCGCACTTTGACAACATCCACCGCCAAGCCACCGGGTATTTGCAATACGGAGTAAGTCCAACCAAATGCGGAAAAAATTAAGCCCATTTGCACCGCAGATAAGGATAACTCATCCGACAAAGCAGAAGCCGCCACAGAAATATTGGTGCGATCCATATAGTTGATCACTACGCTAATAAAAATCAGCACTAATATTTGATAGCGTTTGTGGCTTGTGGCAATTGAATTTTCTTGCGAAACAGTTTGCATTTTTGCGCTCCGTTTTTACCAGTTTGTATAAGAGCCATCAGCCTTGTGCAACCTTGGCGCTTCCCAGTATTTAAAGTCTAAATCTTTAATCAGATCTTCATTAACATCGATACCTAGCCCAGGTTCATTTAGTACAGGTAATGCATTGCCAACCACTTGAGGGCGATTTACAAAGAACTTATCGTAGTCGCTCATGTCACCATCATAAGGCGGTAATTCCAACCAACTTAAGTTATTAATGGCTGCACAGTAATGAATAGAAGCTGCGGTACACACTGGGCTTAACGGATTATGTGGCATCATGTCGATATAATGCAGTTCACACATCGCTGCTATTTTCATTGATTCAGTAAAACCGCCCGCATTGCAAATATCGACTCGGCCAAAATTGGTTAACGCCGCATCGGTATACGGCATAAAGTCCCACTTACTGGCAAACTCTTCTCCTATCGCAAACGGCACATCACACATACTGCGCAACGCTTTATAAGCTTGTGGCGATTCATCACGAATAGGTTCCTCGATAAAATCGATAGTGCCCGTTGGCATACGTTGTATAAATGAAACCGTTTCAGGCACAGATAATCGATGGTGATAATCGATACCTAGGGTGATCTCCTTACCCAATACTTCGCGGGCTTTAATTAACCATTCTGCACATTGACTGATTGATTGGCGTGGCTCAAATAACGTAGGTTGATTAGCCGTACCATGTACCCCAGTGGTTGTGCGTAATACTTCCCAACCTTGCATTTTTAGTTTTAGCAAGTCGTCAATCAGTTCCGGTCCCATGGGTTTAATGCTTGTCGCAAACAAGGGGATCGCTTCTCGTTGTTTACCACCCAATAATTGATAAACCGGTACGTTTAAACTTTTGGCTACCAAGTCATGCAAAGCAATATCAATAGCAGCAATAGCAGCAGAGAGTACTCGTCCGCCTTCAAAATATTGGCTACGGTACATCTCTTGCCAAAGTGCGCCAATATTGCGCGGATCTTGACCAATTAAAAATTCACGGAAATGTTCAACCGCGCCTATTACCGCTCTTTCGCGTCCTGATAATCCTGATTCGCCCCAACCATAAATACCTTCATCGGTTTCCACTTTAACTAAACAAACATTACGAAAGCAGGCCCAAAAGCCGTATGCTTTTACATTGGTAATTTTCATTTTATTTCCTAGCAATATTTTGTAGGTCGAGGCTTGCCTCGACCCCTATTTATTTTGTGAGCATTGATGCCAATGCGGTTAACTTAAGTCCATCACAAGCATTAGTTTTGTTGGGCTTCATTCTTCAGCCCAACCTACCAAACATAGCAAGGCTTAAGCCTCGCCACTTCAACCTTACTTAGCCACCAAATGGCCATATTTATTGGGGTAAATATCTCGCATTATGCTCTTGGTAGCCTCAACTATTTCTTGGTATGGCGTGTCAGTAACGCTAACAAAACCAACATTGTAGTTTTCGCCATCATAGGCGCGCCCCGTCAGTGGTGAATCTGTGTATTGAAACCAGTGTGCGCCAACAAAATAATCATTTGGGATCACAGTGTTCATGTAATCGCTGTACATGTTTGCTCTGTCTTGTTGGCTTTGCGCATGGACTAAGCCGGGATTTAACAGGCCTGTATCAGTTGCGCCAACATGGAACTCACCAATGATGCTAGGCATGTCTACGTCTTTAAGAAATTGCCAATGCTTAGCATGCAAGCCTTCTTTATAAAAGTTGTAGCTCATGACATCGACATGTTTGGCAGCCGCGCTAACTATTTCAGGTGTCATTCCCCAATCAGCAAAGCGCGCGCCCATATAAAGATGATTAGGCAGTTTTTTCTTAACCTCTTGCTTTACAATTTTAAAATACTCGGCGGCGTAGGTTTCTAGCAGCAAGGCAAAGTCTTGTAACTGCGCAGGGGTAAAATCTTGCGTAGCGATGCCAGCATCAAACGCTTGCCATGAGGTAATGGGTTGTTGCCACGCTTCACTTAATTGACGAATATCGCCATATTTATCTTTCATCAACTGACTAAATACCGCTTTCGTTGGGCTATCTTGACTGGATCGACCCAGCGTATGAATAACCACACCATAACGACCTTCATGGCTACCTGTCATACCCCAGCTTTTTTCATTGTCGATAAATATGCCAATGCACCATGGGTTTTGCTTAACCTCATCGGCAATTACCGCCACGGTGGCCGCTGCGCGTTCACGAAATACAGGGTCAAAAGGATCCGGCAATGGCGACCAATAATCGGCACCTGAACTGACTTTTTTGAAATCACCTATGATCCAACCATTAGCAAAATAGGCAAAGCGATCAAGATGATAAAACATAGGATCGATCCAATTACCAAATGAGGTAAAACCCCAATTGATCATGCGATCAACGGTGACATCTCGCCATTGTTCAATAAAATTATCACCATATTTACGCTGCAAATTAGCTTGATAAAAACTGTAAGTTTCACCTTTATCTAATGCACCGCTATGCACTTCACGTCGATAACCATAATGACGTGCTAACGGATCATCGTAAGACGGCAACCAACTAAACATGTCGCGTCGCAGCGCTGAACTCACATAAGCACTCTGCTGAGCTTCAACACTCACGCCATTTAATCCTTTTGAATCTTCAGGTGTTACATCATCCGCTGCGCGCGCCACAATACCGCGTTTAAAATCGACTCCGGTCATGGTAGACGTATTCGCCATGCGAACGTTGGCAATTCCGTGAGAGAAAAACAAATACCCTTCGGGATCGACCAAGGTCCATGTATCACCTATTTTTTCGGTACGGAAAAAACCTGTTGCTTGTAATTTAGGGCCTGTTTTCCAGCCACCGAATTTAGATCTGTCTGGCATTAACTGGCCATCTAAACTGGCGAGCTCTTGCTGTGACACTTGGTTTAATTCAGCTAACGAATCAATTTTTTGCTTAAAGTCAGTGCGGGTACTTTGACCAAATTCATCTACTAAATTAGCTAAGTAATTGCCATCGACTGGCGGGTTTTTAATCAAACGTAGGTTGTCAATAATTAAAGGCTTGTCGTTTAACAAACTCGTAACGCTTAATTTAACGGCGCTAATCGCACTTACGTCTAATTGCTTAGTACCCCAGCGCCATATAAATTGCTGATCATCTGATTGCCATGAAGGTGGATTAGAGCGGATACCGGTTTCTAAGGTTAAATCATGCCCTTTTAGCTCTATGTAATAAGTATTACTGGAACGTTTAGGAATAACGACACTACGGGTATGGGTTTGGCCTTTTTTGTCAAACACTTGACCAAAAATATGCGTTGACTCATCTAACGGATTACTAATATCCATCGCTAAACTAAAATCGCCTAACTCACTCCAATCCCACGGCGTTTTAGGTTTAAAGCTGATTGACGATTTATAGTTTTCTTTGGCTAAAAACTGAATAGAAAGCGCTTGATTGCCACTGGTCACACCGGCTTGATTTTGCGTTTTGTGTATCGGTTTAGCTAAACCATTTTCAACCACGACAACATCAGGCAAAGAGGATGATTCAAAATCAAGCAAGGTCAAAACCTGATTATCCGCATTATTAGTTTTAGCGTTCGAATTTAAATTTTCGCCCTTTGCTGTTGCCTGGTCGTTTTTAACCGTTGACTGTTCCGGCACACAACCCACGGTTAGGCTGCTAGCCATTAATAGTGCAATCACACCTTGTTGTTTCATCAAGTGCTACTCCGACTTTTAGAAATTAATACTGATTGTGTGTTGTTTATCGTTACATCTGGTTAACAATATACAGGTTATTTACACACAAACAATAATAAATTACACATAATTTGAATTTTTAGCTTATTTATTGAACATAAATAGGTTTTTACTTAGGTCGGATATTGAGTTTAGATTGCAGAGAAAACCTCGCCATTACTGGCCTGTAGAGGAAAACATGAGGTGTGAAAGATCGAGGATAATAAACAGCAGTTAAAAATTAGATAAAAAATTGTCAAAAACTAATAGCGGAAAAATGATTTAGGCTCGTCTTACTAAACGAGCCGCACTTGTGTGCGAGCTTGTCTTTATCGTGTGTGTTGTTTGTGGGATTAACCAACCTTTCCTCAAGTTAATGAAGTTTGGTTAATCCCATTTTTCTATTTTCGAACGTGGATAAAACTATCTAAACAAAAAAGATTACTCAGCCACCAAACGCCAGGTTCTGACCCAGTCTATTTTCATGGTGTTACGAGTTTCATCTTTAAGATCGGCTTTAGCAGGTAAACCACCTACCCAAGATGAGTCTTGTGTCCAAAGATCCCAAATCAAGTGCTGTTCTAAAGTGAAAGGTTGTTTGGTTTTAATACTGCCAGCAGGTTCGCCATTTAAGTAAAATTGTACGTTGTGCTCATCTTTCCACCACGCGCCGTACACATGATACGCTTCGTTCCATTTAACCCCTTTCAACTTGTTACCATCGGATAAATTGCGATTATCAAAATTGCCTTTATTACGCTCAGTTACGCCATTTTTCACCACAAAATATTGCGAGTGCATTTGCCATGGGTAATCTGGGTTATTGTAATCAGTAGATGGGTTAGAGTTATTCTCGATAATATCGATCTCGTCTCTGTCATCAATATTACCGTTATTCAACCAAAAGGTGTTATAGGCTGAAATGTGTGCGGTTTTTATGCGACTTTCTGTATACATAGGGAATTTAATTTTAGCGCGCGAGCGCACGCGTGACGTTTCAAACCATTGGTCTGTGCCACTATCATCAAGCGTGGCTTTTATCCACAAATTACCATCGCTTACCCCTGAATTTTTATTAAGCATATTGACTGGAGTATTGCCGTAATTCCAGTTGGTTTTAACCCACTTATTATTATCCCAAGCGGTAAATTCATCTGATAATTCGTCGACTTTTTGCCACTTCATACCTGTAGGCGTGGTGTCATTAAAAGAAGTAAAACTCGGGTTGCTGGCATTTGCAGCATCAACATCAATAAATACCGCTTGAGGCTCTTCGTCTTTTTGTTCTTCTTTATCTTCCGGCTCTTTTTGCTCAGGTTCTTGCTCTTTCTGCTGATTACCGTTGGCGGTATCGACAATAGGTGGGGATTCTGAACCGCCACCACCGCATGCTGTTAAAGATAAGCCTAAAGCCAAAAGTAAAGCCCAATAGCACCGCTCATTGTTAACTATCATATGTATACCAAAATATCTAAAAGACTTAACAATATATTAATAAATGGCTTTTGCAAGTGTTGGCCAAGCAAAACTGACAAAACCATGCTTTTAACGGCATCAAAATCAACTTATCCAGATTAAAATCTTGACAGATATTGTAAATTGCGTATTGTTAACATGAAATCAAAAACAAATAATAATTTTTATATATGACATTAAATAACACATTACTGAGTGGAGTAGCTGCGTCAACTTTGCTGCTGTCAGGCTGCTTTACTACAACAAATGATAGTACGAAAAATACCGAGTCAAAACCGGATTGGCATTCTGAGCCTATTCCGGCTACTTTAGATAAAAACCAATCTTGGCAATTGATAGAGGAATTTTCGGATAGCTTTAATTATCAAGGAAAATCAGCCGAATTCACGCAAAACTGGCAAGACAAATATATGAGTGGTTGGCGTGGTCCTGGCTTAACCGAATGGAGTACTAATAACTCAAATATTGCTAACGGTAATTTAGTCCTTAGCGCGTCGCGTAAACCCAACTCTAATCGAGTTAATACTGGCATTGTGACATCTAAGCAACCAGTTACCTATCCGGTGTTTATCGAAGCAAAAATAAAAGTCGCGAATCAAGTATTATCATCAAATATTTGGTTGCTCAGTAATGACAGCAAACGGGAAATGGATATATTAGAAATATATGGCAGTGATCGCCCTGATCACGAGTATTTCGCCTTGCGAGCGTCAACGAACTACCACGTATTTATTCGTGATCCTGAAACTAACGACATCATTAAAGATTTACACACGCCGAAAAAATTTACCCTACCCAATAACGAACCTTATCGCTTGGATTACCATACGTTTGGCGCATATTGGCGTGACGCTTGGACAGTGGATTTTTATATCGATGGCAAATTAGTTCGTGAATTACGTCGCAAAGATATTAATGACCCTGAAAACTTAGGCTTAGATCGCCCTATGCACATTATTTTTGATATAGAAGATCATGATTGGCGTTCGAAAAAAGGCCATGTCGCAACAGATGAAGAATTAGCCGACGAGACTAAAAATAAAATGTATGTTGATTGGGTAAGAGTGTACAAACCTGTAGATGTTTAACCTAAATGAGTACAAATAATCAGTATTGAAGCTAGCCTTGGCATACGCAGAGTATATGCCCTGTGTATGCTCAGTATACGTAAAGGTTAGCTGTACACTTTGGCTACATATAGCCGTTTACAAGCTTAATAATTCTTTCATTTTACTGGCGTTGCGACGCGACACGTCTATCAACCTGCCCCCTTGTAATTTTACATCATAGCCATCGGTTAAATTCTCATTTATCTGGCTAACAAAATTGAGGTTAATAATATACTGGCGATTGGCACGAAAAAAACAACGAGCGGGTAACCTAGATTCCACCTGACTAAGCGACTTTTTAATAAACGCATTGTGCCCGCCAAAAAACACCCTGACATAGTTTTTACAACTTTCTATGTATTCTATTTCCCTTAAACTGATCAGATGACATTCATCACCGTCTTTAACGAAAATTTTACTGTCCAAACTCAATTTTTCTTCTACTTCACTTGCCACTGCATCACTAACAACGACATCGCTAGCTATTTGAGAATCATTGCTTGCTGTCGGTTCAGCTTTAAGTAATTTGTTGATTGCGGTTGCCAAACGGGCTTTACTGATGGGTTTTAACAGATAGTCAATGGTATTGTATTCAAAAGACTGGATAGCATATTCAGAATAAGCCGTAGTAAAAATAACTTTAGGTTGATAGGCCAACTGACCTAGCAAATCAAAACCATTTTCTTCTGGCATGTGAATATCAAGAAATAGCAACTCAACATCGGTTTGCTGAATAATTTGCAACGCCTCTGCAACATTAGCCGCCGTGCCAATCACTTCCACTTCTGAGTGATTAGCTAACATTCTTGCCAGCCCTTCGCGAGCTAAACGAGAGTCTTCAACAATTAACGCTTTCATTATCATGTCCCTATTTTTCTGCGGGTAAAGTCAACCGAGCCGTAAATTGATTATCTTGTAATTGTGTCATTAGCTCAGCGTTATCAGCATACAGCAGTTTTAAACGCTGGCGAATATTGGCCAAGCCAGTGCCTGTTGACTCTATGTTATTGGTATGTGGCAATACAGGGTTAACCACTTGGATAAATATTTGATTTTCGACAAGGCTAATATCGACATTAAGAGTAGACGCCTGCCGAATGTTGTCGACCCCATGTTTAATGGCATTTTCGACCAGTAATTGTAACGTCATGGGTGGCAATACGTACTCATCCACCCCATGTCCATTGGGTTTAGTTAATTGAAAATCCAACCTGTGTTCTAATTGCACGCTGACTATCTCAATATAACGCTGAACTATCTCTAGCTCTTGCGCCAATTTGACTTTTTCTTGTTTTCCTTGAGTCAGTGAATAACGCAATATTTCCGAAAATGCAGTAACCATATCATCAGCTTGGTCTGGATTTTCGTGAATTAAAAAACGAATATTATTTAAACTGTTAAACAGGAAATGAGGATTAAGTTGATTAGATAGGCTGATTAATTGCGCCTCTTTTAAACTGTTTTCTAAACGCAGTACATCCAGCTCGGCTTGTCTGGCGCGGCGGCTATAACTGACACCAATGTACATATAACCCCATAAGCCACAGATAAACGCTTGAGCAATGACATTCGATACAAAAAACTGCAGAAAGCCTTGCATCGGACTACTAAAGCCTGCCATTTTGCCGATTTTTTCATTAAACAAATCATGCCAATAAAAAGGCAGTGTCGTAATAGACAGTAACAAAACAACAATAATCGACATAATAAAAGCACTGAGTAAAACTAAACCCATTTGCTTACCCATAGCTAACTCATGCCAACGTCGTGTTTTATATACCCAGCGAAATAACAGCACGGTGAAAGTAAAAATGGGCACCATGATAGCGGTCGCCAACATGTTGTAGCCGAAGAACATTTCACGCAGGTAAAAATTAACCGATTGAAACAGCGTAAATAAGCCATAAGCCGCAAAATGATATAGCCAAAAAAGCTTTTCTTGCGGGAAAAATTGCAGTGCTATTTTGTTATTCATTTTGTTTATCATCTTTTTACTTTTAGTCCTTGTAGCCTGCTTGTTTAAAAATGCGAAGGTCTTTTACTCATTTTGCTTGATTGTATGCCTTAAGCTAACCTCGATTAAAACGACAGTGCCCTTAGGTACAAGTTTGATTAAAGGGCGACGAAGCCAAATGTTCAGTTGAATTTCTTGATAGGGGTAGGGACTTTCGCCCCTCCCTCCGAACCGCACGTGCGGTTCTCCCGCATACGGCTCTCCAGTCGGTCGTTTCCACATCGGGACTAGCTTACGCCATCACGGCATCAAGTCAGTGAAATGCGTGATATTGCTCAGATAACTTACCAAAATCTTTAGCGCAGCCGCCCACGCCGCTAGCATATGTTTGATATCTATATGACAAGTGCAAATACTCTCACGAGTATTCACTTTCCTTATCTTCTAACCAAATCGGTAATATGTAAGGTCAACATCTCTGTTGTTCGCCTTTACAATACCAAACATATCTTCCTTCCTACCTTCCTTTCCTAAGCATGGCTTTGCTTACCAAGCTTCTCACGAACATCTCAGACACGCCGTAGGCGAGTTACGACCACTCAAGGGCATAATGCGAGTCATTTCTGACTACGCGGCCATAGCAGCCAAGATGCCGTCACGGTACTATCAAGGTTCTGACCTCTCCCATCGGTCACCTCCAACGGGAGCCATCCCCAGTCCAGATGCTATACCTTCCTACCATTCCATCCTCAACCATCCAATGCCGCCCTTATATCGCTTTAGCCACCAAAACAGCGTATAAGGTGTGTTCCAGACTTCGCCATAACCTAGAAGGCTCGTCGCAACATCAAACCGAATCAGGTTCGTCTCCTACGGACTGGTATTTCGTTTCCAGTTACTCTCCACCCCACTTCACAGTGACGCAGTTACTTTCAACTACAGAGCTTTGGCATACTCTGACATGGACTTACACCATGCTGATTTAGCACCCTGTTGGGCGTACTAGGTTGGCCTTCAGGCCAATATCTATACCTTTGTAACTCGCGTACCCATCGGTCTAAAGACCTACCTATACTGAACAACGTCAACTAATCAAAGTTAATTAAAAAGCTCTAATACCTTAACTCAAAAGTTTTGAACGGTTGAATTTATAACCAATTGCTAAATTGTAGGGTCAATTTCACATCGACAAACCTTGTGTTAGCCGAAATAAATTCGGCCCTACAAATTCAGTCCAACAATGGAACGGATCTTTAATCTCGCACGCTTTTCTACTTAGATTACTAATAAAAACGAGCTCAACCTGTCATAACTTTTGTATCGGAGTACTAAAGTAACCACACTCGCACAAACAAACTATCATAGCTATATAACAACACATTAGCCGCAATATGCATACAACATACTGTCAATGCCCAAGCATAGCCCACTGTCACCTTATTTTTTGGCCAGTTGCGTAGCAACTGCACTATCGCAGCTATAGCGACTAACGGATATAAACTGCTGAATATAAACATGAGTAAGGTTGAAAAACCAATTTGACTAAGTCCATGTACGCCAATTACTGCCGGAATAAATACCGAACCTAGAACACAAGCAACAAACACCAGCGCATTCCAAGTTGGCCATTGACGAATTAACAACTGACTAGCTGATAAATTGCGCTGGCTAATATAGCGCACATACCAAATCAGTCCATAAACAAGATAACCCAAGGCAATAACCACAGTTAAGATCACCAATAATAATTTGCTCCAAACCTGCCATGCCGTTTGTTGTATAAACAAATTACTACCGACTTGAATGGCTTCACCCACTTGTGGATCAATAACTTTTGCGACAGCAGGTAAGCCAACCCAAGCATCGGTTAACACAGTACTCTTGCTATTTGCCGAGCCGGAATCTAACCAAATGGCCGAACTTAGCCAACCGCCCAACAATGGCTTGCTACGGAACTTGTTATTCTCAACCGAAAATTGATGTACGCCAAATACATCTGACATAAACGCTGAATGCTCATTACGATAGTTAATTTTTTTATAGTAGCCATTGAGATCAGCAAAGGTTTGAGGCAAAGCCATGTTGTTTTGCTTAACGACTTTTTGATCTCGCGCCAAATATTGTTTTATTTTTTGCGCAATCTGCCAATTAGCAGGGGTTTGCCCTGTGGTTAATACAACAAAGCCACTTTGTAGTTGCGGTGAATAAGCCAACTCTGCAAATGCCCCTGTCACTGCACCATTATGCCCATGAAACGCGATACGTTTAATACCCGACGAGTAGTTAGCTAAACCGTATCCATGAGTTATCCCTAATTCAGCGCCTAAGTTGCTTTTTGGTGTTTCCATACGCTTGATACTGGCAGGCGACAATAACGCTTGACCGTTAACAGCACCGCGATTAATAAAAAATTGGATCAAGTTTGTCATATCTTGAGCTGTACTGTTAATAGAGCCAGCGGGGCGATAGGCAATATGCCAATAAGGTTCTTCCCCTTTAGGAGTGTAAGCCGTGGCCATGGTTTTAGTTGGCTGCGTGGCTGCAAAGTATGTGGCACTGTGCATACCCAAGGGCCTAAACCAATGGCCCGCAACATAGTCTTCAAATAATTGCCCAGTGACTTTTTCGACAATCAAAGCGGCAATAGCAGAACCAACATTGCTATAAGCGTGGCGTGTTCCTGGCTGCCAGCGAGAAGTGCGGGTTTCTGGGTAGCGCATTAACACTTCGGCTAATACGGCATCTTTGCCATCCATTGCGTATTCAGCCAATGTAATATCGGGCCAGCCTGTTGTGTGCTCAAGTAAATGGACTAATCTAATCGGATGTTTATCTTCCCATTGATTAGTAAATACAATCTCGGGCGCTAAATCTGCCAGTTTGTCTTGTAAATTGAGTTGCCCTTGTTCAACCAACTTCATAACTGACAAGGCCACAAACATTTTTGAAACTGAGCCTATACGAAATAGAGTATCGTTAGTTGCAGCAATATTTTGCGCTTTGTTGGCATAACCGTAAGTTTGTACCCACACCAATTCACCCTGTTCGATAACGCCTAAACTCACGGCTGGCGCTTGGCTTTGCTCAACAAGGTTATTCACGGCAACCTTTAATGCATCGATGTTTTCTGGTGGTTTTTGTTCGGCATTTACGCCCGTACTGAAAACGATTACGGTAGCTATCGCTATGATCAATTGCTTTAACGCGCGGCTTTTAAGCACTGTTTGTAAAAGTGATAGAGCTTGCATGTTTCTGTCCTTAGTTTCTCATTAAACAATGAATGTTTTAACAATGGCTAAACTATGGCAGCAAAATGAGTTGAACAGCGCAAAAAGGTGCCAAGCGGTAAATAATCGGGATAAGTGGTGTCAGGCAACTAAAAATTATAAACTGCTGGGCAAATATGATTTATGGGAACACTCAATTGCTCGACTTTAAGTATGATCCGTTTAATGGTGTTATTATTGATAGCCACCAGCTTCCAAAGGACGTGGATGAATTTACCGAGTCTTTATTAATTTCTTTAGACACCTTTCAACAGCATGGCAAACAATTAGTCTGGCTTACCTTAACCCATGAGCAAGCCCTATTCATTCCAATTTGTACTGAGCAAGGTTTTGTTTTTCATAACTGTTTAGAACAAGAAATCACCTTGATTTTACGTTTACAGCCTAATGCTTACGCGCCATTTGTCCCTACACATTCAATCGGTGCTGGTGCCTTAGTGATTAACGATAACAATCAGATATTGCTAGTTAAAGACTCGGCACAAAAAGTCGGCGGCTTTAAACTACCTGGTGGTCATGTAGAATTGAGTGAAGATATCGCCGAAGCCGCCATGCGAGAAACCGAAGAAGAAACAGGTATTAAAACCGAATTTGAAGCACTCATGGGCTTTGGCACGAAACACCCTTATCGTTTCGGTAAATCGAATATCTATTTTATTTGCAAGCTAAAACCATTAAACAAAGAAATTATTATTAGCCAACCTGATGAAATTCTTGATGCACGATGGTTGGATATCGACAGCTTTTTAGCTGACGAAACCAATAGCGAATTTAACCGCACCATAGTCGCGAAACTCGCTAAAGCCCAAGGTTTAAAACGTTTTGATAAGCCACTTGGCTCGACACCTAGAAATGAGATTTTTTTGGCCGAGCATAAATAAAAGCTAAAGAATAAAGCCAACAAAACCACAGATTTTAGTTTAGAGTCTCTGCAAATATCCAAGATTTTTGTTGTCGGCAAATCTTAATTACCTGCATCCTTGTCTCTTGGTTAGAAAGGTGTGCAGGCTCTGCAAGCATAAATGCTCACCCACAGAAATGAATCATCAATAGATAGTAAGCGCTAACAAACCATAAACCCTACGCAAGAATAAATTTAAAAGCGGCGAACAAAACCGCGAACAAGGTTGCTTATGACCGCCTTTGGCCACAGCAACCCGTCCGCTTAAGTAGGAGCTGGTGGAAGGAAGCTAGTGGAAGAAAACCGGTGAAATATCGGTACTAATACATGGTTCTATTTTCACCGCATCAACCTTATAACCCTTTATGAGGACCAAATACTTCGTAATGAATTTGTGTCTCTGTCACCCCAAGTTCGAGCAATTGGCCTTTAATAAACTGCATAAATGCGACAGGTCCACAGATATAAAAATCGCCATCGGCTAACGGTAGCTGCTCAGCTAACGGCTTTAACTCCATTAAACCATTTATTACACCTTGTGCTTTAGTGCTATTGGTTCGATACCAAGCGAAGTTTTGCCAAGCTTTAGCTTGGGTTAACTCAGCTGTACGCTTAGCAAAAGTATGTTCACTTTTATCTTCACAGGCGTACAAATAGCTAACTGATTGTGGGTAATCTTGTGCGGCTAGTGTTTCTAGCATAGCTTGCATTGGCGTTGCACCAACGCCCGCCGAAATTAAAACAACGGGAGCATTTTTATCGACAAAGAAAAAGTCACCCGCCGGAGGCATCACCTTAACTACATCACCGACATTAACGCAGTCATGTAAATAGTTAGAAATAACCCCTGGATTCTCATTGGCTTCTCGTTTAACTGAAATGCGATAATGATCAGCAGACGGTTTATCTGATAACGAGTATTGACGAATTTCCTTATACTCAGAATCGCTTGGCTCTAGCTGCAAACCTAAATATTGTCCTGCTTGATAACTAACAACTTCACCGCCATCAAGTGGTTTGAGTACAAAACTCGTTACCCATTTTGATTCTGGTATTTTATCAACTACAGTAAAGTCTCGTAAGCCACGCCAGCCACCTTGAGCGGTTTCATTCTGGCTGTATAGTTGTTCTTCTCTATCAATAAATACTTTTGCCAAAAACAGGTATGCTGCTGTCCAAGCATCTTCTAAGGGTTGAGTAAAAGCCTCGCCCAATAAATCGTGTAACGTACCAATAAGGTGCTTGCCAACAATTTCATAATGTTCGGCTTGCACATTGAAACTGGTATGCTTATGCGCAATGCGTTCAACCGCAGCGGTTAACGCCCCTAAATTTTCAATATTTTTAGCATATGCGGCAATCGCTTCAAATAAAGCGGCCTGTTGACCACCTGAGCGTTGATTACTCATATTAAAAATATGCTTAACCTGAGGATCTTGCTCGAACATGCGCTTATAAAAATGCGCGGTTAATGCGGGCCCTGCTTCTTCTAAAATAGGAATAGTACTTTTGATGGTGGCAATATGTTGCTCTGTTAGCATAATAACTCCGTTATATTTTTCTATTATTTAGAAATACGCTCGTAATGCTTCTTTGTCATTGCTCGGGTATTTCAAAAAACAGGCGCCATTGACTGTTAACCAGTCTTATTTTTATCCTGTTTGCGGTTTTACAATTTGATCTTGGTCAGATTTAATCTAGTTTTTGTCTTATTATTGGGTACTTTTCTCTAGTGGTCCTGAATTGATTGTTCCTGAATTAATTGCACCTGAATCTAAATTAAACATAACGACCACTGGGTGCACTGCACGTCCTTGTGCTGCGCTAGCTCTACAGCTTTTATAGCGTTAGTAGAGAGTGGGGGGAGCAATCAATATAAATACTTAAATAACACCTTTTCTACGCTTTTCTAACGAACTCTAGGGCGAGTCAAAATTGGCATGTAGCGCCATAAAAATATACCACTGGCTGTTATCCAACAAGCAACACTAATGTTCCACGCCAATAAGGTATCTAACCAGACAGGCAATACCACTCGGGCCAGTAACGCGACAAATACCAAGCCAAACATAACGCCAACTAAAAGCGGCACCTGCAATACTCGACCTGTATGGCCCAGTGATACCCGTGCCATCATGGCAAATATCATTAAACCGATCGCACCAATAGTAATCACGTGCATCGCACTGCTTAGGGTTAACACTTCTACAAAATAGCTAAGCCCTAACAGAAAAAGGCCAATAGCCATAGAAAGATATGCCAAGTGTAACGACCATAAAAGGGGAACAAATAAGGTTTTAGCTGTTTGCCAATTAAAGGTACGCGCCATGTGCAGTAACGCCGCGATAAGCATCAAGCCATGACTGAATATCGTCAAACTGGCCACAAAATAACTAGCAAAATAGGTTACGACCATTAACAAGCTTGATACCACTACTGCCTGCTCTAACCAATGAATCGGCTGTATGCTGCCAACTTGCGCCCCGCGAGAAGTAAAAAATGGAATAACACGACCACCCACCAAACTCATCATAACCACAAAAAGCAAAACACAAACTCGACCTAAATGTAGAGCTAAAGGTACGTTCGCTTGAATGTCAGCCAATAAAATGGCGTTGTTAACCAACATTAACGCAATTAACAAAGGAACAAACAGATAATTACGACTGTTGCGACTACGCCAAACTAAATTAGCCATTGCCGCAATCACGCCCAACCACCATAGTGTTTGTAACCCTAAAGCGAACGCTAAGCTATCTGGCGTGTTATGCCAAATAAATAGCCTAACTGCCAACCATAAGCCGACTAAGCTGGCTAACGCCCAGCCTTTAATACTTTTTAATCCTGTCCAAGTTTGCACTGCCGTTAATAGAAAGCCCACCGCGACTGTCGCACCAAAGCCAAACAACATTTCGTGCAAGTGCCAAACAACTGGATTTAAGCCCGACAAAGAAAAACCAGCATAGCCATTTAACATTAATATCCAATAACCTAGCGCTGCGATTGAAGACAAAGTACCTAACAAGAAGAACGGCCTAAATGCCAATTCAAACAAAGCTTGTGAACTAAACACTTTGTGGCTAGCGGCTTGGGAATTTATTGGCTCTGATATTTGCAGCATAGTAGCAATAGCTCTCTAAATAAAAACGAATACATTCGATTAACTCATTAGGATAAGAGCAAACGGCATTCCAATATTATTTTTTATATTAATATCAACAAGTTAACTCAATACAATTTTAAAACACCAACTTATCGAGTCATTTAGACTCTAAAATACCAGAGTCTTTTTGACTCATAAGAGTTATATTGATACCGTAACGCTAAACCTCAAAATACATGAATTTAGTCAAAGCGATCGGGTTTTAGGGGCAGGTTTCTAGTTCCAGACGAAACCTAAGTACTTACATCCATGTAAGCAAAGTCGAGAGTAAGCGCTGACAATGAACCATAAAATCTGAGCGGGAAGACTATAGTTATGAACACTGAGCAAATTAATAGCAAAGCTTTACTTGAATTGGCGTTGGATTTAGCTAGCTGCTTAGTCAATCAAGATAGATTTAATCGACTACTTGCAACAGTCAGTAAAACGATTTCTTGCGATGCTGTTGCCATATTAGCTTGTCAGGGCGATACGCTTAAACCGTTAGCAACCATAGGCTTGAGCCGAGATACCTTAGGCCGGCGATTTATTATTCACGAACACCCTAGGTTTACCGAAATTTGCAAACATCGCGAAGCAACCCGTTTTGCGGCCGATAGCCCGCTTCCCGACCCTTATGACGGGCTTTTGTTAAATCGCAAAGGAGAGTTACCAATCCACGCCTGTATGGGGATCCCACTGTATTTTGAAGATCAATTGATTGGACTATTAACCTTAGACAGCCTAACCCCCAAGGTATTCGACAATATTCCTAAGCACACCTTAGATATAGTTGCCGCTATTGCAGCGGCAACATTAAATACCGCGTTAACCTTAGATTTACTCGAACAGCAAGCTACCCATTCTCAACAAGTGGTTGCCGAACTCAGCCAAGCCGCATTACAGCGTGATGGCGGCGAGCTGATTGGTGATAGTCAAGGTATGCGTGATTTACGTAATGAACTGGATATTATTGCGCCTTCTAATTTTACCGTGCTAATTATGGGCGAAACTGGCGTGGGTAAAGAATTAGTCGCCCGCCATGTGCATAAAAAATCATTGCGTGCCCGACAACCTCTGGTTTATGTAAACTGCGCCGCGTTACCTGAAAACCTAATTGAAAGTGAATTATTTGGCCATGTTAAGGGTGCTTTTACAGGAGCTGAATCCGACAGAGCCGGTAAATTTGCACTGGCTCATGAAGGTACAATATTCCTTGACGAGATTGGCGAATTACCCATAGCTGCGCAAAGTAAATTACTCAGAGTATTGCAAAATAATGAAATACAAAAAGTCGGCCAAGACCAAATTACCAGAGTTGATGTCCGTGTTATAGCGGCAACCAATCGCGATTTAAAACAAGAAGTACAACAAGGTCGTTTTCGCGCTGATCTCTATCACAGGCTCAGTGTTTACCCGATCAAAATTCCGGCCTTGCGCGAACGCTTTACTGACATAACCCTACTTGCAGGGTATTTCGCAGAACAAGCGCGACGTAAACTAGGCTTAACACAGGTTAGATTTAGTTCTGATTTATTAGCGCAGTTGAATCAGTACAGTTGGCCAGGTAATGTGCGAGAGCTAGAACATGTTATTGACCGAGCAACCGTTAAAGCCAAAAATCAACAAAACAGCAGCCAAGTCAAACTCGATTTAAGCCATGTGGATGTGGCAAGTGAGCACCTTTCACCGCCAAGCGCCATATCAACGCCAGACAAACCTAACCCATTAGTTAACTTATCAACTCATGTTGCAACTCAACCATTAGGGTTAAAAGAGGCAACAGAATCATTTCAACGCCAAATCATCGTTGAGTCATTACAACAAAATGATTTTAATATGGCAGCAGCGGCTCGCGAATTAAAAACCGACAGAGCTAACTTAAACCGTTTAGCAAAACGCTTAGGGATACGCGTTAAAAAATCATTTTAATCTCCATGTTAACTAACCCTAGCTATGCAGAATTTCAAGTTGTGGCTTCAAACACCCTACAAGTTACAACATAGTAAGCCTTGTTTGGCGAGACTTGGCAGCCCCCCTACTTTGGTACTGGCATGGATAACAAAACTTAAGATTTGTCTGGTACAAAATATAGTAATCTTGCTCTGCTGGGCTGACTGGTTTGCAGGTCCTGCAAGCATAAATGCTCGTCCACTGTTACCCACAACAACCAATAGATTAATTTCATTGCGCTGAATAATGACAAATCGTTTTAATCTCACCTTGTTAACTACACAAGTTAAATATACATAAATGATCATGGTTAAGTTAAAAGCTTGTTACAGCCTCAACAACTGACCGTTAACCATTTAGATGGAGTGAGTTTAATTTTACTTTTCTTGTTCTATTTCTTAAAAAGATATTGTTATAAGCAGTGGTTATGTTAACTTAATTAGCAATACTGTTTTCTCCGCAGGGCGCGTAAGATAAGGTCTGAGCAATAATTTATAATGTCGAACCAAGCAGAAAAATTTGACCCTTCCTATGGTTACTCTCTCACCGACCTTCTCGCTATAACTACGCCTGAAGCACCAAAAGACTTTGATTCATTTTGGCAAAATGCCTACGCCGATTGCCACGATATTCAACCTAAACCTAAATTTATCGACACAGGCGCCATTCATAAAAATTGGCGTGTGTTTGAAATTCAGTATATCTCCACGAATGACATGAAAATTGGTGGCTGGATATTGATCCCACAAGACAAACCACCCACGCGTGGCTTTGTTGTGGGCCATGGCTATGGCGGGCGCGACGAACCTGATTACAACTTACCATTTGATGATGCCGCTATTCTTTTTCCTTGCTGCCGTGGAATATCAAAAAGCCCTAACTTTCCGATATCCAGTAACCCGCAATGGCATGTTCTACACGACATAGATAAGCCCGATAGATATATCATACGCGGTTGCGTAGAAGACACTTGGCTTGCCGTGTCTTGTCTGTTGGCTCTTTTCCCCTATTTAGCCGGTCACTTAGGTTACCTAGGTGTTAGCTTTAGCGGTGGCGTTGGCGCGTTAGCCATGGCTTATGAAAAGCGAATAGCGCGAGCCCATTTTAATGTACCCACATTTGGCAACCATCAACTTAGGTTAAAGTTACCCACTTGGGGAAGCGGCGAGTCATTAAGGCAGTTTTATCGGAAAAAGCCCGATATGTTGCTCAATACATTAAAATATTTTGATGCGGCCAATGCCGCTGAGCGCATTAATATGCCTGTGCATTGTGCATTAGCGTTAAAAGATCCGGTTGTGGCACCGCCGGGGCAGTTTGCTGTATATAATGCGCTAAAATGTGAAAAACATCTTTATGTGTTGGATGAAGGCCATGCTGAATATCCAACTCAGGAACAACAAAAAATAGAGTTAAGACAACAATTAGTGGAGTTTTTTTCTCCCATTTAACTAATCGAAAACACTATGAACAGAGAATACCATAAGTGGTGGAGCCACAACTTGGAACGCGATATGGAAATGCTGGTATTCGGCCATGCTGGTGCCAAAGTCCTTGTTTTTCCGACTCGAGGTGGCCGATTCTATGAATACGAAAACATCCGTATGGTAGACCGCATTCGCGACAAAATTGAATCTGGTAAAATGCAATTATTTTGTGTCGACAGTGTCGATGCAGAAAGCTTTTATTGTTTTTGGGCGCACCCGAGTGGGCGAATTGCCCGCCATCAACAATATGAAAAATATATTGTTGAAGAAGTCGTGCCCTTTATGAATGTGCAAAATCCCCACTATTGCACCATTAGTCATGGCTGTAGTTTAGGCGCATTTCATGCTGCCAACGTGGCTTTTCGCCACCCTCACCTTTTCCAAAAGCTATGTGCGTTTAGTGGTCGTTACGATTTAACCTTACAAGTTGAATATTTCGATGACCTGTTAGACGGGTACTACAATGATGAGGTTTACTTTAATACTCCAACCCACTTTTTGCCTAACTTACAGTGCAACGACACACTAAATAACTTGAAGAATATGGATATTGTGATGGTGATAGGGGAAGAAGATCCGTTTTTGGAAAATAACAAACATCTCAGTCAAATATTGCATGAAAAAGGCATAGATCATGAATTACATGTTTGGCGAGAGCGCGCACATCGCGGTTACTATTGGCGACGCATGGTCACCGAATATTTGTGAGCAGATAATAAAAACCCGGCCAATAAGCCGGGTTCTTTAAAAATCTAACGTTGTAAAATATAGAGCAAGGCATCTAAGCCATAAAAGTTAATTGCCACGTCAGCTTTTTCTTGAACTAAGGGTTTCGCCTCAAACGCTACACCTAAGCTAGCTGCTGCCATCATGACTAAATCGTTAGCCCCATCACCCATAGCGACGGTTTGCTTAGCATCAATACCAAATTGTTGTGCTAACTCACCTAGCGTGTCAGCTTTAACTTGTGCATCAACAATACCGCCCAACACTTGACCAGTCAGCTTACCATCAACAATTTCTAATGTATTGGCCACTGCGGCATCTAAACCTAAGTCATCTTTAAGTTTATCGGCAAAATAAGTAAACCCACCAGATGCAATCGCAATACGCCAATTGTGCTGCTTAAGTACGGCAATTAAACGCGTTAGGCCATGCATTAATGGTAAATTATCTTTAACTTGTGCAATGATGCTTTCATCTGAACCGGCTAACGTACCCACACGGCCACGCAAGCTTTCAGCAAAATCCAATTTACCTTGCATTGCCATTTCAGTAACGGCAGCCACTTCTTCACCCACGCCCGCTAATTTTGCAATTTCATCAATACACTCAATTTTAATAGTGGTTGAATCCATATCCATTAACAAAAGACCGGGTTGATTAATGGTCGGTCGTTCAGCTAAGCGCCATACATCCAAAGTGTTGGCTAATGCCCATTCTTTAATTGCTGTCCAAGTGGTATCTGCTAGTTCACCTTGGTAGATAAAGCTCAGTGCCGCATCAGACTGTTCGTCAAGCGCATCAATAATTTGCACGCCGGTTAGGCCAGTGTCGGTCAATTGACTTGCTAGTTGCTGATAATCAACAGTATCAAACTTTTTGCCATAAACAGTTACGCTCGTGCCATTGTGACGAGAAGCAAGAATATATTGGCTTGGATCGTTCGGGTTAAGTTGGATCACTTGACCTTGGCGGTCAACGCTTGCGAAAGCCGACGCGATATGCTGTAGGTTCGCAGGTAAAGAAAGAGTTTGATATTGAGACACAAATAAACCTAAGTCTTGTAAAATTGCGCACTATTTTAGCGAAATAGACAGTTTTTAAAATGCCAAAACGAAGACAGCTATTAATTTTCTGGATATGACTTATACCCAATACGGTGCAAAAGACTAAAATGACAGAAAAATTCGCCTTTCACGGAACCGCCAGTTTATAATCTAACCTATCGATAATCGCTAGATAACTCATATAGGTCAGCGTGCAACAACCTTCGCTTATAGAAACACCACCCAAAGATAGCCAAAAAAATCTCCGCTGGGCATGGCGAAAGCTGGTACAAACCAGTATTGGCGCAGGTTTAATTTTAATCGTAATGACGGTTTGGACAACTACGTTCGACAAAGGACGCGATACATTCGAGCATCAAGCCAACACACTTGTCCGTGAAATGGTCAAGCAGGCTGAATTGAGCTATTTATTCGCCCAACAAGCCGCTGACGATAGATTATTGAAAATGGCCGTGAATAATCTTGCCCAATCAAAGATCGTAATTGACGCCAATATTTACGATGCTAAAGGTGTGGTATTAGCGCAATCTGACGACGCATTAAGCGTGTTGCAAGCCACTGGCTTAAAAGAAAATCCCCAACAAACCAAATTAATCCCCATTATTGAACCCATAATGGTCGATGGATCCATACAAGCGTATATAAGAGTCACGTTCGATTATCACGCTATTCACAATCAAACATTACCATTTCATATGGAATTTAGCGGCCAAACTCGCTTAATGCTTTTACTGTGTTTTATTATTGGTATTGTATTTACGCGGATATTTTCAAAACGTCGATAAAAAATTAATCAATTCAATAATTTGTACTAAACTAGTACCTTAACTCAAAAGTTTTGAACGGTTGAATTTATAACCATTTGCTAAATTGTAGGTTCGATTTTACATCGACAAACCTTATGTTAGCCGAAATAAATTCGGCTCTACAATGGAATTGGTCTTTAATCTCGCACGCTTTATGATTGCGAATAAAAACGAGCTCAACATGTCATAACTTTTGTGTCGGAGCACTAGATAAGTTATCGGGCTATCTTGCCTTATTATTGGCTTATGTTTTTCTCCTGAATTATCAAATAAACCAAGTAAACAAAAACATTCAAATTTATTAATAAAACTGAGCGTAACGTTTAAGCATAGTTGTATAGTCAAAATAGTCAAAGCGATCGGGTTTTAGGGGAAGCCGTCAAGCTTCGAGACCCCATGAGCATATGCTCTATTATGTGATTGGGGCGAGTAAGCGCAGACAATGAACCATAAAATCTGAGCGAGAAGACTATAACACACCAAGACAATAATGCTCTTGCTCTGAAAATGGTTTAGGAAGTACTAAATGAAATCCGATTGGTGGAATGATTTTAAAGATCGTGAATCTGCCGCTAATGTCGAAACACGCAGAAAACAATGGGTATTTTACTTTTGTAATTACTTTGGCTGCGTAGCAATTATTTTTTTTGCAAGCCAGCACCTCAACAGTGATGATGATTTTTTAAAGTGGACATTATATTTAACCGCCGCTTTTTTAGTGACTAATGTTCTAACCTCCTATTTGTTCGATTTACTAAACCTGTTTTGTTTCAATACCGGCTTAGTCATATCGATATTTATGCTGTTTTTACTGTACGGTGGAGGGCATGAAAATACCGCTTTATATTGGTTATATCCCTTCCCATTGGTTCTGTTTGTATTGTTGGGGTATCGGTTAGCCGCTATTTTTAATTTGGTATTACTCGGGCTTTTTGCCTTTTTATTATTCAATCCTGAGTTGATTGCCGCAAACTACCCACATGCCGATAAAACCCGCTTTCTCAGCTCGTACTTTTGTACTGTCGTTATTATTTACATTACTGAATTTTTCCGAGTGCGCAGTCATTTTGAGTTAAGTCGCATCAATCAAGACAGGCAACTGCAAGCCAATACAGATCAACTCAGTCAATTACCTAATCGCCGCTTTATCGATTCATCTTTACTGCCGGATATTAGCCAACACCCAGACAAGTATTTCCCTTTAGCGGTTGTCATGGCCGATATCGATCATTTCAAACAAGTTAACGATAAATTTGGTCATGATATAGGCGATGAAGTATTGCGCCACGTTGCAGGGTTATTTCAAAATACCATCCGCAGTAGTGACGTTGTTGCGCGCACCGGCGGCGAAGAGTTTTTGTTTTTCTTTCCACAAACCGGTGCGGAAGTCGCGCATAAAGTGGCCGAAAACATTCGCCAAGTATTAGAAAACAGTCCCATTGCGCTGCAAGCACACGACTTAAATTTAACCTCTAGTTTTGGGGTGGCCTGCGCAACTCAAAATGACGATTTAACTCAAACATTAAAACAAGCTGACGAGAACTTATACGTCGCCAAATCACAAGGCCGCAATCAAGTCGTTTAACCCAAGCGGTTAAACACTGGGTATTTTTGCCAGCATGGATGCTGGAACTTAAAAGCTTTGCCGAGAACGAAATCTTGTATACTGGCTAACCACGCAAAGATACCTATAACACAAGTCGTAATGACGTAGTGGCAACAAGCACTTTAGGTTATACTCGTTTGCAAATAGTTAGCGCACAACTCTAGTATGTATTTAAATTGCGATCTTGGTGAAAGCTATGGCCAGTGGCAAATGGGGCTCGATACCGATGTATTACCACATGTTGATATGGCCAATATTGCCTGTGGCTTTCATGCCGGCGACCCTTGTGTTATTGCCAATACGCTTAAATTAACGCAATTAAACCAAAATATCATAGGCGCCCACCCTTCGTACCCTGATCGTCAAGGGTTTGGCCGTCGTTCAATGCAATGCTCAAGCACAGAACTCACTAATCTACTGCATTATCAAATTGCAGCACTCGATGGCATGGCCAGCATATACAACCAGTCTGTTAGCTATGTGAAACCCCATGGCGCTTTATATAACGACATGATGCGCGACCAAGCAATATTAACCAGCGTTATGCAATCTGTCGCTAGCTATAAAAAGCCATTAAAATTAATGATTTTAGCCACAGGCAAAGCGGAACAGCATGCTAAGCAAGCGGAGCAACTTGGGCTTGAGCTGTTTTTTGAGGCGTTTGCTGACAGGCGTTATGACGACCACGGTTATTTACAACCCCGAAGCCAAGCCGGTTCCGTATTAGATAAGCAACAAATTTTACAGCAAGTCGAACAGCTTAAGCAGCGAGGCACTGTAACAACAAACACCGGCCAAACCATAACACTTAAAGCTGATACGCTCTGTGTGCATGGCGATAACCCAGAGTCCATTGCCCTAGTTAAACAAATCAAACAAATTTGCCAGTCTAGTTTATAGCCTTAATAATATGTTAACGCCTCCTTTCCCCATTATTGAAGTCGCTAGTGAAAATGCCTATATCGTGTATTTTTCTCAATACAGTAATGTCACAACCTCGGCTAGCATCGCGCAATATCAAGCAAGGGTTAAACAACTGTTTGGCACAGCACTTATAGACAGTATTGCGTCATTTACCTCTTTGCTAGTTATTTATGACTTAAGCGCGATTCAAGCCAAGCAAGCAAAAGCTTACTTAGATCAAACAACCCAAACCTTAAATACCCTAGATACACAACAGGAATTTGAGCAAGCTAAAACCCTTTGTTTGCCCGTATATTATGATGCGCTTTATTGCCCTGATCTGCAGGCCATTGCCGAACAGGCTAATTTGCCCGTTGAAGATGTTATTCAAATACATAGCCAATCTAGCTACCGCGTAGCTGCAATCGGCTTTGCCCCCGGCTTCGCTTATTTAGCAGAGGTCGATAAGCGTATCGCTATGCCTCGTTTAGCAACACCACGAAAATGGGTACCACAAGGGGCTGTCGGCATTGCTGATCAACAAACCGCTATTTACCCTGCAAGCAGTCCTGGCGGCTGGAATATAATCGGCTTATGCCCTACTCAGTTATTTAACTTGCAACAAGATCCGCCCATGCCTTTTAGCATAGGTCAGTTGGTAAGTTTTCAAGCAATCAACCAATCGGAATATTTAGCATTAGGTGGCGAACTACCCGATATTAATCAGTTAAATCAAGGTTAAACGCCATATGCAAAACCATACTACCGCCGCTTTTAATGTGCTTAACGCTGGTGCACTCAGCTTGTTGCAAGATCTCGGGCGCTATGGCCATGCTAATCTCGGGCTCACTTCGGGCGGCGCAGCGGATAAACAAGCTTTTGCATGGGCTAACCGCCTAGTCAACAACCCAGATAACGCCTGTTGTATTGAAATAACCTTAGGTGGATTAGAGTTAGCTTGTTTAAACGATTCTTGTATTGCGATAACGGGTGCCGAGCAAAATGTCAGCCTTAACCAGCAACCCATCAAAACTTGGCAAAGCTATCGCATCAAGCGAGGCGACATTTTAAAGTTTGGCTTTGCACAACATGGATGCCGAGCTTATTTAGCGATACACGGCGGATTTGCAGCCCCTTTAGTGCTGGGCAGTCGCTCGACCGTTTGTCGTGAAGCTATCGGCGGATTAACTCAAGGGCAAAGTTTACAAACAAGCCAAACATTAGCCGTAAACAGACCAAGCGCTAGTGTTATGCCCTTACAAGCCGTACCACAAGAAGCAATCCCAAGTTATAAGCGCCATTTAGTTATCAGGCTTGTGCTGGGTTATCAGTACCAAGCATTTAGTCAAGCTGCCATAAAGCAGTTTTTTGCGCAAACCTACCATGTCAGCCAACAAGCTGATCGAATGGGTTATCGCTTAACCGGCGAACCAATAAAGCACGATATTGAAAACTTATATTCAGAAGGCATTAGTTTTGGCGCTGTGCAGATCCCACTTGATGGTCAACCAATAGTGTTAGGGCCAGATAGACAAACAATAGGTGGCTATCCCAAAATAGGCAGCGTGTTATCCATCGACATGGACAAGATCATGCAAGCCACAACAGGGTGTACCATACAATTTTGTAGTGTGTCATTAGACAATGCTCAGCATTTAATTCAGCTCGCGCAACAGCGTTTTAAGCAAACACAGCTTATTCAATTATAGCTAAGGGTTACAATTGAACTGAAAGGCTTACAAGAATTCACAGCCTTAATACAATCTTTTACAAATACACCGCCGCAAACAATTTAAGCTAATAGCACCTTAAAAATTAAATACTCTTTACTCAATTTTTAAACTGGTGACTTATGCTTAACTTAAAACACTCTATGTTCGCACTATTTGCATTTATTGCTATTGGCTGTAACAACGACGATTACACATCAAATACCACAACCTACACTCATCAATTTTCAGTCGATTCAGATGTATGGACAGCAGGGTTTGCTGACTACCCCGTCGGCGAAGAGCAAAACTATGAGTTAACCAGTACCCCATTTAGTAGCTTTACTTATCAAGCTCACGGCGAAGACCAGCAATCTGAAGGTCACTTACTCAGCGGGGTTAATTATTCCGACGACTTATTTATGTATATAAAAGCGCCGCTGGACGATTTAAAAGCTAACCAAGCATACGCTGCCATATTCTACTTAAAACTAGCGGTTAATTATGGACCAAACTGCACAGGTATTGGTGGCTCACCCAGCGACAGTGTGTACATAAAAGCGGGTATAGGCATTGATGAACCTGTCTCTGAAATAGAGCAAGGTACGCCTGATATGTATCGAATGAATTGGGATATTGGCTCACAAGCCAACGACGGTGACAATGCGGTCGTATTAGGTACAGCAACAGGCCCCAATTTAGACTGCTCTGGTGAAAAGTATCAAATGATAACCAGCAACAGCTTAGACAAAACACTAGAATTTACGACAGATGAAAATGGTCAAGCTTGGATTTTGTTAGGTATCGACTCCGGCTTTGAAGGCAAAACCAGTCTTTATTTAAGTAAAATGGCACTGAATTTAATTGAGATTGATTAACCAGCCCAAACAGTGGCGGCTCGCACCGCCATTGTTATAAAACGTGTAACCCAATCACACTTACCCTGCAATACGATACATAAAACCATAAAAAGCGCACCATCAACTGGATAAAAGAACAGTTAACACCTATACTGAATCAACCTTGTATTAAACTAAATGTGATAATGTTTTCGCAGCAGCGTAAGAAAAAACGCCCTTATCAATCGAAAAAACGTAGCATTCAAGACGAAAATATCGATCGACAAATTACGGCTATTCATCATGCTATTGCACTAAAACTTTGGCAGCAGCAAGAGCTAATCCCGCAAGTTATTACCACCATTGAACAGCGAAAAACCCAAGGGCGACTCACATACGGTGCCTATATTCACTGGTTATCGGTATTAGAAACTGTTACTAGCCGAGAGGCGTTTATTTCCGGTATTGCTGAAGACACACCTAAAATGCGTAAATGGCGTAGACAAACGCCGTTTGTTGGTATTTTAACCGAAGCTGAACGCCAACAAGCCTTGAATGATAACGCGATGGGGCAATTACAAAACGTGGCCATTTATTTTTAATCCTGACTTGATCACTTTTTTGTAGCAAGTAACAAGCGGCTCAACATTGCCAGATAAAAACAGAAACGCAGTAAATTCAATATAACAATTAAACACTTAGCCAAGTTACGCTATTATTAACTTAACCACGACAGGTAAAATTCATTTAGAGGACGAAAATGTTGTCGTATAGCCTTAGCTCAGCAACCCCATCGCGTAATTTCAAACAAAACCTATTAACCCTTTCACTTATCTGTAGCTTGAGTTTAACAGGCTGTAAATCAGTTAAGGACACCATAGATAGCGCCGGCCAATCTGTTAAAGCCGGTATAAACAGTGCGAGTTCTGCCATAAGTAATGTCACTAACCCGAAAAACGACCCATTTACCAATGGCCATTATGAAGGGGAAACACAAGAGGTTGACGGTAAAACCAAAGCACATGGTAAAGGAAAACTCACGCTTGAGAATGGTGATGTTTATCAAGGCGATTTTGTCGAGAATAAGTTTCATGGCCAAGGCACATATACTTGGACTAATGGCAACCAATATTCAGGAACATATCAACTCGGCCAGCAAACCGGTAAAGGCAACTATAGCCAAGCCGACGGCTTAAAGTACGCAGGCGATTTTGTAGACGGTAAGTTTCATGGCAAAGGCAAACTAACCTTAGCCAATGGCGACAGTTATGAAGGCGACTTTGTTAACGACATTAAAACTGGCAAAGGACTTTATACTTGGGCAAATGGGGCAACCTACTCTGGTGATTACCTTAACGATCAACAAACAGGTAAAGGCACTTACAAATGGACTAACGGTAATTCATATACTGGCGATGTGGTTAATAGTGTACGAACTGGCGAAGGTGTATTTACTTGGGCAAACGGCAATGGTTATAAAGGCAGCTTTGTAAACAACAAAATGCAAGGCAAAGGCACTATTACTTGGACTAATGGCATTAGCTATACTGGCGATTTTGTCAACGGCCGGCGTACAGGAAAAGGAACAATCACTTGGCCTGAAGGGGACAAATATTCAGGTGACTTTTTAGATGATAAGCGTACCGGATTAGGCGTATTTTATTTTGCCAACAAAGAAATGTATGCCGGAAAATTCGCCGAAGGAAAAATGCAAGGCAAAGGTACCTACAAGTGGCCAAATGGCGATAAATACGTTGGAGACTTTGTGGCCGGTTTAAAATCGGGCAAGGGTAAATTTACTTGGGCCGATGGCGACCAATATGTCGGTGATTTTGACCAAGATCGCCGTACAGGCTTCGGTACATTCACGTGGACCAATGGTAATAAATACACAGGAAATGTGCTAAACGGTATCAAATCAGGTAAAGGCGTATTTACTTGGGCTAATGGCGAGCAGTACAGCGGCGAGTATCAAGATGATGAACAAACCGGTAAAGGCACTTACATTTGGCCAAATGGCGATAAATATGTTGGTGACTTTAAAAAAGGTCAACGTGACGGTATTGGCACATTCTCTTGGGCAAGTGGTGAAGTCTATACTGGACAATTTATAGACAACAGACGCTCTGGCAAAGGTAAATTCACTAAAACCGATGGCACCATACAAGAAGGCGACTTTGTTGACGGGCGCTATATTAGCGGCGCGGCAACCAGCCCAGTGCCTGTACGGTAATGATAACAGCCTCGCTCATGCACTAAGTATTTAGCTTTTTGATACTTGTTTTAATACAAGTATCAATAAGCAAGTACTTGCTAAAAATAAACAGAAGTACTTAATTTCTTCGTTGCTCCTGATCTAGGATCAGCAAATATTACACTGATAACAACCAAATTAGAATCGACGTCTGCTAGACCACCAGCTTGCGCTAATTTATCTAAGGTCTCACTCATATCCACGGTAGCGCTATTGTCATTGTCCACTATTTTCATTTCATAATTATCTCTGATGCGACCACCATTGTTACTAAAAATATGTGTATTTACACGAATCATTTTAGTATTCAAACCATTAGGACGTTGCCAGCTAATATTGAGCTGACCACCATTTAAAAATGTATTTTCAACAACCGATGGCGGGTATTCATTAAAAGAACCGAGTTCACCAAGCGTGAAAGACGGCGCTAACATGGTTCGTTCAGTCTGAAATGCTAAAGAACCTTCATCAACTACAGGGTTAGTCGCATCTGAATAGTCTAGCGGCTGGGTATAGACACTGTAGCGAAAGGTTGTGCCCTCTTGAAAAATACTAAAATCATGGTCAAACGAACTATTATAATTTTCAACAAAGCCCTTGCCATTTGGGTCGATTAAACTAAAACAGCTTCTTTTTTGATAACAATAGCTTGCGGCTTCATCGTAAAAAACATTAGCCAAATATAATGTTTGTTGTATTTCATTTTGAGGTGAAACTACCTCAATTTTAATCGCGGCAAACGGCAATACGGTGGAAACTAAGTTTCCAACCCCTAAATTAAATTGACCTTCCTCCATACCAAACGCAGAGTTATTATCCCAATTAATATCTTTTGCGGTAATATTCATATAACAATAGGCTTTTGTGTAATCCTCCTCCGTTCGCTCTATATACGAGGAAGTTGGATGACCAAAGTAATGATCAGTTACACAGTGCACCGTTGGGCTATTAAATAGTATTGGCAATGGTTCGCCTAGCAGTTGCCAGCCATGTGCAGGGTGTTTTATGGCTTGCCAACTGTAGTTGAAATTCTGCGAGTATTCGCCTTGTGAAAAAGGCCTAAAACTCACGTTAGCTGTTCCAGCATCAATATTTAAATCACTAACACTGACATTTTCGTAAGTTTCTATCCGTCGACTCGTTTCAGGTACAGAACCAACAAAAGAACTACCATCATTTAACGTACTAAGTCTTTCAATCATATCCTTTTTTTGGGTTTGTCCATCATGCAGCGTAAAATCGTCATGTAGTATTTTAGTTAGCTGCTCGGCATCAACAGTACCGTCACTATTAGTTGCTTTTTCCCAAGTATCGAATAAAGCCATGATAGCTTTAGTTTCTAAATCAGTTTGAGGATCAATATTCGTTTGAGTTTCCTCGTTACTTTTATCTGCTGCGCTATCTGCTGCATTAGAAGATCCGGCACCACCACATGCTGATAGCACACTAGTGAAACAAGCAATTAAAAGTAATTTCGAGATTGAAAGGTTTGCACTAAACATTAAAGATGAATTCCATTGGTCATTATCATTTGTAGAGAATTTAAAATGCCCATGCAGCACTTTAGTAAACTGAAAATGGGCATTATTGAGAAAGTAAGAAGTGTATGGCTAACGCCCTTCCAAATTGATAATTTGCAAGTAAGTGGTACGTTTATCCCCCTGCCCTTCTGCTAACAGGTAGTAATAAAGCTTACCTTGTGCAATATAAACCATGCCTTTCTTGAAATCTGCCGCTTGTTTTTTACCTTGATATACCCGCTTAAATTGGTTGGTACCACCTGTTGCTTGTTCAATATAAGGTTGGCCATTATCTAAACCGATAATGTAAATATTATCGCCAGAGGTATAAAGATTTTTAGCGCCGACAAATTTATCTGTGGTGATAAATTCGCTTTGCCCAGCAGGTTTATAATGATGCAAATAAACGTCTTTTTTGTATTCGGTATCACGTACCCGACTAATAATATGCACATCGCCTTTTTGCGTAATAGTCCAATCAAAACTACCGGTAATAACAATTTTATTTGGCTGCTGACTAGTTACCCAATCCCCCGGCTCTGTGACAAATGCCGGTTTAGGATCTATCAAAGGTAAGTTAATGTCTTGACCTTTGTAGTTTTTCCATTGTAACTGACCAATGGGATCATCCGAGTACATAAAATAAACCCCATTTTGATACTTGTATCGGTCCGTTTTGTTGTTTATTCGTGGTTGAAAAGCAAAACCCAGTTTGCCGTTAGCAAACTTCATGTTGCCATAGTTGCTCCAAGTATGAGCAAGGCCGTCTTCCTTAACGTTAAGTTTGTTTATGCTTTTAAATGACGACCAAATACCATTGCTTTTGTAATAGTTAAAAATGCCTTTACCATCATGCGAGGTGCCTTGACGAATGTAGAAAAACAGATCGCCTTGATCATTTAAGAAAAACTTAGGGTAAGTTAATTTGGAATGCGCGGCATGATCTTCCGCCCCTGTCATTGACAAGTGATTATAGTCATTCGGACCAGCGCTATGGCTGCTAGTATCTTTTACAAATAAGTCCAAGGTAAATTCATCATCACTAACAGCGGCGGCACCGGGTAAACTATACGAATAACGGAAATAGTCTTTTGCAAAGCTGCCGTTACCGCCAGTGTCAGAGTGTTTGCTGTATGCGTGTAAATCGAACACCAAATGAATGGTTTCATCTTTAGGACTTATACCAACGGCTATGGTGTTATGGGTTTCCCCTATCCACCAGCGTCCAACTAAGCCGGTATGTTGGTGCGGAAACTCAATATGCTTAAGTTGACCGGTTTTAAGGTTGAGGCGTGATAACATCATATGGCGGTCATACTTGCCACCGCGATACCAAGTCATAAACACATAATGTTGATAGGTTTTAATTGCATCCCCGTGAGGAGCAATTGCTGAACCGTACTGGTAATCATACTTGCCATTGGGATCATTCTTTATATTTACAGACTTACGCACATTACCGAGCTTTTTACCGTCAAAAAATAAGGCGCTATCGGTAACTTTTACTTCGCGTTCTAGGTAAATTAGGCCTTGGCTAATCTCGTTTTTACTCTCTTGTTTTTTCTCTTGTGTAACAGCACAACTCGCGGTTAATAAACACATTAAGCTAGCCGTTAAATATTGTTTGATATTTCGCATTTTAGTTCTCAATATTTTGTTCAACTGATTTCAATTTCTATAGGCATAAATGCCCATGTCATAAGGTAATTTTTCGCCAGCATAAAGCCGGCCCTACATGGGGTGGGTTTATCACCATTCATGCCACGTCTTCATATAAAAATATGTCTCAATTTAATAATGCGCACTTTTTCGCCGGCATAAAGCCGGCCCTACATAGGATGGGTTTATCCCACTCATGCCACGTCTTCATGTAAAAATATGTCTCAATTTAATAATGCGCACTCTTTCGCCGGCATAAAGCCGGCGCTACATTGGGTGGATTACCGAATTAAATGCTCTCTTAGCATTAGCAATTAAAGCTTAACTTTACGTAAAGGGGTAAGTTTTACAGGGCCAATTAAACCGGTTGGCTGTAATGGTGTATCTTTGGTGACTTTACTAGCAAAAGTGATTTCACTATTAAATGCCTTAGCTTGTGCACTATCTGGAAATTGCTCAGGATATTTTTGATCACCGACCAAGCGATTAACCCAAGTGGTTGCAACATTAATTTCAATTTGGTTGTTACCAACTTGCAGCGCGTCCGTAATGTCGACTTGTAAAGGTCGACTCCAAACATCGTCCAAATCCACACCATTTACATTTACTTTTGCAATAACGCCGACTTGACCTAGATCCAATATCCAGCGCTGATCGTCGCGCAATAAATTGTCGGTCATGGCCAATTGATTACGGTAAATGATCGAACCTGAATAATGTTTTAATGCTAATGGTTCTAATTCGGTTAATGACACCAATTGGCTTAGCTGCAATTGGGTTGCAACATCGCGCCCCTCTGTCAATGTCAATTGCCATGGCGTAGTGAAAACCTGACTCGGTGGTAAATCGTCGATAGTTAGTGTTTGCGCTGGGCGGGTATTGGTGTGTACCAGATATTTGCCGTTAGTTTGAATATCCAGTACAAGCTGACCCGAGCTATCGAAGGCGCTTGTAACCAACGGCCTATATTTAGCTTGTTGCGGATCAATAGCTTGAATAGATTGCACAGAGTCAGAAGCCAATAGTGATTTGGCATGAGATTTTTCAAACACAATAAAAGCAGATCCTAAGCCCTGTAAAGACAAGGGAATTGTTAAGCGGCCTTTATCAATTTGATATTGAGCGAGTGTCTGCATTTGCCCTGTTACTGCATCCCAATATTGAGGCCGCGCCCATTTCGCGCTTAAGCGGAAACTCGGCTTAATATTTACCGGACTATCCGTTTGGTTAGCAATAAAGAATATGTCATGGGTATTGCTGCTTCGATGGCTCCAAATGACATCTGCAGGTAAATCGGCCAAATCAGGCTGGCGCAAAATAGTTTGCATAACTTGGGCGAGATCCGCTTGCTCAGGCGTTTGGTAAAACACCTGCCCTAAACCATAGTTAGCCTGTGTGACGTTTTCACCGTCGATAGCCTGCCACAAGGTATTCGCCATCGCCTGTATTTGCTGATCCACTTGCGGATAACCCTGTAAACTCGGTGATTGTTTAGGTTTAGGCCCATAAACAGTGCCCCCCGCGGCAACCAGCGATTGTATTTTCTCTAATACAGCAGGGCGCATTGTGCTTGAATCCGGCAATACCAGTAGTTTAAAGCGCATACCACTGGGTAACACAAACTCGCCATTTTCAACCGATAAACCTTTAAGAATGACTTCGGCATTAATAAAGTCGTAGGCGTAGCCAGCCGGTAATGCTGGCTGCAAGGCGCCCGTCATTTTCGGCGCATCTTCACCAATAAAATACATAATATCTGCCACGTAGTGGCCTTGCTGCATTAAATAATTACAACGCTTAACATAGTCTAACCAGCTACCCATATAATCAAACCAGGTATTGTGGCGATTAAACTCTGAGCCAAACCAAGCATTTACCCCGGGCAACTTATCTTCATAAGCTTGTTGAATATAAACATGTAATAAAGTGTGGTTAATACCTTCAACAAACGACCAATCGCCGCGTTTTTTAAAGTTCCATGGATGGTTAATAAAACTGTCGCTACGCCCTGCGGTAAAAGACTCCGACATTACCGTTTTATGGCCGTAAATATGGGCGGCTGAAGACGCGGCTTTTAGCTCAATTGCGCCTAAATTACCCGATGCCCAAAATTCACCGCTAACGATATCGGCTTGACCACCATATTGTAAAAACTCACCTGGAAAGCCCCAGTGGCCGTAGTTTTCTAACCATAGTTTTAAACCATGCTGATGGGCGCGCTCGCGCAAACCTGCCGTGTATTCATAAGAGACGCGGTCAGCGACCATACGCCGAACATCCCACAAAAAGCGCTCACTTTGTTCCGCACTATTAACAATACGCCCCGTGTAAACCGGTAAGAAAGGTATGGGATCATAGCCATAATGCTGTTCAAATTTTTGTGCAAAGCCATCGGTCCAGTTTTGCGCGCCTTGCTCGTAACTATCGACCACGGCATATTTAAATGCAGTCCGTTTTTGCGCTGGCATACTCTGTAAAATTTTGCCGATATACGCATCAAAATGATATTGGGCAATCTCTTTGCTGAGTTTATCTATTTCAGGCCCTTTGGCATTTTTGCTCGATGGGCCATTGGTTGTGCCCGTTGAACGCATAAAGTAGTGCACCATTGTCCACTCTTCACCTTTTGGTACTGACCAATTGACTCGCTCGCCTTTCATGAATTCGCTGATATCGAGTACTTTTTCAGCGGAGATAGCTAAGCTAGGCTCATCCGCTGCTAGAGGCGTAGGCCATTGATAACTATCGTGTTTAGGTTGAGGTGTGGGGTGGACTTTAGCCAGCTTTTTCTCAACATAGCGTTCTAGTTTATAGCCACTGGATAAAACCAATTCTTTAATGCCTGGTACACTATTTTTGCCGCCGCGACCCAGTTTGATATTGTTTAATGTTAAGCGAAATTCGCTGGCTGGAGTTTTAGTAAAATTAACCACAATAGGTGCGTCGTGATCGGGACCAATCGCAGCCATTTTCCGTGGTCTTTGCACAACAAAGGTTTTAATGACTTTGTACTCACCATTGGCTTGTTTAGCCGACAAAGTTGCTTTAGCTGAAAACGTATCGTGCGGGTATATCTCTAACGTGCGAGCGGATAATAGTTCATTGTGTTTAAAATCGAACCGCACCCGACTGTTTTTGGTGTCTATAACTTCAGTCGGAAAGAGATAAACCGATTGATGATCGCCATCAATGAGTTGCTGCGGATTGTTGCTCGGGTGCGCGAACGTAGAGTGTTGTGGATACTTAACTTTGACTTTTGTTTGCTGAAAACTCAAGCGTTGTTGCTCTTGTTTTGGCGTTTGAAAAGCCAGTAATTTAACGTCTTGTGCGTAACCTTTTGGTTTGCTTAGTTTTAGCGATTTAATGCTCTGACTATCAACCTGATATTCTTTGGAATCCAAATAACGCATGGATTGATCAAGGCTAACCCAAGGCCCACCAGATTGACTCCAACCGGGTGAATTAAACAGGCCAATATCAATCTTGTATTCAGCCGCTTTTTCAATAGCAAAGCGCAAATGGTCCCACCACTCTTCACTCAGGGCTGATACTTGCCCATAACCACCAATACTGGCATTTAGGTGAATAATGCCAATCAATGCTGTGTTTATGCCTTGTTTTTGCATGGCGGCCAAATCGTTCTCAATTCCTTGTTTCGAGATATGATCATTGATCCAATACCAATATACCCAAGGTTTAACTGCATCCGGTGGCGTTTTAAAGTTGGCTTTTAACTCTGCTGCCGGCGCATGATAAAACGACTCTGGCATTGGGCTTTTCGGTTTATGCAGCGCTATGTTTTCATAGCTTGTCGGCGTTTTTAACCTTGTTGACGCGTTACTATTTTTTGCAGTTGTATTTTGCGTTTTCGCGTCGTCAGTTTTCAGGCAACTTGTTAGCAATAAGGAAATTGCTATCGTTAAAGATAAGCGTCGTGCAACCTGACGCCAAGTTACAAACCGGATAGGCATAATTATTATTCAAATAAAAGAGTACGTATTAAGAAAAGGCAAATTTTGGCGAAATTGCTACCCTTGTGGGGAAAATAATCAATTGAATGGCTAGATGTAATATGAAAAACCAAAACGAGGTGGTGCGCTGTTCCAGACGCTTAACGGCATTGGATCTCGACCGCCGAAGGGAATGTTGCTTAGTTGGCTTGGTTTGCAGGTTCTGCAAGCATACAAGATTTTTATTCCCGATAAATCTTAAGTACCTGCATCCATGCAGGCAAATGCTCGCCCACTGCATATCTTACATCCGTGTAAGTTGGAAATGCTGTGGGCGTCTGGAGCAGACTAACTTACATTTTTATCAAACGCACTGGCCCCAATAAGCCAGATGTTTGTAGCTGCTTATTTTTATCTTTGGCGAAAAAGTTATAGCCAGTAAAGGTTACGCGTTCGCTTTTTGGCGGCTTTTGGTTGGCATTTAACCAAGGCACTGTATCGCCTGTCATTTTATAGCCACTGGTGTCAGGTAAAGCTTCGTCACCAATTAAGCGATTAACCCAAGTGTTAGTAATGGCAACGCTTAAAGTATTCTTACCGACTTTAACCAGCGAGCTGATGTCGATTGCAAAAGGCGGCTTCCATAACGTTGCTAGCTTGGTGCCATTAATACTGACTTCGGCAATTTGCTGCACGTCTCCTAAATCAAGATACAAAGGCTGCGTGCCTGATACTTGTTTAGCACTCAAATTAAAGGTTTTACTGTAATTGGCCGTGCCAGAGTAATATTTAATACCTGCAACATCACTTTCTATCCAATCGATCAGCTTAGGTAATGTTGTTTGCCCAGGGCCTGCCCATTGAGTATCAAATTCAACCTGCCATGGTCCTGTTAGTTGTTCTATCTCAGCTTTGTCAGCGCTATTGACATAGATGTCTTTAACTAATTGCGAATGTTTACCGTTATAATTTTGCTTTTGCTGATCACGACGAATAAGTACAAAACGGCTAGCATGTGGCTCTAACGCTAATTTAGTGATCAATCGATCACCATTGCGTGTACATTGCTGAATTTGTTCTATGCTGCCGTCATCAATATTCCAGATCTCTGCAATGCCATCTCCATCGCGCATATCGATTGTCACTTGTTTAAATTCTGGCTGATCATTGTGAAAAAAGTATAGGTAATTATCACCAATGCGACGTTTAGCAAAATGTTTAGCCGGTATATCATTGACCTTTAAATCAGGTTGGTAATCTAACAGCTCAATTGATTTTTCTAGATCAAAATGACTAACTAAACCCTTTTTATACACATGAATTTTATTGGTGTTACTTTCGTTCGCTAACTCTGACTTTTGCCCAAACAGACTATCAACAAGCCCGCTTAACCAACCCTTTGTTTCATGAGTACTACTTTCAGTCATACCGCCCCATAATAAATCGGCAATACGACTAAACTCAGCTTGCTGTGACCACTCGTTGTAGCCAATGACTTTTTCCGGTTTATTGCCAATTACAGTCGCGCCTGCGGCCACTAACTCTTGAATGCGTTTAAGGGTTTTAAAGTGCATAAAGTCGGTTTTTGTTAGCACTAAGGCTTTGTAGCGCGTACCTTCTGGCAGCACCAAATACCCATCTTTCACACTTATTCTATTTAGCAAAACGTCCGTATTAGTAAAATCATAACCAAATCCATCTGGCACATCGATACTACTGTTACCGCGCACGGGCGCAACATCGCCTAAATGCACAAGAAAATCAGCATCTGGTACACCTTGCTGTAAAAGATAAGAGCCACGAGCTAAATATTTAAACCATTCTACGCCGCCGTTATACCACCAAGTTTGCGTGCGATCGAAATGCGAACCAATCGAGTCCATAGTCATACCGGGTTTAATATGATTATTGGGCTGATGGGCAAAACGATGGAACATGGTTTCGTTAATACCACGAGTCCACATATGATCGCCATGGTGTTTGTAAAAATACGGATGCCCCGACCAATGCACGACATTGATAGAAGTAAAAGACTCGGCTGAAATAACCTTCTTACCATAAATATGGCCAGACGAAATCGCGGCACTGGTACGACCGTGGTACTTTTTGTTTTTAGCAAATGGCGATTTAACCCAAAACTCGCCCATTAAGCGATCGGCTTTACCGCCCGAGGCTAATTCATCAAACGGTCCCCAGCCATAGGGTTCAATATAAGATTCCAAACCATATTTTTTAGTCAGGCGAGTAAATTCACCAAAGTAATTTTCAACCATTAAATCTGATAAATGTTGGCGATACTCTTGCAGTATGCCACCAGTATGCTCGGGTGATTCAATCACTCGGCCAGTCATCAAGGGTAACCAAGGAATAAAGTCATAATTAAACTTAGCTTTAAAGCTTTGGTCGACAGCTTGCGTCCAGTTTTGCCCGCCAACCTCATAACTATCAATTTCAGTTGTTTTAAGCGAGTTAATGCCCTTGGCTTGCGCTTTTTTAACTAATTTACCGACATATTGGTCAAAGTGAAATTGCAAGGCTTTAGCATCGAATTTATCGACTTCTAAGCCCTCGCCCTCAACCGTGGCGGGTACATTAAACGCGCCCGTGCTGGTATAACCAAAACGTAAAACTCGCCAGTGACCTTTGGGTAATTTCACGCCATTTTTTGGCAGCTCACCTCGGTTTAATACCAACACATCACTGGCTTTAGTGATGGCCGCAGGATTAATTTGTGGCGCTAAACTTAACTTACCGCGCTCCATCGAATTCATCGAAAACCAATCATTAAAACGCGGGACTGACCATAAATCAAAACGCTTGATCGTGATTGGCTGGCTAAAAACTAAGCGAAAATATTTAGCTGTGTAACCATCATTATTGTCATCAACTAATTGCGGGCTAAATGCCCACAGGCGCGCGCCAGGTCGTGGGCGTCTTAACTTTTCAACAACCGTAGTAAAGTTAACGCCGTCGTCTGAAATTTGTAATGCAGCGTCACCATTGCGGTTAGGTGTTTCAATATGTAAGCTGCGTAACGTGGTTGGCTTTTCAACTTCAACTTGTAGCCAATATTCATTGCCTTTATTTTCACTTTGGGCAGGCTTACTATCAAAGCTGCCATAATCTGGGCTTTCACTAAAGCTGAATACGCTATCCCAATCATTATCCAATAACGTGGCAGTATCTAGGCTGGGATCTGAGCTAGTAATTTTTGCATTCGCAAAAGCATTACTTTGATTGTATGGGTTGGCTGGTAACGCAATGACTGCCACATCACGATAAAAATTTTCATAGTACCCCGGTTGTGGCGGAACTAAGCGTTTACCACCTTCAACCGCCAACTCAGACCAAGTAATGCGCTTCATCGACATTTCTGGTGTCACCCAAGGCCCGCCGCTAGATGTCCAACCGTCAGCATTATGAATGCCAAACTCAATATCGTTTTTATCCGCTTGTTCGGCAGCATGCACTAAGTGATCAAAAAATTCGTCAGTGCCAAATCTGACAGACCCGCGTGAAGAATAAGGTTTATTACGACGATGCACATGAAAGAAAATAGCCCCACCAATACCAGCCTCTTGCATAGCTTTAAAGTCTTCGGTAAACCCCGGCTTGCTTAAATTGCCATTCATGGCATGCATCCAAGTTTTCGGCAGATAAGGCTTTTGTGGATTTTTAAAATCGGTCGCTGATAACTCACTAGCATTAGCACAGTGACAAACAAGGCTAACTAGCAAAGCGGATGCGAAACTCCATTTTAATTTCATATTTCTCTCATCGTTAAACATTTGTTGCTTGATAAGAAGAGACAAAAATCTAAAAAATTGATACCCCTTTGTCGATGCGTATTTGTTGGTAAAACAGCGAAACATCCGCAAAGCTAATAAGCAAACACCCATTATTTAACCGCTAAACAAAAAGCCCAGATAACTAGGTAAACTGAGCTTTAAGTGTTGATTTTAAAAGAGATAAAGATGATAGAAGTGTGGTTTTTAACTGTCGTACACGTTCGAACGATGACCAACTTTAACGACATGTACGACTAATTTTGAATCTATAATTTCATACACAATCCGATACAAGCCTTGCCTAGTTCGATAACGTTCTTGACCAGACAATTTAATACAACCTTCCGAACGTGGGTTCTCCGCTAATTTGTCTATTTTAAAAAGTATTTTAGCTACATCATGGTTTGGTATGTTACGAAGATCTTTTGAAACCGATTTTTTGAAAGTGACTTTATATTTTGCCATGTTTCTTTAAATCACTTAATAGCTCTTCATAACTCATCTCTGGTTCAGTTGCTCGCTCTGTGAAAGCTTGTAAATCTTCTTGGTCTTCACGCATAAATAATTTTAGAGCTTCATTTATTAATTCAGAAACTGACTGATCACACGTTGCAGATTTAACTTTTAAAGCCTGATGAATAGCAGGATCAAAATAGACGGTAGAGCGTTTTGATAAGTGTGCCATAACTATTGCCTCGAATTTCAATTAATAACATTATAGCATCATGATGTTAATGTATGCTAGAAAGGCAGTTCAACGCTAGGGTAAGATTATTTGGTGGATTTCTTGTTAATTGTAACAGCAGAATTACGCAGACACCCATTATTAAAAAATTGTAAACTGGACGCCTTGCTTATTGATTTTAAAAAAATCTCACTTGCCTAAATTCGTTAAAATTCTTTCATAAATAGTCAAAATAGTTCAAATCATTGTTAAAAAAATAGTCAAGTTAAGATAAAGTTACGCTGATAAATAGAAACCCAATACACTTAGCGAGTCTCTTGATGAATTTTTTTAGTCGCATCAATATTAAACTACGTATCCTTTTACTTGTTCTGATCCCACTTTTCGCAACCTTGTTTTTCGCAGTTGAGCGCTATGTAAAAGCAGACAATGAGATGAAAGAGGTTGAGCGCTTAGAAGTATTGCAGCAGTACATTTACAATGCCACGCCATTAGTTTCAAGCCTTCAAGTGGAGCATTTATATACAAAAATGTATATGGGACGTTCTTACGCTAATCCCAGCTTGGAATTTGAACAAAGCATGCATGACAGTCGTGTGCCGGTGGATAAGGCTTTAGTCAAATACAGTACCTTTGTGGCTGATACAGACAAATTTGCGCTATTTCCAGGATTACAAAAAGATATTATTGCAATCAAAAAGCGACTTGAGTTATTTCCCACTATCAGAAAGCTCGTTAATCAACGCATTCGCAATAAAGACTTTCCCGATGGCAAAAAATACACAATTAACGAAATTAGAGCTCTAACATTCGCACTAATAGATAGCACGCAAGCAGTCGTGTTATTAACCAGTGGCAACAAAGAATTGTCTTTGCTGGCAAATGCTTACCAAAATTTAATCCTCGCCAAACATAATGCGCTGATAGCCAATGGCGAGGCTTACCATGGCATTAAAAATGAATATAGTGCTTATGTGTACTCGACGGTTAATAAGACGTTTTCCCTTGAAGAAGCTTATATAGAAGGATTTAAAAATTTCGCGCCACCTCATCTTGACCAGCAATTTGATAAAACGATTGGCGACAAACCCTACTTTCAACAAGCCCAGAAAGACTTTCGACACATGATAAGACGCGGTACAAGGCTAGTCGGGCAAAAACTAGATATAAACATAGATGAATGGCTTAAAAATGGCGTACAAGTTAATGCTGCCTATGAAGATTTGGCAACAATTCTATTAGATGAAATTGAAAAGCAAAAAAATAGCATGCTCGATAACGCCAAAAGCTCGCTATATAACACGATTATCTTGATTGTTGTGTTGCTAGCCGTCTTACTCTTTATATCTTTACAAATTATTTCGAGCATTACTCAACCACTCGACAAACTCGTGAATATGCTATCCAATCTAGCTCGTACAAAAGATATGACCATGCGCTACGAGGTAACGGGTACAGATGAACTGAATCAAGTTGGCGAGGCATTAAACTCCTTGATTAGCGATTTCGAAAAAACGCTAGGGTCGGTAAAACAGCAAATTGATTCCATGAGTAAGGTAACAAGCGATGTATCCAGTTCAATGCACCAATCCATTGGCCTTATCAACAACCAAAAACAATCCACAGATTCCATTTCAGTTGCCACCGAAGAAATGACCGCAAGCATACATGAAGTGTCTGATATGGCAGTATCAACATCTGATACTGTGTTACGCGCCAATGAATTATCATCAGCCAGTGAAAAAGATGCTATCGATAGCCGTGCCGCAATGGGGCAATTATTTGAAGAGCTAGGTGATACCAGTGCATTGGTTGAAGATTTAAATAATGAAGCGAATCAGATCAGCAATATTGTTCAGGTTATCAAAGGTATTTCGGAGCAAACCAATTTACTGGCGCTAAATGCCGCCATTGAAGCAGCACGCGCAGGCGAAGCCGGCCGAGGCTTTGCTGTGGTAGCGGATGAAGTCAGGCAGTTATCCAAACGTACACAAGACTCAACCGAACAAATCGAATCGCAAATAAGCATGCTATTAGAAGGGGCCTCTACCGCCTCGAAAAAAATGGATACGCTGCATACTAATGGTATTGAAACAGTGCAAGCCGTACAAAAAAGCTCTGACGCATTTGTTGCCATAAAAGCGGAAATGGACAAGATCACCGAAATGGCAACACAAATCGCCACGGCATCGACCCAACAAGCTAAAACGTCAGACGAGATTAACCAGCGCATTCATACCATTAAAAGCGACTCTGAAATCATGCTAGAACAAGGTAACGCAACCTTAAGCTCAACTGATACATTACAGGCTAATGCTGAATCACTCAGAAACGACATCAATGTATTTAAGTTTTAAAAAATAATTATAGAGCGGTTATTGCAGCAAGTTACCGTGACAAAGAATAGAGAGAATTAAGTGCTGCAACCTGCAAAAGGGTCTATTTATTGTGGGCGAGCATTCATGCTTGCATAGCCTGCAAACCGTTATCATCTAACCTTCGCTGGCGGTGGTTAAATCCGCATCATCGGCTATTTCGGAGTTATTCGAATAAAGTCTGAACCTACAAGGGGTCATTGCGCTCTTTCTGGTTAATAGTTAAACCACGCTATATCAGGCTAAACATGCTAACGCTTACTCTGATTTTATAGGTATCTCACCCTGTAACACGGGCTCATTTTTAACGAAGTCAATTAAAACGTCTAGCATCAACCTTGCTCGTTTATGAAGCATTCGACCACTGGACCAAATAGCATAAATTTCTCTTGCTTCCCCCACCCACTCTGGCAAAACCTGGATTAGATCACCATTATTTAATTCATCAACAACTTCACTACAAGGTAATAACGCGATACCTATAGAACGACTGCATAACTGGGCAGCAAGCCGGATATCGTTGACTTTAGTCTTGCCAACAATTGGGAAGCGGCTTATAAATTTTTTGTTATCTTGATATAAAATCCAACTAGGAATGGTATCAACCGTAATTAATTGATGCTGTTGAAGATCTTCAGGTGTTTCTAAACGTGCTGATAACGCCAGATATTCTGGAGATGCAACGAGTATAGTTTTAACCACTCCCAGCCTTTTCTGAAACAAACCAGAGTCTGACTGCGGGCCAATTCTAATAGCCAAATCTGCTTGCGTTTCAGAAAAGTTCAGCACGGTATTATTTACATTGACTTCGAGTTGAATCTCAGGGTATTTGCTGGAAAAACTAGGCCAAATATCCCTCATCATACCCACAGCCATATTCGTTGGCGCAAGAACTTTAAGTCGTCCAGTGGTCTCGTGCAATATGGAATCCAGATTGGCAGCACGATCCTCAAGTTCAGAAACCAATGACGCACATTCTGAATAATATCGTTCACCTTCATTAGTTAAATGAAACTGACGTGCCGAGCGGTTTATCAACTGGCAATCCAGCTTCTGCTCAAGCTTTTGAATACGCCTAGTGACCGTAGCCGGCGGAAGGCCAAGTTTCTTCGATGCCCCCGCTAAACTTCCATTTTCCACCACTTTAATAAATAAGGCTAAATCGTCCAGCATAATTTCATTTTTGGAATTTAAGATTGATTTTATAGGTATATTCGTCTTATTCGGAATTATATATGATTACTCCGTAAATTGTTAATACATTTAAAAAGGCAGTTACATGAAACCGACAAAAATTTTTGTGTTAGGAATCATCTTACTTTCAACCTTAACCAATGCCCATGAGCAACATATGAATCTGAAAAGAAACAACTATTCTAAACTTAAAGATCCCGTGGGGCCTTATGTTCACGCAGTCAAGCATAATGACACCTTATATGTAAGTGGTTTAACGGCTTTTGGTACGGACAATCAGAATGCTTCTATTGAAAAGCAAGCCAAAACAATATTTGAGCTGATCAGTACGATAGCAAAAGAAGAGCATGTTGACCTAAGCAGCTTAATTAAAGTGACCTTATTTGTGAGTGACCTCAGTAAGATTGCCCTGCTAAGAGAAGAGCTTAGTAAAATCTACGATAAGCACATCCCAGCAAGTTCACTGGTCAAGGTAGATGCCTTATTTTCTCCTGAAATTAAAATTGAAGTTGAAGCCATTCTTGCTCTACCCAATTATTCGGTAACGGATTTAAATAAATGAGACCAACAAATATGCTGCATAAAAAGAAGATACTTATTATCGGTGGAAGTTCAGGCATTGGGCTTGGCATTGCTAGTGTATGCGCTGACTACGGTGCAGACACTATTATCGCAGGTCGATGTAAACAAAAACTATCTAATGCAACAGCCTTTCTTGATAATAGAATAACTGGCGTCCAGATAGACGCAAATAATGATAATTGTATTGACGCTGTCTATCAACAAATAGGCTGCTTTGACCATCTTGTTATCAGTGCTGGGGAAGCAATGGTAAAAAGCCTACAAGAAACTACCGAAGAAGATGCTCGTGGCGATATGGAAAGAAACTTTTGGCTGAAATACAAATTATCAACACGCGCTTTGCCTTACTTGTCGAAAGAGGGCTCGATACTATTTATCTCTGGTATCTTCTCCGTAAAACCAAACGCCAACTTATTTATGAGCTCCGTATCTGTTGGGGCGGTAGAGGCACTCTGCAAATCGTTAGCAATCTCGGCTGCACCAATTAGAGTTAATGCCATTGCTCCTTATGTGGTTGACAATAGTGACTCTTTAACTAAAGACATTAGCGATGATAGAAAAAATTATCTGCAAAGTATTGCTAGCAAAATACCGGCTGGAAACGTTGGAAAGACAAGGGATGTAGGCCTAGCAGCAGTAATGTTGATGAAAAATCAATATGCTTCAGGGACTATTCTTAATCTGGATGGGGCTTATTCGCTAACCTAAAACCATTCTAACCATCGCTGGCGGTGGTTAAATCCGCGTAGTCGGACATTTCGGTGTTATTCGAATAAATTCGAACCTACAAGGGGTCATTAAGCTTTTCCGATTTGTCGTCATGTCTATTTGATTGGTTGCAACCTGCAACAGGGCCTATTTTGGTCGAGTAGGCCGAGGGAGCTTCCCCCTCAGCCTCTCACAGATCCGTACGTGAACCTCTCAATTCATACGGCTCCTCTCGTTTCACCATTTACGGCCTGCAACCAAATTGCCAATGAGAAAATAGATACGGTTGTGTATTACACACCCTTTGCATCCATTTTCTTGCTCTTTGGTAACTGAATTTCAGCCGTTTGTATTTCTTCTTCGCCCATTTCAACAATTTAAGGTTTATCCAAGACATAAGTGGCCTTAATGCTGTTTTCCAAAACCGACTGAAGTAATTTATCCACCCGCTTATCATCGGATTAAGCTTATACGCCAACTCTTGTATCGTTAACCCCGTTTGCTTATGTAGCTTGAGCGCTTTAACTTTCTCTCTAATTTTCTGTTTCGCTTTAGGGCTAATAGCAGGTGTAAAGCCAACAAACATGCGACCCCACCGATTCCTTACTAACCTTGGCCTGAAACAGTAACTAAGAAAATCAAAGCTAATGACTTCATGTGCTTCTTGTCTACCTTCATCAAAGCAGTAAACCAGTTTAGTTTTCTCTGGATGACATTCTAGACAACAATCTAACATGCGTTGCTCAATAGCTTGCTTTAACGCCTTTGCTTCTTGCTCACTACGACAGTGAACCACTGCATCATCCGCATAGCGTGCAAATTGAACATGTGGATGTTCTCTTCGCAACCATTTGTCGAATGCGTAGTGTAAAAACAAATTGGCTAGCAATGGGCTTATCACGCCTCCTTGTGGTGTTCCTTTCGTTCGCTCTATTATCTGACCATCCGAGGTTTCCATTGGCGCTTTAAGCCAACGTTCGATATAGAGTAATACCCATGGGTTATTGGTATGTTTGCGTAACGCTTTGCCCAATAACACCCAGTCCAAGTTATCAAAGAAGCCTTTGATATCTAAATCAATCACCCAGTCGTATCGCCAACACCGCTGGCGCGTTATCGCTAATGCATCATGTGCACTGCGATTAGGTCTGTAACCATAAGAGTCATTATCGAATACCGATTCTAATTCAGGCTCCAACTCCATCTTGACGACCATCTGTGCAACTCGGTCTGATACCGTGGGTATGCCTAGTACTCGAACGCCCTTATCCTTAGGGATTTCGACACGCTTCACCGTCGGTGGAAAATAGCTGCCCGATGACATTCGATTCCATATCTTGTACAGGTTCTTCTTCAAGTCCTGTTCAAAATCACTCATCGATTGCTCATCAATTCCTGCCGCTCCACCGTTGGCTCTTACACGTAACCAGGCTTCATAAACTGTCCATTTCGAAATACTAAATGGTTTTGCTGAATTCAATCATTCCTCCTGCTGCAGCAGTTGATGAAAGTTTCATTTAAAACGAGGCAATCCCTTCGCTAGATAACCATTACAGCTATCATCATCACTACTACGAATTGCTCCGCCCCAGTGCTTTGCATTCAGACTTGGCTCTCATGGGGTTTCCATTCGAGGATATCTGTTAACATCAAAACGACTGGTTCTTACGTTCCATATAAAACCCCGAGTTAAATTCACGTCAGCTCTTTGCCGGCTCCCGCTTAGTTGGTAATCAGGTTGCCTCTAAGCTCTTCCCAAACTCCACCCAGTAGCTTGGTTTCGGGATGCAACGGTTAAATATTTCGACACCTACGCTGTTCGTCTCTTTAACTCACACCTGACAAATCATTGTGTTTGCCTTTCCCTTATCGCTCACGACAGTGACTCTTAACCAATGCCGCATAAGGTGGTTTCCACCTGCACCTGAATGCCGATGGGATGGGCCAAACCATCATGTTTTATATAGTTGCGTTACCTTCCAGCCTTCCTTGTACTGTTGGTAACTCGTAACACACTGGGCGAGCATTTATGCTTGCAGAGCCTGCAAACCGTTATCATCTAACCTTCGCTGGCGGTGGTTAAATCCGCGTAGTCGGATATTTCGGTGTTATTCGAATAAATTCGAACCTACAAGGGTACATTAAGCACTTTCTGGTTCGGCGTCATGTCTATTTAATAGGTTGCAACCTGCAATAGGGTCTATTTACAGTGGGCGAGCATTCATGCTTTCAGAGCCTGCAAACCTTTATCATCTAACCATAGATGATGGAAAATCAAGCAGACACCCATTATTTAACCGCTAAATAAAAAAGCCCAGATAGCATTGTAAAGTGGGCTTTAAGTGATTGATTTTAAATGAAATTAAGATGAAAGACCTGACCCCGTAGTTCCTTTAATTGGCGACAAATTAAGCAGACACCCATTATTTAACCGCTAAATAAAAAGCCCAGATAGCAAAGTAAACTGGGCTGTAAGTGATTGATTTTGAATGAGATCAAGATGAAAGACCTGACCCCGTAGTTTCTCAAGCGTTAATTGATTCAGTGGGTCATAAAGTTGCGAAAGTCTTGCACCTGGTAACCTAGCTTGTGGGTTTAGCTTTCCATAGGCTTTATATAGTGCTGATTCTGGAGGCAATTCAAGTAAAGAACCATCAACACTCAATAGTCTAAATCCGTTCCATTTTTTATAGTCTGAATGTGAGTAAAAAGGCGCTAGGATGCAGTCTTGGTTTAATTCGACAAAGGCCTGCTCAGAAAACTTGGCTCGGGCTTGGGTAAAGGCGGAAGTAGTGATTGATTCAAAACTGATTTCGTCAGACGAAAGAGTTTGAAAAAGTCTTTCTAATTCAGTTCGTGCTGAGCACTGCATCATATTTAGAAAAGACAAAATGAGAGTTGGAAAAGGAAGCTTTCGTTTGCGTTTAAAGTAAGTTGGTTTTAACCGATGACGTGATAGAAACTCAGAAGATTCAATAGTTGTATGAATTTTGTTCGAAATTTGGGGGTGATTAGTGCGCAAGTTTGCTCTAGCTTTTTATTTTTTATTGTCATTAACGTATCCTGTCTATAATCAATGCCATTAAGTATATGATAATTATACACTAATTCTTAACTTAATGGCATTGGCATTTATGCTTGCAGAGCCTGTAAACCATTATCATCTAACCATCGCTGGCGACAAATTAAGCAGACACCCATTATTTAACCGCTAAATAAAAAGCCCAGATAGCAATGTAAACTGGGCTTTAAGTGATTGATTTTTAATGAGATCAAGATGAAAGACCTGACCCTGTCGTTTTTACTCGCCATCAAAGCCGAGGCCCTCTCTTGCCTCACATGTTTCGTAAGATAAAATCCCTTCGTTCTCCCACCGATAAAGCCAATTACACACCTCGCCATAGTCGCCTTCTGGCTCAACGTCGATCGCGAATAACGTACCATCCGCGTTTTCATGGTACGCCTTGAATTGATTTAGTTGAGATAAGAGCGAAGCACGCTCTTGTGCTGATGCTTGATTTAAAAATATGACTCGCAGTGTTTTATGGCCACAATACTCATGAACTTTTAGTATTGAAGGTTTTAAATCATCACTTTCTGGTTTAGCTAATACGATATCGTAGAAATTTATTCCATACGCATGGAAAGGAGTATTTCGCATGCGATATAAATTTTCTCCGAGATCTTCAGCCCAGAAGGATTCTCCGCCTACCTCTTCGTTTCTCGGTAAGTCTAGATGGATTTTAGTTAAATTTTCTTCGGACATTTGATTTTATAGCTAACGCCCCATTCAGGGGCTTTTTATTGTTGGCTAAAATAACGAACGCAGTGAGAAAAGCCAACTGTAAAAAGTCCCGCACTGCAATGGCTTGTTATATCTCGCTAGCCAACACCTTGTTCAATACTCGGTATTGAATTTACATTCTTAGCCCAAGAAACTTCTGATTCACAATAAATATTTACGTCAGGGGTTAGTTCATTGGAAGTATCAAGCGAACCCAAATGTAAAATATTTAAACCAGCCAATTTAGGGTTTGAATTAAAAATCGGCGTACCGCAATTGGGACAAAAATGTTTAGTCGCGTTCTCTGATACTTTGTGTGACTTAAGCTCGCCACTTAATAATGAAAAATCAGAAGTTAACACAGCAGCGTAAGTTGAAAATACTGAGCCATTCATTTTACGGCATAGATTGCAATGACAATTTACTACTTTTTTAATATCACCAGTGACTTGATAAGTTACTGCATTACAGTTGCAACTTCCTTTAATACTACTCATGACTTTCCTTTTACTTCATAGAGATATAACTGTTTAGTAACCGGACGTTTCCTAACTATTCCATCCGTACTAACACAACTTTAATTTTTAAAATATCGCTCTAGGCTACTGAAAACAGTCCATTCAATCAACCCTTTAAATAAAGTTGAATAATTTACGGTTCAATCTTTGTTTTTGTATTAGTTCGGATAGAGACAATAAGTTGGCTTAAAAGCAAATTAAGCAGACACTCATTATTTAAACGCTAAATAAAAAGCCCAGATAGCAATGTAAACTGGGCTGTAAGTGATTGATTTTGAACGAGATCAAGATGAAAGACCTGACCTCGTAGTTTTTTCCTAAAATCTAGATTAAATAGCTATCTATTTAAGTGCCTACTCTATATAAACCAGCTTCAGCCACTCGTCTAAAGTGCCCGTGTTCTGATTGTGCTAATAGTTTCTTATAGACCTGACTGGCTTCTTGGAACTTTTGGTCATTTTCAAGCTTTTTTGCCTGACGACTCAGTTTACTCAATGTATCAAAACGAGAGCGGTCAGCTTCAAATTCTTGAATAAAACTCGGTTTTAGTTCAGGAGCAAGACTATAGATTTGCTCTCTAATATCCCAAAGGGAAATCGAACAATCACCAATTTTACGTAAGCTAAAGTCAAAGCCTTGGCTTTCAATGTATCTCACTAGCTTCGCTGATGTACCTAATTTTTCTAAAGCCTGACCCAGTTCATAGTCTAGCTTTTCCAATTGTCGTTTTTCTAATTCGTTCATATCAAAAATTCCAGCCAAAAGCTATAAACGAGCCATACTGTGTTGAATTCATTTGGTTAAGCTGTCCCATCATTCAACACCCACCTAAGCCTTAAACGGGTGCTCGGTAATTTTGAATGTTGTTTCAGGCTCGCCAAATACGTATAACTTGCATTTTTTCCAATCATTGGGAATAGTCCATGTGCTGTCGGTGGTTGCGGTATAAATGTGGTGCTTATTGGCGCAGCGCAGCTCTAATGAGCTTAATTCGCCGCCTTCAACGTTGGTTAAACTGAATTGCTTGCGTACTAAATTCACCATCCACAAGTTATTGGGCTTAATAGTTGCGCCATAGCTTATGTACTGTTCTCCGCCAATGAGATCGTCAATAAGTTGCATGGTTTTCGCTAATTTAGGTAAATATGGCTTTGCTGCTGGTAACTTTTTCAAACGGCTGTAGGTGAGATTAGCCGCGTTATAACGCTTTTGCTGTATTTGTAATTGCAGCACTTGATAGAGTACGGATAACTTTTGTTTGTCATTAGTTAGGTTCTTCAGCGATAACACAACGGTTTCTAAATGACTCAATTGGCTGCGTATATCACCCTGCGCTTTAGCATAATCTGCAGCTAAAAGGTGATAAAAAGCGCTTTGACTTAATAGCTGATTATCGTTACGTTTCATCTCTGACAGAATATTTTCAACTTGCTCAAAGTCTTTTTTTGCTAAAGCATTAACCGCTTTTTGATACTTACCTTTGAATCGATGAGAAACCCCTTTTTCACTATCCTGCATATTGAAATGCATTAGAACATCATTAGCACATTGTTGTACGGGTTTACCATTCTCCACTCGTGGTTTGTATTTCCATTGCTTAATAGCCGCTACCGCTGCATCAGTTAAATCCTGGCTACCTGAATCTTTTGACACCACCACATTTGACACATCACCTTGCTCGTCAATCACAAAATTGACAACAGCCCAACCTTCTCTGCCCTGCTTTAATGCACCTAGCGGATATTTAGGATGAATTCGCTTAATCGGTTTTGGCGCTTCGGTGGTATATAAATGCTTAGCTATGTCATCGTTAGCTAATACGTTAAAGGTAAATGCGATGGGCGAGATGGCCAACAATGTGGTCGTTAATTTAATGAATTTCATTATTAAGATCCTTTTAAATCTAAGGTTAAAAAAGACAGCGCGGGAAATGCACTATGGCTTTGTGTCGCTGTCTTTGCCTATATAAGTAACTACGGATTATTGCGTTTTATTAACTAGGTCATACATTTGCGAGCCAGCCAATAAAAATGCGCCTACACCGTATAATTGCGAGTCTTCGTAGGCGACCACATCTGGCTTGTCATTAACGCCTTGCACCCAACCAAATTTACCGTCTGGATGTACCGAATTGGTCAATACATTCCAAGCTTTTAAAATGTTAGGCAGGTATTCTTGTTTATCTAATAAGCCTTGATTGATACCCCAAGTTAAGCCATAGGTATAAAATGCTGTGCCGCTCGATTCTGGGTATTTATCCTTTTCACCCGCCAACAGGGACATTGGCCAAGAGCCGTCTTGTTTTTGTAACTTGATGATGGCTGCGGTTAACTTAAGGTATAAGTCTTCATAGTACGGGCGATACTTGTGGTTAGCCGGTAAGGCTTCAATCGAGTTAACCACACCTGCGTAAACCCAACCGACACCGCGCGACCAAAAGATTTGCTCGCCATATTTGCCTTTTTTATCGAAGTAGCGTGAATCGCGAAACATTAAGCCGGTTTTAGGATCGAGCAAGTAATCCACCGTGGCTTGAAACTCTTTATGCGCGTATTCAGTGTATTTAGGATCACCCGTCACTTGTGATAAGGCGAACAAGGTTGGCGGCCCCATAAACAAGGCATCTGCCCAGCACCAGCGCCATTGGCAGTTATGCACTCGGTCTTTGTTACGACCAGCGACAAACTCCAAGCTATTAGTCGGGTTTTGCGCAATTAACCAGTCAAAGGTTTCTTTTACCGGCGTTACCGCTTCTTTATTCTTGTGGCGGTTGTAATACCAAAGATTCATTTGGCCAATGACGTGATCATCGGCAAAGTATTTAACTTTACCCATACGCCAATTATGCGCTTTACCCACATAACCCATCCAATTTTCGTAAAATGGGTTTGGTGAACGTTCGGCTAATTCTGTTAACCCGACATAAAATGCACCTTGGATCCAACGGCCATATGATTCTGAACCTTTTTGCGCCCGCCCAACATGTGGCATATATTGAGTGCGAGCGACTTGCCAGTTAGCGGCTTTTTCCATCAACTGCATGACGCTAGTGGCATTAGGCAAGCTTGTTTCAACTGGTTTAACATCAGAGTTGTTTTGTGCTGTCAAACCGCATGAAGTTAAGCCAACGACTAGCAAGCTAGCGGCTATTGTTCGACTGATTTTTTTAAGCGTTGTCATTATTATCCTTTTTAAATTATTCACTTCTCATTACATTTCAAAGGTTTTGCCGAGGCTGTTATTTAGCCTCATTGGTTAATGCTGTTAAATCAAATACTTGTAGATAAAGCGTTCGCTTATCGCCCGTGCCAGTTTCTTGTTTTAGATAGTAATACACCTTACCTTCGGCGACAGTCATTACCCCTTTATCAAATTTTGGCCCTTGTTTATGTTGGTAAACGACTTGAAATTGGCTCGTTCCACCTTGCGCTTTAGCTATATTGACCCGACCATTTTTAAGGCCGATTAAAAACACATTATTGCCTGCAGTGTGCAACTGCCCACCAAAATCAGTTTCTACCGTACTGAATTTTTTAGCGCCTGCTTTGCGGTAGGTATGCAGGTGTTTGACCACATTAAATTCTTTATCCGTGATTTGGCTGATGAAGTGCTCATCACCGGCGGCGCTAACAACAAAATCAAAGCCATGGGTAATGGATACCTGATCTTTCTTTTGCGTTTTAACCCAGTCACCTGGCTCAGCAATTTTAATTAATTCAGATTTGGCTAATGGAATATCAACGTTGTTGCCATGAGCATCTTTCCATTGCGATGCGCCTGTCGGATCATCTGAATAGGCATAATAAATACCGTTCTGGTAAAGGAATTTATCGGACTTGTTTTTTGAACGGCGCTGAAACGCAACTCTGAATTTACCGCCCGTGTATTTAAAGTCACCGTATAAACCCCAGTTGTATTTGCTGCCGTGTTCAGAGGCTAATACGCGATTAAAGTCATAATAGCCATGCCATTGTAGGCCATCGTATCGGGCAAATAACATTTTACCGTTAGCGGAAAAACCATAGCGCATCTTCATAAACAGATCGCCATTATCTGCACTGAAAAAGGCGGGGTAGGTTAATAATTTGGTGGTTTCAACATCATCGATGCCATTGAATGTTAGATGCTTGTAATGCCCTGCTTTTGAGTTAACGAATAAATCTAAGGTAAAGTCTTTATCAGCCACGGTAGCAGCGCCAGCAACTGAGAAAGAATAGCGTAAATAATCGTTAGCAAATGCTTCCACTCGGCCATTGCGATGCATGTCGTATAGCAAATGAATGGTGTCATTTTTAGCGCTTATCCCAACGGCAATCGTATTGTGCGTTTCGCCCAACCACCATTTGCCTTTAAAACCAGTATGCTGATGGGGGAATTGGATCGTTTTGATCACACCCGTTTGAGTATTTAGCCGTGATAGCATAACGTGACGATTATATTTACCGCCTTGATACCAAGTCATAAACACAAAGTGTTGATAAACCTTGATACAGTCACCGTGCGGAGACAACGCCTGACCAAATATATAGTCATAGCCATTTGGGTTATTTGCAGTATGTTTGCCCGTTACCCTTTTGCCGTTAAAAAACATGGCGCTGTCGGTGATCTGGGTTTGCGACAATAAAGCAATATCAAGTTTCGATGCGAAACTGTTGCCACTGCCAAGCGTAATTAATATCAAACTTGCTGCTAAATGCTGGAGGCGAGTTAAACCAATTAAGAGCAGGTTAAATTTTGTTTTCATAAGCGACTTTGCTTTGCTGTTTACACTAAAACGCATTGGCATTCTTTGTCGTATTCACCCATTAAATTTGATTTATATTAACACCTAATGAGCATTATAGAAAACTATTGATTACATTTGATTTGTTTAATTGAGTTTATAACCATTGGATAAATTGTAGGGTCGATTTTACATCGACCAACCTTGTGTTAGCCGAAATAAATTCGGCCCACAAAATCAGCCTAACCTAAATCTTAATTTTTAACCTGTACGCGATAACGTCCAGGTTCGGCTGCAATAGTGATGCTTGAATCGCTTTGCGTAATTAACGAATAACCTGTGTTTTCGGCTTGCGAAAGTACTTGTTGGTCGTTGATAAAAACTTGCGAACCAAGAGGCTTAAATTTTGCGCCCTCGGCAGGGTTATTGATGGCATAAACCTGTTTCGGAATTTCAATTTCAGCTTTGGTATTAGGCGGGATAACAATATCCATGGTTAGACTATCCAAATTGTGTTGAGAGCTGCGTTGCCATTTTGAGCTGATCACACCATGTACAGATTGAAATGAGCCTTCCGCGAAAGATAAATGTTCAGTGACCAATGGTGCAATACGGATTTTTTTATAACCCTGCTCTAACGGGCTTATACCAACCATACGATCATACATCCACTGACCAATAGCGCCATACGCATAGTGGTTGAGCGATCCGGCTTTTTTGGCGTAGCCTTTATCATACGTAAAGCCATCCCAACGTTCCCACATAGTGGTTGCACCTTGGCTTACCGAATACAACCACGACGGATAGCTTTGCTTGAATATTAAATCGAATGCGACATCGGCTCTGCCAACCTTATCTAAAACTGGAGCAATTAAAGGTGTACCCAAAAATCCGGTACGCAAGTGACCACCCGCGGCTGCAAATTGCTCAAGCATATGCGGTACGGCTTTTTGCGTGGTAGCTTCGTCGAGTAAATCAAAACCTATCGCCAGTAAATAAGCAGTTTGGGTTTGCTCGCCGACTTGTAATCGACCTTGTTGATCAAAAAAGTGTTGTTGAAACTTTTGCTTAGCGTCGTTAAACAATTGCTGGTACTTCAACCAGTCTTGCTGCTTACCTAATACTTTCGCGCTACGCGCCACTAAATCGAGTGAACGCGCGTAAAATGCAGTCGAGATCAAACTATGATCCGTTTCGCCACGACGTGTATCTTTGCGTTTGGAATATGGCTGCAACCAATCACCGACTGTCCACATCTTGCTGATGCCATTTTCGAGCTGGCTTTGGTGATAGATAATCCAGCGCGTCATCATTTGGTAGTTTTCTGCCAAAATTTGTTTATCGCCAGTACGCCAATACACATCCCACGGGATCGTTACCGCCGCGTCTGACCAACCGGATTGCACTATCTCGCCGACTTCGTTAGGCACAACGACAGGTACGCCGTGGTTGGCAAATTGTTCTTCGCGGATAGATTGCATCCAAGCCGCCCAAAAGGCATGGCTGTCGGCAATAAAGAGTGACGTGTTGGCAAACGCGAGGGCATCCCCTGTCCAACCCAAACGCTCTGAACGCTGTGGGCAATCGGTGGGTATATCTAAAAAGTTGCCTTTAAGACCCCATTCAATATTCGATTGCAGTTGGTTAAGTTGTGCGTTTGATGAGTTAAATCTTCCGGTTAATTCAAAGTCTGTATATTGCACCACACCCGTCACCCAAGATAGATCGGGTTTGGCACTGGGATCAAAGCCACTTAGCTCAACATAACGGAAACCATGAAAAGTAAATTGCGGTTGCCACACAACTACACCATCTTGCTTGGCGGTATAAAAGTCTAATTGCTTGGCACTGCCCAAATTACGAGTATAGAGCGAACCGTCGCTATTAACCCCTTCAGCAAAGCGTAAATTTAAGGTTTGCCCTTTGCGCATGGGGACTTTTATACGTGGTACGCCCACCATGTTCTGGCCTAAATCAAATATGGTTTTACCTGCTACCTGTTTAATGGCTAAGGCGGGCAATAGCTCTTTGTTTTTTGAAGTAAAGTGGCGTTTGGGTTGTAGCAAAATGTCGCTATCTAACGCTGATGTTTTAACACCTTGCCAATTGTTAGCTTGGTAACCCACTTGATGCCAATCGCCACTTTGGTTGGCAAGTTCGTAGTTAGCATCGTAACGTTCACCATCGTATAAACCCGAGGTGCGTACTGGGCCATTTTGCGTGGCTTGCCAGTTTTCATCTGTCACTATGGTTTGTGCACTGCCATCTGTGTAGGTGATCTCTAATTGCGCTAACACTTTCGGGGTTAGCTTCAGCTTTTTATGCCAATGACGTTTAGGACCAAATCGTCCGGCATACCAGCCTTCGGCCAACGTAATAGCAAATGCGTTGTCACCCTTTAATAAATGCGAAGTCACATCATAGGTTAAGGTTTCAATACGCTTTTTATAAGGCGTATAGCCCGGTGTCAGTACATCATCACCTATACGCTGGCCGTTAATAAACGCTTCGAACACACCTTTAGCAGTGATATATAAACGCGCCTGTTTTATTGCTTTGTCAGTTGAGAATTGGCTACGTAAATACTGAGGGATATGAATCGGTGTCTTATACCGATTAAGCGCAATTGGCTTATCACTGTCTATTTCAATCCATTGTGCTTGCCAATCGCTATTGTTTAATAAACCCAGTTCAAATTGCGCAATGTCACTCCAGTTTGAAGGCTGAGGCTCTTGTCCTTTGCCCTTTTTCACCCCCCAGTAACGCACTTGCCAATATACTTGTTGGCGAGAGCTTAATGGTTTGCCTTGATAAGGGATAAAGCTGGTGTTGTTACTGGCTACTTGTTGGCTATTCCAAAGATCTGGGTTTTGTGGCAATAGTTCAGGTGCGCTGGCGACTAAGATTTGATAGTGCGTTTGGGCTTTAACTCTGCCTTGGCTTGGCAATTGCCAAGAAAAACTCGGACTTGCATCGTAAAACCCCAGTGGGTTAACAAAGCCCTGATTAATTTTTAATGCTTGTGGAGTTTCCTGTGCTGGTTTGTCTGTTGTTACGCTGCAAGCTTGCAAGTAAATGCAAACGAATAGCATGATGGCTTTGCAATAACTTTTCATATGTTCGCCGTCACCCAGCTTTGGTAATCAAACCTAAGCCGGGTTTATTCCTTACTGGTAATTAAACGCTTCTATGAGGAATAGTGACGAAATGTCAAAATTAATACCCTTATACTTCAAACAAAATTGCCTAATGATTACTCCTCGCTGCCCCACCATTTATTATTTGGCGTGAAGTTTTTATCCAGATAAGCTTCATGACGTTTATCTAATCTGGGTATGCTATTTCTCTTTTTATCTAAGTAAGCTTGGCGCAGACGTGGATCATATTCAGGATTTGGTTGAGGAAACACAGCCTTGGTAGTTAATAACCAGTCATCTAGCTTAGCTTTTAATGATGTTGTCATCGCCAATTCTTGTTGAGCTAAGTCGTGCTGCTCACCTATATCATTAACTAGGTTATATAACTCAACACGCTGATCTTCATGATAGTAAATTAGCTTCCAATCACCTTGGCGGATCATAGACGATGGTTCGCCACCTTGATTACCATAGTGTGGGAAATGCCAAAATAACGGCCGATTCGCCATGACTTGCCCCACTGTTTTCTCTTGTAAAAGCGGCTTTAAACTTATTCCGTCCAATTGATGATTGGCGTCTTGTTTAATACCAGCCAAATCTAACAATGTTGGGTATAAATCAATACCTGAAACCGGCATAGCAACAGTTGAACCATTGGCGGACATACCCGGAGCATAAATATAATAAGGTACTCTTACCCCGCCCTCAAATTGTCTGCCTTTACCACCACGATAAGGTAAGCTACTTGTGCCTAATCCATCACCTGACGATAACCCGCCATTGTCAGACGTAAAAACGACGATAGTATTTTTGTCTAAACCGGTCGCTTTAAGCTTATTTAAGACTAACCCGACCGCGTTATCCATAGATTCAACCAAACCCGCAAAAATTGGATTATCTTGAATTTGCCTCATTACGCCACGGCGATCAAATTCAAACCTTGGGTGCTGTTTGGCCAAAGCCTGTTGCTCGGCTTTATCTCGATATTTTTGCCACAAGGCTTGGCTTGATTGAATCGGTGCATGCACTGCGTAAAAAGACAAGTAAGCAAAAAATGGTTTATCACCTTGCTGTTTTTCAATATAGGAGGCTGTTTCTTGCGCCAGCCTTAATGTGAGTGACTCGCCATTTGGGCCGTCTTTAAGCTTAGGGTTTTTATAGGGTGAAAAGTAGCCACCTTGTGGTGTGCCTGTATCCCAACCGCCGACATTAATATCAAAACCATGATCTTCAGGGCTTGAGCCTTTGCCGCCTAAGTGCCATTTTCCGGCAAAAAACGTATTGTATCCATTGCTTTTAAACTGTTCGGCTAAGGTGACTTCACTTTGATCCATCACATGCTTGTATGGTGCCGGATCATGGCTATCAAATCGGCCACGTTCGCGCCATGCCTTGCCAAATTTGTCACCTATCCAGGTAGTCACCCCATGATTAGTGACATATTTTCCGGTTAATAGCGACGCACGAGACGGGCTGCATACCTGTGATGCAGCGTATCCTTGGCTAAAACGAACGCCTTTATTGGCAAGTTGGTCAATGTTTGGCGTTTCATAAAAAGTCGAACCTTCCACGCTTAAGTCTTTGATACCTAAGTCGTCAACTAATACAAATAATACATTTTTCGGCGCGGGAATTTCCGCAGTCTCTGCGCTCGGCAACTTATTTTGTGTTGTGCAACCTAGCAAGCTGCTGGCAAGCAACCCGCTAACACAGAGTGCTTGGCAGGATAGGTTTTTAAGGTTTTTCATAAGTAACCTTTCATTAATTTGGATAGTTTCGGGTACGTTGTAATGCAACAACCGCTAATATCGTGAGCGATCCATACTCACTTTCACAGTACGCTAGACGTAAAACATTAGCGGTTACTCAAAAAGAAAAGCCATCAAACAGCCAAATTGCTACCGCTAATTCATCTGTTCATGGCTTTGTTTATAGAGTTTAGTTGTCTATCGGCAGCGCATTAGCACTAAAATCCATTTTCTTTTCGGGCTTAGTTTCTTTTTGGAATATTTCAGCGATGACTTCTGGTTGTATTTGCCAGCTCGGCGCAAAATCAGCAGACTGCAAATATGCCACTAAGCTTTTGCGCAATTGACGCGCTGCTGGACGATTTTGCATGTCGTTTTCTAAATCAATGCTGCTAATGAGCAACTTACCTTTACCAACCTTAGCTTCAACAATAAGCGCTAACTTACGGTTAATTTTCCATGAATCTATTGGTTGAATAAGCGCTCGATAAGCTTTAGGCCACGGATTTATCGAATCATAAGAATCCAATATCATTGGCTGTGCGTGATTAAGAATATCCCACCAATTCCAGTTTACGTGAGCATCGGTTGGAAAATATTGAAACAACGGATGCTGAGGATCCAGCAACATACCGGATGCGGATGATTGGCCACCTTTTTCACCCAACGCCGTCCAGAAATGGTTAGTAAATAAGGTAGGTAAATTACCTTTCATATCGCCAATATTAGGTAATAGCAGTACGGTTTCACCCGCGGCTAGTCGTTGCTGTGTATCACTATTCCATGCTTTGCTGACATGAATATCAGCTGGAAAGTTTGTGATATTTTCTTCAGGGTAAACCCAAATATTCCAATCGTTAACTAAGCCATTGGTTTTTGATTCAAGTTGCAAGTTAAGCTTGGCGGGTGCGGCAATAGTATTTAGCGAAAATTCAATTGTCGCAATGGCCTGAGCAGTGTCTTGTGCGAAACTCTGTTTTGGTAAACGCCATGTTTTGATCGTTTTGCCGGCGTCAGTGCGAAGTGTCGCGACCAAATCATTCAAATGTAGTTTTTGTTTTGCAAAATGGCTTACCTCGATACCCGCTTTAAATGTTTCGCTTTGGGTTAATACTCGCTTTGGCATACGAGCTAATAGCACTGTGGGCGCATTCCAACGACGCACATAGTCTATGTCAACATAGGTATGTGGATCATAAAATGGATCAACTAAGCCGACTGGCGCACTACTTTGTCCGGTAAAATCAGCCAGTGAAAGCCAAGAAAATCCCGCCATATTAGGGGTTCGATAGTTTGCTTCAAATGTTTCTCTAATCAGTTCAACTTGCCATTTGCCGGATGATTCAACGATTTCAGGTAATAATTCATACATGCCACGTTCTTTTAATTGATCTCGGGCAATTTCTAAATAATCAGGGTTTAAATAGCCTGTGTATTTATCAATTTCCGCATCAATGTTGGGGTAGGTACAAATTTGTCCGATTTCGTGAGAAATAAGCGGAACATTGAAAGTAGAACTGGCTTCTCGCCAGTCAATTGCCGTATTTGGCGGGTTTAAGTTGAATTCAGTACGATCAGGCTTAGGCGGCCAGCCAAATTGATGGCGCAACTTGACGGTACGCTCCGGCCAAATGCCGCGCTGAACTTGAAAATCCGCGTTATTAGGGCTCCATGAATTGGCTTTGACTGTGTAGAGTTTGGAGTCATCATAGGCTTTCCATTCATTAATGATGTCTTCAAAGAATTGATGATCGCCGTCATATTCGTTACCTAACCCCATTTGCACAAAGCTAGGATGATGACCAAAGGTATCCAAAATTCGTTTGGCTTCAGCGCGCATAAAGTCAAATTGGTCCTGAGTTTTAACTGGCCCCCACTCGCCCACTTCAGGTTTTAGGTAAATACCAACTTCATTGGCGGCGACAAACGCGGCTTCTGGCGGTGCCCAAGAATGAAAACGAGCAAGATTCAGTCCGAAATCTTTGTAGGTTTGCCAAACTTTTCGCCAAGACGCGACATCCATGGGTGCATAGCCCGTAGCAGGCATCACAGCGCAGTCATCGACAGATCGAATGTAGGTTTTATAGCCATTAACACTGAAATGTTTTCCATCTACCGTCATATCACGCAAACCAAAGGTAAGCTGACGTGTATCAAGAGCGGTTTCTGTTTCTAGCTTAGCGTCTAACTGGTAAAGGTGTTGTTCATATTCATCCCATAATAACGCTTGCTCTGACATGGGATAGTTAACACTAAGGATATCTTGGTCAATGTCGGCGATATTGCCTTTAATAACTAAAGGTGCTGGGTTGTGAGTATTGCCTTGGCTTTTACCAATAGCGTCTAGCGTAAGATGATATTCACCATCTGTACCTTCTGTTTTACCCAGTTGATAACTGACTTTTACCATGCCATTGACAGGCTTTGGCGAAACCGTGAATTTTTCAATCCAAACGTTGGGGCGAGCTTGCATGGTGAGTTGTCCGACAACACCATTCCATGTGCCCGCGGTTTGTTCAGAAACCGAATGCGCGTTGTAGCCCATATGAACATGCTCTGAATTATCAACACGCAGGGTAATTTTATGTTTTCCCGGTTTTAGTTTGCCTAGTGTGTATTGATGGGGCGCAGCTAGACTGGTTTGCTGACCTATTTTTTGCTCGTTTAACCATAGTTGTGATACCCAATGAACACGTTCAAATGATACTGAAACAGACTTTCCTTGCCACGTTTGCGGCACCTCGAACGTTTTGCTATACCAAGCTGCGCCAATATAGTGGCGATCTGGCCGCAAAAAATGATGCATTCTGAAAATGCCTTGCTCTTTATATTTGCTCAACCATTCTGGGCCCCATCCATTAAGGCCGCCCTTACCTGCCCATTCCGCATTTCCATACCAGGGTGTATTTGGCCCCGGAATGTTGCCATAGCCTTGCTCTTGCAAGGCACCGGGCAGTTGCAGTGAATCCTGAAAATTTTGGTTTTGCCAATTTTGTTGAATGCCGACATTATCTGGATCGAGTTTGATTTGCCAAGTCCCTGCTAAATCGAGCGTTTGAACCTGTTGAATTGGCTGCTCTTTGTTACTGCAACCCATAATATGAAGCAGCATAGGCATGATCAGTAAAATAATTAGCTTTGAGCTTTTGATGATATTTATCATTAGTTTTATGCTCCGATAGTGCTTAACGAATGTTCAAAGGAGGCGACTGTCTTTAAACCTTTGTCCGCCAAAGCAATGAGTTTTTTCATTTCGTGTTGTTTGGTTTTGTCTAAGTCATCTTCAAATACCAACAGCAGTGGTAGCGAAGTGGCAAAGTAATCAATGCTTGCAGGCTCGTGTAACTGCTGCTCTGCATAGGTTTTAAATCGGTTAAACAAGGCTTTAGCTTGTTGTATTTGTCCTAACTCTAATAATGACAAGCCACGGTAATAAGTCAGCTCTGAGTATTCAGCCACTGCCATCGCGAGAAAATCTCCCGCTTCATTGGCGCTTTGGCTAAAGCAAGCCCGAGCTTGTTCTTCTTGCCCCAGTGCTTGGTAGGCTTTACCTTGCCAATAGGTCACATCGGCTTTGGCTTGCAGTAAATGATAGGCTTCGCCTAAGTTTTCTTGAGGCTGCATTGCCGAGGTAAAAAAGCTAAGTGCGCGAGCCGCATCGCCTTTAGCTAATGCTTTTTGTCCGCAAAGCAAATGGGCTGTGGTGTATTGTTTTAACACCTTACCCTCACCGCCTTCCCATGGATGAAACCGGCGGCTTTTTAACCAGTTTAGTGCTTTTTCTGGTTGATGGGTGTCGTTGTATAGTTTGGCGAGTGCGACTGCGCAATCATCACGCTGGTTAACTAGCTCAATATTGTTGAGTAAGCTGCTTAATCTGTCGTGTACATCATCTGCTAGTTTTTCCCGTAATTGGTCGAATTCTGAAAAAATACGAGGGTTGTTCGGCTCTAGCGACAACGCAGTTTGATAAGCTTGGCGCGCCGCTTCACCATCGTGATTTACGTTCCAATAGGCGATACCTAAATTGCGCCATACGGTGGCGGTGGTTGCCGCTTGTTGCCAAACCGCAATTGCTTCTTGATGACGTTTTTTATCGTAATAGTAATTTCCTAAGCCAAATGCAGCGTTGTGGTCGTCACCGGGTTGCGCTAGCGCCCACTCCAACATAATTTGATCATGTAAGCGCGATGGAAAAAGATAATCACAGTTTAATGAACGCGCTTTTTCTAAGTTGGTTAAGTCTTTTGTTAGCCAAGCATACACATAGTGGGTAAGCTGTGATTTTTGCAGTGGATTGGGTACAGCAACCTCTTGCACTTTATGCTGATGGTGCAATTCCAGCAAAGAAATAGCCTCTTGGCGAAAGCCCGCATCAACAAAATCATAAACCAGATCCAGTATGGTTTGCGCATCATTTCGAGATTTTTCTAACATGCCCTCGATATCGCCTGACACGTATCTGGCCCAATGATCGAGTGGGTCTTGTGCTAATAGTGCGTTTAAATCTGAACCATAGTCCTCGCCGAGCTTTTGTAAGACAAGCGCTTTTAATACCTGCACTTTATTGTTTTGGCGATTGGTATCCAGAGACAAGTTAACATGCTCTAACGCTTGCTGAAACTGGCCTTTTTGGCAATCTAACAGAGCAAGCTCATGATAAGCGGCTGCGCGCCATTCGTAGTTCCAAGTGGCTTTATAGAATGCTTGGTATGATTGACTTAAGTTGCCTTGCAGGCGCAGCACTAAACCAAGGTAATAGTGAGCTTCACCTGTACAGGGGTTAGGATGACGCAAGGTTAAACGCGAGATCGCGTTTTTAAAATGGTCAGCCGCGGTGTTGAATAGGCCTCGGCTTAACTGCTTTTTGCCGTATGCAATATGAGTTCGTGCATCTAATGGATCACGTTTTAGTATTTCATCCCAATACAATTCAGGATAGCGCGTCGGATGACGGTATTGCTCTAAGTGTTCAGCAGTTAAAAACAATTCATCGATAGACTTAATCTTTTCAGGTAATGGCGGTTCTGATGCTTGGTTTCGATTTTGGGATAATGTGTCTACATCTACTGGTTGATAAGCAATGATCCCTTCGATTGCCAGTTCAAGCGCGTAGAAGTCACTATAAATCACCTTGCTATTTGGCCTATGCCACGGCTGTTCGGGGCTTAATAAAACCGTTTCGTCTATTAATACCTTGTTGCCTTGTGTTAGAACGATCCGCGCTTGGCTAAACTCACGCGACGCGACCGCACCTAAATCGAGCGTACCATCGTTGTTTTTGACTAAACGCACAGCAGCATCTTTATTGGCATTTTGTACAGGGCCTATTTTTTTATAAGGCCACCAGTATTGCGAAAATGTTTTGGTTTCATACGGCAATAAATAGGTAAAATCGGGCTGGTTATCGGTGTAAACGCCCGCCATTAGTTCAACATAAGGGGCGGGTTTTCCTGTTGGACCTACCCTATCTGTTAGCTCTCTATCCCATGCCCAGCCAAATTCTTCATTACCCCAAGTCCATTGTTTTTTACCGGGCGCAATATGCTTATTGGCAACGTGAATAAATCCACCTTCGGCATCAAAGTCATAGCCACCAAAAAAGTCATATTGGGTGTCACAAACCATGTAACTGGTTGGAACCGGTATATTTTTGTATAGACTTAAATCGTTAGCGCCGGGGCGATTTTCATAATCAACGCCATAATAATGGTTGTTGGCTACCGGAAAACTGCTTAACGCCCGCACGGCATGATCAGCAACATAGTGAACATCTGGTGGAAAGAAGCTTTGAAAGTTGTCATGCACTTCCGCTGCTACATTGGCCCACCATAAAAACGTTTGTGTAAGAGGGGTACGGTTGTAAAGCCTTGCTTTGAGTTCAACTAAGGCACTATTCGGTTGTAATCTTATGCCATGCATCCCTTTCATTCGATTAAGCGGATCATGCTCTGACATCCACACGGTTTGCGCACCACTTGCTTCACGTTCAATATGGACGTCAGTTGGCATAAAAGTTCCAGGCCTATGGTGTTGTGGCCAATTAAATTCAACCCCACCTGAAATCCACGGGCCAGCCAGTCCAACTAAAGCCGGTTTAATTTCATCTTGTCGATAGAAAAAATCATAATCGTTATTGACCTTATCTTGACCCAGTAAAATGCGCCCTCCGATCTCTGGCAGCAGGACAAGTCGGACAAAGTCATTTTCTAAAGTCACTGAGTCGTAATCTTGTGGTTCAGCTTTGTCATATACCTTGTCAATAAAGGGAACTGGGTAGACTTTGCCACAAGAGCCTTGATATACCCGCTTTTCAAAAAATAATGGGTTGCGCTCTGGCTCGCCAAGCGGATAGGTAGGCAAGGTAAGAACTTGCCTAACGGTTTTGACTAAATTCATTTTTTAAACCTGTTGTTAAATAAGTGATTGTGTTTAATCAACAAATTGCTGTTCGATATCTTCCAACGATTTACCTTTAGTTTCGGGAACCAGGGTTTTAATCACGAAAAAGCCGATTAAGCAGATAAAACCGTACAGCCAGAATGTACCTGCTGCGCCTAATGTGGCATTGATGGGTTTAAAGGTTACGGTTAACCCGAAACTTGCAATCCATAATGCGCTGACACATACACTCATTGCCGCACCACGAATGCGATTGGGGAACATTTCGGATAACAAAACCCAAGTAATGGGAGCCAAGGTCATGGCATAACAGGCGATAGCAATTAAAACGACAATCAGCACGACGACACCTTGCAATGCAAAGTAGTAGCATGCTCCTAGTACCGCATAGGTGATCATTAAGCTGGCTGAGCCAAATAGCATGAGAGGCCTGCGCCCCCAGCGATCAACTGTTTTCATGGCGGCTAAGGTAAATAGCAGATTGACTGCGCCAGTGATCACGATGTTAAACATCATGCCGCTGACGTCGTAGCCTGCCTGCACAAAGATTTCTTGAGCGTAATTAAAAATGACATTGATGCCGCACCATTGCTGAAACACCGCAATAAAAATGCCTAAGCCTATTATTTTGGCCAGCTTTGCACTGCGCAGCTGTGATATAGCCAGTGTTTTACATGGCTTGGTTGGCGATGGCTTGGTTTGCAATGGCTGCGCGAGTGTTTGCTTGATCTTATTCAGCTCGATATTGGCATAGGCGTGACCACCAATTTTTTCTAGGGTATTAAAAGCTTGATCTGTTTGCTGCTTTGTTATCAGCCATCTTGGTGATTCAGGAATACACAGGGTCAGAAGTAAAAAAAGCAAAGCAGGTACGGCTTCGGCAGCGAACATCCAGCGCCAGCCAATTTGTCCATTCCAAGAATTGATAATTAGCTCTGTTGTACCTTCTGTATCTATCGGATTTGAGCTGTAGATAAGCCAATTTACAATTTGCGCGGCCAATACACCTAACACGATTGTTAGCTGATTTATTGACACGAAGCGCCCTCGAAGAGAAGCCGGCGCGATTTCTGCGATGTACATAGGTGATACATTTGACGCTAGACCTATCGCGATACCACCCACTATGCGTGCCAATATAAATTCGTTAAAACCTTGGGTCAGAGCAGTCCATATGGCTGATATAGTGAAGAGTGCTGCGGCAATAATGAGTACTTTTTTACGGCCTAATTTGTCTGTTATTAAACCTGATAACAGCGCGCCTGCTAAGCACCCCACCAAGGCCGAGCTCATTGCCCAACCTGCTAGCCAAGCTTGTCCCTCTCCACCAATATTAAAATAAGCTTCGTAAAAAGGTTTTGCCCCGCCAATGACTACCCAGTCGTAGCCAAACAGTAGGCCTCCCATTGCTGCGACAAGACTGATCATGCCAATAAACGTCAGATTGTAGGCTGAAGCCATTTGGGGATGCCTGTCCAATTGCTGAATGTTATTTATTTCACTGTTAGCCAAAATGTTTTACTTCATTAAGTTAGGTTCATAGTAAGTATTTAACACTTCATTAACCTTAACTTGAATGGCTAATTCGCTCTAAAAAGATGGATTATGTTATTATTTGAAATTATGTGAGTGTTAGGTGACCATTACGTGATTAGGATTGAACATGGTTTTTAGAGTTGAAGATGGCTTTCCCCGCCAACGATTAGTGATTCTTCCTCCTGCTGCCATCCAAAGGTGCAGAGAATCAGAGGTGATCAGCCAGCTTTATGTAACGCACCTGGGTGCTTATCCGTCTGCGCCGAATCATTATGTTGCGCGTCGTGAGGGTGTAGAACAAGCCATTCTAATATACTGTTTAAAAGGCACAGGTTGGTTAAAACTGGATGATATTACTTTTGAAGTAAAAGCCGGTTGTGCTGTATTAATTCCACCTAAAACGCCTCATGTCTATCAAGCTGACAAACACGACCCTTGGTCTTTATTTTGGATCCATTTCGATGGCCGACAAGTGAAAAATCATCTAATAAATTTGGAGGTGGATCTGGTAAAACCATTGCGTTTTGTTGCCGATATTCAGGCGATGCGCCAAGCCTTTGAAGATGTTTATGTTTGCTTAAACTACAACCATTCTGAAGCAGGTTTATTTGCAATGTCAGCAGAATTAATCCGTTTATTAAGTCGTATTAAGCTTAATCATGGTTTGACCAACATTAAGCACAAACTCAAAGAAGATGGGATTAACGCCAGCATTAAATTTATGGAAAAGCATTTAGATATGGCGATCCCGCTTAGTGATTTAGCCGCACAAGCGGGGCAAAGTGTGGCGCATTACAGTAAGCTGTTTCGCGAGCGCACCAACCAATCCCCCACCGCTTATTATATACAATTAAAGATGCGCAAAGCCTGTGAGCAATTATACCAAACCAACCTAAGCATACGTGATATTGCTGAACAGTTAGGTTACCAAGACCCATATTATTTCAGTCGTATTTTTAAGAAAGTACAAGGCCAATCTCCTGTTAAATACAGAGCCGCGGCAAAATCGATATAAAACTATTGTTTCCGTTGAGCTTAATTATTGCACCCAATTCATTTTAAAACGTACTAGGCCGTAATTTCAGCAAACTTAGCGTTGGTAAGCTTAACTAAATCATTCGGGCTCAGTTCTATCTCAAGCCCTCTGCGCCCTGCACTCACAAAAACTGTTTCGTACTGCTGAGCTGAAATATCAATAAAGGTTTTTAGGCGTTTCTTTTGCCCTAGCGGGCTGACACCGCCCAGTATATAGCCTGTTGAACGCTCGACTTCCGCCGGTTCAGCCATTTTCGCTTTTTTGGCACTAGCGGACTTGGCGATTTGCTTCATGCTAAGTTTGCAAGCAACGGGGATCACCCCTACCGCCAGTTCTTTGCCTTCAAGGCTGACGACCAAGGTTTTAAATACACGCTCCTGGGCAATACCTAGCTTTTCTGCGGCTTCTAAGCCGTAAGATTCGCTAGCCGAATCATGCGAATATTCATGAATGTTGTGGCTAATTTTGGCTTTTTTAGCCGCGTTTATACCTGGTGTCATTTGATTCTCGTTGCTTATTATTTACTCGTATTGATTCTTATTCATTGCGACTACTGGTAGCTCACTTCAATATGATAATGGCCTGGGCTAAATAGATCATTACCTAACTGTCCTGAATTAGCATCAAAGGCGATTGCTTCTCCTCCAACTAAAACAGCTTTTATCGTTTTACCGGTTAAAATTGGGGCGACAACTTTCGCGCGGCTGTTGTTGGGAATATCGATAGTAATGCTTAATTTATTGTCGCTTTGCTGTTCAACATCAACATAAACGGCGCCTTTGATTGTCGGTACTTTTCCTTTAGCAAACTGTAACCCTCCGAGTTGTGGCGCAATAACAAATTGCTCAAACCCAGCAGTCAATGGTGTTACGCCTAATATAAAGCGCCCAACAATATTTCCTGGCACTGCCCCCCAAGCGTGGTTCCAATCTTGATTAGGTTTAAACTGATCATCCCAAGCTTCTAGGGTAATAGTGGAACCAACTCGGATCATGTTGTACCAACTACGTAACTCCGTTGAGGTTAATAACGATAACGCGTAGTCAGCTTGCTGATTTTGATAAAGCGCTTCCATTAAATATTGCGCAAAATAAACGCTCACCGCCATCTTTTTGCTTTTCAAAAACGTAATGATTTTAGCTTGTTTATTGGCCGGCACTAAGCCAACGGCCAAAGGTAAAATATTAGCGTGAGCCGAGCTATGACTTGAGCCCAAACCGTCTACATACAATCCGGTTTTTTGGTTAAACAAGTTATGGTTAAAAGCAAAATGAAGTTTTTCCGCCCGCTGTTTATACATTTGTGCATCAGTGTTTTTCCCTAGTACCAACGCAATGTCGGCCATTTGCTGTAAATTCAAATAGTGAAATGCATTAACAACGGTATTAACCGGTTTAAAGTCATAACCGTCACGTTCATTCGGCGGCCAATCAACTATGTCTCGACTTTCTCCTGGTTTACGACGATTTTTAGTTGGTGGAAAAGTTTGCAATAGACCCAACTCGTTCTGCAAAGACAAAAAGCTTTTGTCCTCTTTTAACACTCGGTAATGATTAGCTAAAGATTCACGATCACCAGTATACATCCAATCTTGCCACGCCATCATAATTGAATGTTGCTTCCATTCTGTCGGCCAAGTTGGGTGTTTTAGTAAGTATTCATGTGTGGCACGTGCCATGGCATATTCGCTATCAACTAAATAATGCGACAGTTGGTTAATGTAGGCGTCGGCTTCATAGGGAATTCGCTCACGATCACCATCTACATATAAACCGGCAAAACTTGTAGCTTTCATACTGTATTTAGATAAATCCCATACTGCATTAAGCACTTCACTGCTGGATTCGAAGGATGATGAATACGGATCAAATGGGTAATGCACTACCATTTGCGTGGCTGAAATATTACTTAATTCAATATCATTTGTTTCAATTTCAACATAACGAAAAGGCGCTATACGGCCAAATCGACCGGGAATGGCTATCGCTTTGTTAGCTTTGGTATTACGCTTATCACGCGGTGGCTGAACACGGTAAGTATCAAACTTAGCGTTGACTGGCAGTGGCACTTTATAATAACGAACACTCGAACCGCGATGCAGCTTGTTGATAATACCGATATCGGTTCCGCGCTCAGCAAAATGAATGTTAACCACACCAGCTGAACCACTGGTAAGACTCAGCTCAAGAAATCCAAACGCGGAGCGACCAAAATCGACTAAGTATCGGCCATTGGTTAAGCGTTTTATACTTTTTGCTTTAATTGGACTCGCCATCAAAGGGTGAACACTGGTTTGATGACTAAATCGCTCGGCGGTGCTAAATTTCTGTGGTTGTGACCAAATACCTTGCTGTTTTTGTCCTGTATTATCAGACATCCAAACCTTAACTCGCCATTGGTAATCGGTTTCAACACTCAAGGCTTCCCCTTTATACGAAACGGCTTGAGCTTGTGAGGTATTAACCTTGCCAGAATCCCAGACAAGTGTTTTTTTTGCCACTGGGTTTAATCGCCATACTTGAATTTGATAGGCGATCTGACTTCCCTTGTCTTGTTCACTATTCACCTGCCAAGAGAACTCTGGTTGACGATCCTGTATGTCTTTTACCCAATTGCCGAGCAAGAGTTCAGTACGCAGCGCAACAGCTTGATAGGAAGCATTAGCATTAATTGCATATTGTTGCGATACCAAGGATTGACAAGCAACCAGGCACGTTATACCGGTGACGATAAATATAGATTTAATAAACGCTTGAATATTCATCATTTAATTATGTTTTCATCCCAATTAGCTGATCTTATTTTACTTGTCTTGCACTTATGTGGACGGGGCCAATCAATCCAGAAGATTGACGCGGTTCATCTTCATCCATAAATACCTGAGTCACAAACGTCAGTCGTTCTGATTTAGGTGCTGGTTTGTTATCAACATACCATTGCGGCATTGGGGTAATGGGATCTTGCCAGCGCGCAATTTTAAAACCTGACGTATCCGGTAATTTACGGTCGGCGAGTAAGCGGTTAACCCATAAGTTGGCAACTTCAATGGTTAAGGTGTTGTCACCCGCTTGCAAGTGTTTGGAGATATCTAGCTGATACGGTTGATGCCAAGCCGTGCCAACCCGCTGTTCATTAATATATACGCTCGCGGCAATATTAACTTGACCAAGATCTAGCGTTAACTGCAAATTTTCCTTCAGTAATTCAGCTGGCACGTTAATGACTTTTTTATAAATAGCCGTGCCGGAGTAGTCTTGAATTTGTTGATCAGGATGTTGTTTCCAGTCAATTAACTGCTTAAAGGTATAGGTTTTGTCTAACCCGTAAAATTCTGCAAACTCAACCTGCCAAGCACCATTAATAGCCAAGACTGGTTCTGATGTTTGAATTACCTGAGGTTTTAGGTCGTCGTCTAATAACACATCAATTTCTGGCTGATTAAATACGGTTTTTGGGCTAAGTGGTTTGACATTTTTCGAAGATTTTTCAAACACCACAAAAGTAGAACCATAGGCGTCTAACTTAAGCGGCACTTGGGTAGTTTGACCGTTATCACTAAACGCACCCAGTAACTCAACTTCACCTGTATCTGCATTCCTACGTTCAGGGATTTTGCCGCTGACATTAAAGCGCGCATCAAATACTTGTGATTGCTCTGAATCGTTAAAGATAAAATAAATATCGATTTGCTCAGATTGGCGATGGGCGAAATAGAATTTTTCAGCGTTAGTAATCGTCAAATCCGGTTGCCATTGGTTATCGGCGTAAATCTTTTGCCAATCAACCTTGGTCTCTTTCTTAACCTTATGTTCAGCAAACACACCAGTATGACCATGGCTGGTTTTAGCTTTAGTCGATATATTATAAGTGGTGGGCTGCGACCAAATATAGTCCACCATGGTTTTAAACTCTTGCTGTTGTTCTGTGCTAATAAAACGCCCTGCTAGCTGTTTAACCGGTGTGCCGATAATTACCGCGCCTTGCTTAGCTAGTTGATAGATTTTACTAAGCGAGGCAAACGTCAAGGTATCGTGGTTATTTAACACCAGCATTTTGTATTGGCTGCCATGTGGCAATGTTAGCTGCTTATTTTGCACAGTGAGTTTTTGCAAAATGTCGCTATTTAAACAATCGTAATTAATATCGATTGGCAACACAGCACTCAAAGGATCTTTTTCTGGGCAAGTAGTTGGCGTCGCATCGCCTAAAAACCATAAAACATCGGCGACAGGCTGGCCAACTCGCAATAAATGTTGACCGCGCGCGATGTATTTAAACCAAGGTTTACCCGCAACCGACCACCAAGTTTGCGTGCGATCCATATGCGCGCCCCAGCGGTTCATGGTCATACCCGGCATAACATGGGTATTGGCTTGATGTGCAAAGCGATGGAATACATGTTGGTTGACACCCAATGCCCAGCTTTTATCACTATCGGCTTTACCCTCAGCCGGATGAAATAACCAGTTATTACGCGGAAATTGCGTAAAGGCTTCCGCGGCGACAATAGGCTTGTTGTAAAGGTGAGCGGCCGAAGCTGACGCCGATAACCTAAAATTGTTGTTATCCAACCAGAATTCACCCATAGGCAAATCAGCTTTGCTCGCGACATCCAGTTCATTAAATGGCCCTGATCCATAAGGCTCAAGATAGGTTTTAATGCCATCTTTATGGGCTAACTCACGAAAATAACCATAGTAGTTTTCATTAATTAGCTGATTGTTTAAATCACGCGTATCCCATAACACGGCTTCAGATGTTTGTGGTGAGTCGACAAACTTACCGGCGAATAAGGGTAAAAATGGCACCAGATCATAGCCAAACTTTGCTTGGAACAACTTTTCGTAATCGTGCGTCCAGTTTTGTGCGCCAACCTCGTAGCTGTCGATCTCAACCGAATATAAAGCGCCGGGCGCAACCTCTTTCAACTTGTTGATAACGTTGGTGATGTAGGCATCGTAATGGCTTTTAAACGCCGCTTTACTGAATTTATCAACCTCTAAGCCAGTCCCCTCGCGAGATGCAGGAATATTAACCGCACCAGTCGACGTGTAACCAAAGCGCATAATAGTCCATTTACCTTGTGGTAATTGACTCACTAATTGGCCATTGCCGTTTAAATCATGAGTTAGATTAATGACTTTATCAGGGTCAATAATCAAATCATTTGGCGCTTTACCAATATGGCTAAACTCTTGATAATCCGAGCGGCTAGCGGCCGTGCGACCAGAAAAGTTATCCATGCTTGGTGTCGATGATAAGCGCACCTCTTTAATGTTCATCACTTTGTCACTCACCAAACGGAAATACTTGGCGGTATAACCGCTAAAGGCTTCGTCAAACGCATAAGTCGATTTACCGGGGCGGCGCAAGGTTAGCTTATCGACTGGCTTAAAGTTTTTGCCATCATCTGAAATATGCAGCGCTACATCTAAACCACGGCCACTATGCAGCAACATATCGATGAGTCGCATAGTATAAGGTTGTTGATACGAGAACTGGATCCAAGCCGGTTGCTCTGGGCTTGTTGGTGTAAGGCTACTAAAATCAGTCCAAATATTATTGCGGATAATAGCCGGATCGAAATTAGGGTCTGATGTTGTAATAGTAGGTTGTTGATTAAAATCAGCTAATTCGGTAGCCAGTGCTGGATAAGCGATAACCGCAATATCCTGATAATAATCCAGCATAGTCGCCGGTTGCGCTAACTTAATGTTTACCTCACCGCCATCAACTATGGTTTCATTAAAGGTAATTTGTTTCATCGAATGCTCAGGCGTGATCCAAGGCCCGCCACTCGATGTCCAGCCATCACAGTTATGCATACCAAATGACAAGCCTAAACGCTGCGATTCAGCCGCTAGATGGCCAATCAAATCGATATGTTGTTTAGAGTTAAAACGCACATTGCCAAGCGGAATACCTTGGGTGACGTTAAACAACATAGTGCCACCTATTCCGGCCTCTGCAATGGCTTCTAAATCTTTGGTCAGCCCTGCTGCCGACATATTGCCACTCATGGCATGTAACCAAGTTAGCGGCTTGGCTTCATATGGAGGATTTTTAAATTCTGCTGCTAGGTTTTGTGTTGTTGAAATTGATGGGTTGGAGATTGCTGTAGTTGCGGTTTGCTTAGTATCTGTTTGGGTCGCAGGCTTCGATGTTGCCGTTTGGTCTTCTTTGGGATCTGAGCAAGCAGTGATTGCCAGTAAAGCCAAACTGAAAAGTGAATACGTTTTGAACAACGTCGAATTATTATTTTTGCCAAGTAAATAGCGCATGAACTTTTCCTAAATCAAACAGAGTCCGTACAACAGACACGAACTAAGAGCATTTAATTAGAAAAGGCTTCGATTTAAGAAATTGCTACCCTTAGCGCTGAATTTTTAAATGATTAATTCTATTTGTTGGCGAGCCTTTATGCCAATGCCATTAAGTTAACGATTTCTGGTAGAAACTATGAAGGACAGTATATCGACTAACCTTAAGGTGACAAAACCAAAAAAGGTGAATAAAGATGAATACTGTCCTTCAAGATAAAGATAACGCAAATTCAAATATTTTGTACCTTGCTTTTGAATTAAGTGCAAAAAGTTGGAAGCTAGGGTTTAGTAATAAAGTTAAGCTCAGACAGAAAACGATTGATGCAGGTGATTGGAATAGCCTACTTGCAGAAATTGAACTGGCAAAAGAAAAACTAAAATGCACACCAGACTGTCCGGTTTTTAGCTGTTACGAAGCGGGTCGAGATGGCTTTTGGATACACAGAGCATTGGAAAAAGAAAATATCACTAATTATGTGATTGACTCAGCCGCTATTGAAGTGAATCGGCGTCAACGCCAAGTCAAAAGTGATGGTGTGGACGTAAAAGCCTTAAACAGACTACTCATTCGTTATTGTTCAGGTGATTTGACGGCAATGAGGCCTGTTAGAGTTCCGACTATTGAGCAAGAAGATAAACGACGATTACAACGCGAACGAGGGCGATTAATCGAAGAGCGAGGAGCGCATTCAACAAGGATAAAATCTTTACTTTTTCTGCATGGCATACGGCTAGCAAACATAAAAGATTTAAAAACATTGCTGCCTAAACTTAAAGGCGCAGTCACGGGGTATGACATTCCAGTTGATACGAAGAACGAATTACAACGCGAAGACGAGCGCTATGTCATGGTAGATAATCAAGTGAAAGAACTTGAAGCGTTACAAAAAGAGCGAGTTACCCAAGCCCAAGACGGCAGTATGGAAAAACAGATAGAGCAAATGATGCAACTTAAAGCCGTAGGATGGCAAACCAGTTGGTACTTAGTTGCAGAATTTTTTAGTTGGCGAGATTTCAAAAACGCTAAGCAAGTGGGGAGTTGTGCGGGATTAACCCCAACACCTTATGACAGCGGAGATAGCCAACGCGAACAGGGAATAAGTAAAGCAGGCAATAAGCGGGTGCGCAAGGTCATGATAGAGTTTGCTTGGCTGTGGTTACGTTACCAAAAAGGCAGCAAATTAAGTCAATGGTTTAAGGAGCGCTTTGACAAAGGCAGCAAGCGGATGCGAAGAGTGGGAATAGTCGCGCTCGCGAGAAAATTATTAGTGGCTCTGTGGCGTTACCTTGAGCATGGTGTTATTCCCGAGGGTGCACAATTAACGGAAGGTTAATTGCACAGAGGCAGTCACAAATGACAACAAACACATAAGGAATTAACGTTAACGATTGTGAGAAGGTGCTCGTGCCCAACCTTGGTAAGCCAAGCTTGACCGTTTTTGTAGAAGGGGCACCTTCAACCAGATTTCACTGCACATACGAATGCAGTTTGAGGTAGCCAGCTTAGGGCTGGAACGGATAGAAGGTGGTTGCGCTCACACTTGATGTTGAGTAGCACGAATAAATTAATCTGGGCAATTGATTAACTTCAAAAATGGGAAAAAGCTTATGGTTTGAAGAAAGAGCATAAGAGATTTTTATAAATTAAAGGTTGGGTATTGACTTCCGGTCCTTCATAGAAGGTTGGGCTGAAGAATGAAGCCCAACAAAACCGTGGCATGTGTTGGGCTTCGCAAGCTCAGCGCCAACCTACGTTGGCTTAAGTTAACGACATTGGCCTTTATGCTTGCAGAACCTGTCTCGCCTTGGCTCATCTATTCTTTAACGACATAAAATCTGATGTTCCTGCCTTTGACTTTCATACCTCAAGGTTAGTGAGTCAATGTCGAAACGGTAAAATTACGATACAAAGCGCTGCGGGTAAACATATGCCTTACACCAATGCGCCCTTCTGTGATGGCAGGGTGACTAGCCGTTGACCAATAGTAAACCTGCGATTGCTCAGGGTTCGCTACTTTCATCCATAAAGCATCGCCTTTTTTGATTACGCTGACTTGATGGCGAACACCCGTTTTAAAAAAGCCCGTATTAATGTTGTCACCTTCTAATGCGGTATCTTTTAGCCCTTGATTGGCTAACGGCATATAACGACGCGCACGAATGTAGTCGTCTGGGGCATCGACTTCCCCTAAGCCAAATGCCGCATAACTAATATGATAGGTATTCATTTTACCGAAATAATGTCTCATGAAAGGCTCTTGTCTGTGCTCAGCCCAATTCATAATGTCTTTGTCAAAACCTGGCGTTTGTTCACCCGTGGCAAGTAAATATAAAACATTAACAAATAATTCAGCGTTATCAGTTCGTGTATATTCGAAGTCAATTTTAATATCACCAGAGAACGACTGTTTAGTCCACGCGACAATATGATGGGCGTGATTATAGGCTTCTGGCCCTGCCTTAATGTGCATACCTTGTGGTGTATTCTCAATTGTGCCGACAAGGCCATCTACCAACCAGTTATCGCGCCAGTTTTGTTCGCCGCTATCAAATAACACTTGTTGCCAAGCCAGTTCATTTAGCTGGTTAAATACGGCTTGTTTATCCGTCATATCGTTTTGGATCAGCGTGGCGTTGTTATCCGTTATGTTTTTATCCGTTGTGTTTTTATCTGCTGAGTTAATACCGCAGCCAGCGGCCATAAAAATGGCACTTAAGCTAACTAACCTAACCAACATTGATAACCGTATTTTTCGTTTTTCCATTGCTAATCTCTTTTCGTTTATCTCTATCATTGTTTTGATGTGTGCAGGTTGAGCTTACAAACGAAGCTCAACAAATTAAAGTTCCGCTATTAAATAGAATGCTGCCAGTTCTGCTCTATTATTTTTTCTTAATGTTATAGCGTGCTGCAAATGACTCGTTAACGTGATGCGCTTGCTCTTTTGCACGCTGTATAGGGCCATTTACGCCCACTAAATACATCTTTCTTAAATGAGTACTTTTTTCTTTGCCTGCCACTAACATTAGTGCATCTGGGTGAGCATTATGAATAATCGAGGTGACTTCAAAGCCGTTATTTTTACGCGCTAAAAGAACATCACCTTGCTTAAATGTTTTACCGCCATCGTTACTATGGCGCCAAGCGATAATACTGTTTTTTTCCTTATCTCTACTGGCTAGTAAAGCACTGATTTGCATAGGTGAATGGACTATGTGATCGCCTTTTGAAATAGGCAACTGACCGCCCTTGCCTATTAACCATTTTTCACCATTCCAGCGATAGTATTTTGGTCTTTTCGGCCCGCCTTGATGACGGTTTTTATGATGCCCTTGGTCGAAACGTAAATGTGGGTAGCCTTTTTCATCATGATGTACCGTAGTTATACCAGACCAATTTTCGGTGTGATCATTTTTCATGACTAAGGTTTTTTGATTAGCGGTAGCGCGATCTATCGGCGTTGCGACTGGCTCACCTTGTACATTGGTCCATACCCCTGTTTTGGTGTCCATTTGCATATAGTAGCCATTGGTACGTTCACCCAAATGTTTACCATTGGCATGATTGTTACCACAACGGTGATAAATATAAGTTAGGGCGATTGTGTCGTTCTTGCCTTCACTAAAATAGCCATACCAAGAATCGACCCCTAAACCGTCATCGCGTTTTTGGGTTTTAAAAACAGAAACTCTTTCACCAAAGGTGCGACCATGGTCAGTAGACTTTTGGTAAACCCAGTTACTTTGATGAGCCCCATGGCGATAGAATAAATACAGATCACCATTACTGGTTTTTACCCATTGATTATAAGTACCAAATGGCGAAACGTTATCGAGTTCTTGCCATTCGGATATGTCGTACGGGCGTTTTGAAACAACGTGTTTTAACTTGCCATAGTTGTAGTTACCTAAATCGTTTTCACCCATGTCTGGCGTGCCGCCATGCCCACCAAACGCAATATGAATATAGCCTAGGTCATCAACAATTAACGCAGGCTTACCATGATTATCAATTTTACGTTTTGGATCCTTACCCATTGCACTGGTACCGGCTTTAAACGGACCAACCCACTGTTTGGTTTTGTGGTTGTAGGCGGCAACATAAGCATCTTCCAGCAAGCCTTGATAGGTAACGTAAGTGACGCCATTAAAATATTCACCGGCTGGGTGTTGTAAAGTTGAAACCGAATTACTAAGACCATTATCGGTAAAGTAGTCAACGCTATTACTGTTTACTGCTGGTGCGGATGTGAGTACAGGTGTAGGAGACGAGGTAACCTTAGCCCTGTTAGCGGCTTTATTCGATTGACCGTTATTAGCTTGGCAGCCAAGCAAGACCAAGGTGCTAGTTAATAACACGCAAGCAAGTTTAACAAACTTCATAAATTGTCCTGGATCTCATTTTATTTTTGTAAAAAATTAAGTGCTTAATAAGACAAGCCAGAATTTTGTTAAATTGCTACCCCTCTATTTAAAGAATTAGGGTTCGTGAATACAAAAACCACTTTAGAGAAACGAGATAAACCTCTACTCTCATCAAGAGCCGAGGGAAAAAACTTTATCTGAAACTGATACCTTGAACGGTGCGACTCGCTCGCATTGCGGGGCACCCTACATCTGTTTAATGAATCAGCATCTATGCGTTCCTAAAGGGTGGCTGAAGTCGTACGACTCCCACCGACTTTGCTGCCATGATGCTGTTGTTGCGTATTGAGTCACTATGTATCGCTGGATGCTCTTTTATCTTGTTTGTTTTATTGGATATTTTTAATTTCGCACAAATCGCACGATTTAATTAAATTGACCATTTCATGCGACCCTCTATAATCATACTGTAGACTCATATTTGGAGATTGAACATGCACACATTAACGGCAAATGATGCAAAACGTAATTTTGGCGAATTACTACTCAGTGCTCAACGTGAACCAATAAAGATTAGCAAAAACAACAAAGACGCGGTTGTTGTAATGTCTATTAAGGACTTTGAAGAATTAGAGGCAATGAAAGCTGACTACATTAAACATTGTTTCGAATCCGCTAAACAAGACCTAGCACAAGGTAATGTGGTTGATGGTGAAGACTTTTTAAACGCCTTATAACCCATCATGCAAAAGAATAAATACAAACTGAGTAAATTAGCTCAGGCTCATTTACGAAAAATCAAAAGCTATACCGTCAGTAATTTATCAGAAACACAATGGCGAAGCTACAAAGATACGCTACTGATTGGATTTCAAATGCTTGCAGATAACCCAGCACTTGGTCGCTGTTGCGACGATATTTACCCAAACGGTTTTTATTTCCCTGTCGGCAAGCACATTGCTTATTTTACAAAAGAAGACGGCTTTATTTTAATAGTGGCTGTACTCGGTCAAACACAACTTCCACAAAATCACTTGTAATTGCGATTTTAGAGTTCAAATGGTAATTTGGGATGGTTGTTTTGTTTAAGTTATTAATAATTATGATAAATTAGGTGGTGAAATTAGACGCGCGTATGTAGTTACTAGTAAGAAGCCGCTTTTTAGCGGCTTTCTAGTTTTTCATCTTCTTGTTCTTCTATGCTACGTTTATACATGGCCTGAAAGTTAATTGTAGGTAATATCACTGGGTTGTATCCAGAGTTTAAGCATACTGTTGACACCGTTGATCTTAGGTAAGGGTAGGCTATAGCAGGCGCATTAACGTGCGGAAATGAACTATCCATAAACTCTTGATCTATTGGACTGTCCAAATCAAATTCAGCAAAATATTGCAGCTCCATTTTAAAACCTTCTTCTAGGTATATTTCTAGATAAAAGTTTACACAGAAGTTATTCGGCAATTCTTCAGGATTGAAGCCTGCGTTGTGGGTTAAATGGAATCTATCTTCTTCCTCGCTCGGAACTTCTGCACGCTCAATATTTAAGCGCTCTACTATAGTTCTAGCCAGTGTCAATTTGTTCATTTACGCGGCTTCCTCTAGCCATTCTGTATTACAGCAAAAGTCGTCCATCACTTGGCTGTTTCCTTGTATCTTGTTAGCTTTCACATTAGATTTACCTACTCTAGTAGCGCATACGTCTACGATGAAAGATTTAGATACGCTGGCGTAACCTTTGTTATAATGTTTTTTTAAATTGTCCGTAAAAGAATCTACGCAAGGGCCACCAGTGTCCTCTGCAGATTCAAAAATCGCCATTAATTCTTCAGGTGATTTTTCTGCTAATGCCTTTTTCAAATTAGCTCTGGCTAACTCTCTTGCATTCATTGTGAGCTCCTTAGGTTACTTAATCATTGCCAATCTTTAGGGAACACGATTTTTGATCGCTCTATGTGTTCTTCGTTCCCTTCGTAAAGACAAATTTGTTGAAATCTGTTTAAAGCTATACTTTCTCTGGCTCTATTTAGATCAATAAACTTGTGCCTACCACCTGCGTCACTGATTGTTGTATCGTGACACGCCGCAACGCCTTTCCACGGAAAGGCGTCTAATCTTTTAAAATACTGTATAATTTTCGATACAGTAGCCTTTTTTCCATGGTTACCAAATGTTTTGTTGGTATAGGTTTTCCAATCGTCAATTAGCTCAATAAAGCATTTGATGTCTAGCGGACTACCAATTAAATCTAGCAGTTCATTTTCGTCAAAGTTTAGTTCATGTTCAGTAATAGCATAATCTGTGCCCTTAACAGACTTTTCCCCCCATGTATGTGCGAGGTCGACATCTTCTTTCCAGAAATAATATCCAGCACCAAGCCACTGACGATCGTTTTTTTCACTATGAAAGGGCATCCCCGATTTTACGCCTTTTGCCCCACCTGTTCTTTCACAAGCTTGGTAAACGGTGTAGTTGAATGCTGCCAAATCGTTATTCCTTTAACTTAATATTAGACTATTTACAGTAGAAATATCGGTGAATTGCCGCGAATACTAAGTTAATTTTACAATTATGTAAATTTTTTCCTTTAAGAATTGCGTTAATTAGCACTAACTTTTTAACCAGTGTTGTATAGGTATACAGAGTAAAGCAATCCAAAATCGTATTTAAGTACATTTTAGCAGTTAATTCGACGTTGTATTATGAAACTCGGTTATATGTTGTGTTTCTTCGCTCAACTACTTTTGTTTTTCAAACAGCGCTGTTTATCACTGTCATTCAATACGCTCTAACTTAACCTGCGCACTTCAATGCCTAAAATCGCCGCAAGCTTTTCAAGTTTGTCGCCGATATGACCAACACCAATCGCGCAGTGATGTGACGGGCCGCCGCGTGACCATTCGTTCATAAAGGCGCGTGCGCCCATAGGGAATTTGTAGCGGCTGTTGGTATTGCCGATATGTAATACTGGACCTGCAACAGATTCCCCTTCACACACTTGCAAAAACACACTGCCATCACGACGTGTGACCACTGATAAAACCGTTACTGGGCCATGTTTAACAGTCATTTGAATCGACAAGCCTTTGCCTGGTTTACCGTGATAAACTGGCAATGGCACTAAACCTACACGGCCTTCGGCTATTGCGAAGTGGGCTGGGCCGTCGTGACCTAGGTAAACAACATCGTCTTTAAAGTCTGATAAGTAGAACTCTGAAAACGAGCCACCTACGCCAAATAAGTCCATAATTTTCATCGCTTGTACGTTTTTAATTTCGCACTCACCCGCTATCGGCGTATTGTCGCCTGTTAGTAAGGTGTTACCGGCAATCACTGAGGTCACGATCTTTTCATACTCGCCTGTACCTTCGTAGTGATACGCCATAGAGCCGAGTTTATGTTTGGCGATTAATTTGTCTAGCGCAACTGAGGTTTGTGCCGCGCGCTCAAGCTCTGATTGCTCACATTCGTCTGATACATCAAATTTTTCATGGAATAGGTTAATTTTGGCAGCGATTTCTTTGGCAGTTACGGCTTGGCGTAAATCAAATAATTCGCACATTTCTAAAATTTCAAAATGATTGCCAAAGGCGGCCGCTTGTTGAGTTAAATCGCTGTATACGTCAAGCATGCCATTGTAATAATGGCCTAAAATGCCTACACGGTTTTGGCGCATTCCTTCAGCAACTTTTGCTGCATCTACCCAGTCGTTAATTTCTTGCCACACGTAGTCTTCTTGCATGTAGCCAGACACAACATGGTAATCAACCCCTGCGCGGTTAAATACGCACGCAAGTTCGGGTAATGAACACGACTGGCAATGCTCTAACCACACGCCTGTCATTTTGCCGCGATCGCCCATGGCGTTAAATTTTTCATAATCTAATTGTGCAACCGGTTGAATATTGAGCATAACAATTGGCACTTTAGCTTTTTGCACCACAGGTAAAACCGTGGATGACAAAGCATAGGTAGAGATAAACAAGAAGATGATTTCTACATCTTCAGTTTTAAATAATTTAGCGGCATCTTGCGCTTTTTCTGGGGTATCCACCATGCCAGCATCAACTAGCTCAGCACCCATACCTTTTATTTGTTCGCTGATGTGATTGTGATAACCGTTTAAGTTATCTAATAAGCCGTCAAACTGCGGCCAGTAAGTATCTAATCCTATTGAGAATAAACCTGTTTTCATTTTTAACCCTTAATTTTGTGTATTTATAGTCAAAGCGATCTGGTTTTAGGGGAAGCCGTCAAGCTTCGAGTCCCCATGAGCATATGCTCTATTATGTGATTGGGGCCGCCTAAATGGATTTAGGTGTTAGAACGACGCAGGAGCCAAAGTCGAGAGTAAGCGCTGACAATGAACCATAAAGCCTGAGCGAGAAGACGATAGTTAATGCGCTGAGCCTGCACTTGCGAGGGTGTTTCCCCAACCAATCACGACCATACTTAAAATAAGCACAGCTAATCCAGCTAAATTCCAACGCTGTGTTGCCGCACTAACGCCTTGCCATTCTTTTAATGCTAAGCCCCATAGTGTGCTAAAAACGATGATGCTGGCCATGTGCAGCGTCCAACTTGAAAATTCGTATTCGCCCATCATGGTGGTGCCCATGCCATAAAAGAAAAACTGCATATACCAAGTCACCCCAGCGAGCGCACAAAACAAAATATTGCTCAGCCTTGGGTTATTCACTGTTGGAGAAGATAATTGCGTCCATGCTTTATTTTTAGTGGCTAAATAGGCGCACCAAACAAAGTTAGTCACAAAACCGCCAGCTAAAATAACAATTAATACTGGCAGGTTTTGCCATAAATTGGGTGAGCCTTGTGTTAAGGCAATATCGGCAATGGGTTTGCCAGCGGCAAAGGCGTATGCCATAAACGAGCTCATCACGCCTGAAAAAAGCGCCAGCGCTAAACCTTTACCAAAGTGAAATTCGCTAACACTTTGTTTTTTGTCTTCGTCGGATAATTCATTTTGTTTATTGGTACCCGCTTTACCCCCAAGCGCAATGCCCGCTAAACAAATAAATACCCCGAGTAACATCACTTGGCCAGATTGGGTAGCTGCAATAGAAAGTAATTTGCCTTCAAATATTGGCGGTACCAGCGTACCGATAACTGCGCTTATGCCCAATGCAATTGAATAACCTAGTGCTATGCCTAAATAACGCATGGTTAAACCAAAGGTGAGGCCACCCACCCCCCAGAGCAAACCAAAGCTAAAGGTCCAAACTAAACTGGAGGTTGACGCTTGTGTGAGTATTTGTGGCGTTTGTGGCAAAATCAACATAGCCAACAGCCAAGGGGCGATAATCCAGCTAAAAAAGCCGCCTATCATCCAATAAATTTCCCACGACCAAGCTTTGACTTTTTTATACGGAATATAAAAACTCGCCGCCGCTAAACCACCTATGGCGTGAAACAATACGCCGGTAAATGGGTTTTCTTGTACTTGAAATAAATCAAACATCTTATTACCTGTTATTTGTATTGTGTGCTTAGCGTTTTAGTATTTGCACTGGCCCAATCAAGCCTGATGGCATTAATGGGTCGTCTTTGCCCCAGTGTTTCCATGTCGCAAACGTATTGCGCTTGCCGGGTTGTTGTGGTGTTGCGCCTTTTAACCAGTTTGGAAATTCAATCAGTTGCCATCCTTGATAACCATTTTGTTTCCACTTAGCTGAATCAGAATATTGGCGCTCATCTCCAATTAAACGGTTTGGCCAAAGGTTGGTCACTTCAACTGTCAGTTGGTTAGTTCCGGCTGTTAGGTATTGGCTAATATCAAACTGATATGGTGCCCACATTTGCACGCCTAGGTTTTGGCCATTTAGATAAACGCGGGCAAACTGATGAGCTTGACCCAAATCTAATAAATATTGCGCTTGCGGATTAACACTGCCGTTAAAAGTGAATTCAGTTTGGTAGCGAGTTGTACCTGCAAAGTATTTAACATCGTCAGTTGGGTGCTCGGTTAAGTCGATTAGTTGGTTTAACACAACCGAATTGGGTTGCTGAGCTCCTTTGATAAAGTCTAACTGCCAAGCTGTTTGAATATTTTGCACTGGTACAAGTGGCGCTTGCTGATATGTTTCTGTGGTGCTTGCTGTGTCGCTAAACACGACAAAAAACGATTGTGCTTGTTCAAAGGTTAAGTCAATTTGCGTGCGGCCCTTGTTAACGGAATAATCGGTTAAACGTTGGCGTTTGCCCGACATGGCATCCCACAATTCAACCACTTTACCTGTTGTTCTGAAGTCTAACTTGGCTGTGGTTTTTGTTTGCTCAAGATTACTGACAAAATAGAAATGACTATTTTGTGTTTTAAGCTGATGGTGACGCCAAATAATGCGATTATCTGTGCCAGTTATGCGCACGTCTGGCTGAATGTTTAACTGGGTAAAAGCTTCGGGCAGGCTGGCAAATACTTGTTGGTTATATTGACCGCCCCAAATTTGCTTGGCGAGTTGTTGCACTTGTTTGTCTGCTTGCTGTGCATTGGTCAAACTAGGTGAAAACTCTGGTGCTTTACCAACAATAACCGCGCCTTGTTCTAGCAAGTGTTTAAGTTTTAACAAAACTTGTGGACGCATACTAATATCGTCGGCCAACGACAATATTTGATATTCGCGGCCTGTGGCGAAGCTCAATTTTTTATTGTTGTTGACGTACAATTCATTCAACAAACCATGAGTTGAAATAAACTCAAAGTCGTGGCCTTTAGGCAGTGTGTTATAGACAAACTCGCGGTCGAATTTGGTGGATGAGTCATCTCCCAACAAATGGAGTACATCAAATACAGGTTGGCCTTGGCTTAATAAAGCTTGGCTGCGCTGTACATAGCTATTCCAAGCATTAATTTCATGCCACCAAGTTTGGGTGCGTTCAAAATGTAGGCCCCAATAACCTAAGGTCATGCCGGGTTGTAAATTGGTCCAAGGTTGATGGGTAAATAAATGATGAGTAACTAAAGTGACCCCACCCACAAAGTCGGTATCGGCTTGTGATTTATAAGTAAGTGGGTGACTTAACCAGCGGTTGGCTTCAGGTAATGAGGTAAATGACTCAGAGCGCACAGGTTTGCCATAAATAGAGCCTGCCGATGCGGTCATTTTGGCGGTTAAATAAGCAAATTCTTGGTTTTTAACATTGTCTTTCGGGTTGAGCGATCTAAAAGCACTGTTGGCGTAGATAATATCGGCTTGGCCAAGCGCGTATAGGTTATCAATAAAAGGTTTCATTGATTGCGCAGAAAATTTAACGCCCATCGCATTGGCGCGTTTCGTCATACCGCCATAAAAACGCTCGGCAATTAAATCGGCCATGGTTTTACGTAAATCCCACAAAAAACGTTCGCTGGTTTGTTCGCCTGCTTGTGGGCTGGTTATTTGGTAACCTAAAGTCGCTGGTAAATATTTAATCGGTGAATAACCGCGTTTTTGGCTAAACTCGTTGGCAAAATTTTGTGTCCAGTTTTGTCGGCCTACTTCCCAACTATCTGCATGGGTGCTGGCAAATGCTTTACCCACTTGATCGCCTGCTAATTTTTTAGCGGTCGCTAAGTAGTTAGCAAAATGCACATCGAGCGCGCGTTCGTCCATTTTGTCTACTTCTAAACCTTCACCACCTTTTGAACCTGGGCGGTTGATTGCCTCAGTTGATGACATACCAAAACGCACAATTGTCCAGTTGCCTACTTTCTCTGAATTAGCTGAGCTAGATGGTGGTGTCCAATTGAGTTTGCCATCAGCGGTTAAATATTCGCTGACATCTATGATTGAGTTTAAGTCTATATTGCTGTTGCTAGTGAGTGAGGGTTGCGCAATTTGCCTTTCCGTTTCAGGCATAAAAAATGGAAACGCATGTGCGGCTTTTTGGCACCAGTTATCAATACGTGGGCGGTTATCCAAGGCTATCTCGCGTACCGACACCTTAACTTTAGGCATGGCGGTATATAACAATTTGTTGTCAGTGGGTTTAAAAACAAATTTGGCGTGGCGGGTGGTAATAGGCTCAAATTGGAAACAGCTAATATCATCGTAAATTTGGCCACGTTTACTCAACGCCACTTCGCGATAATTTTCGCCATCGTCCGATACCATTAAGTAGTTGCGCCCCATCATGCCGTAGGCGGCAAACTTCACAAATGCGTTACTAAAGGTGTAGTCTTGTTTGAAATCTAGCTTGATGTAAGTTTCGCCAGTATCCGCATCAAGCGTTGGCTTAATATTTGTATTCCAGTCGCCATCAATCACTTTGTCTGTTTGGCTAAACTGATACCATTTTTCGCCCGAAACAGTCACTTTATCCACTAAGTCGACAAAGTTGGGCTCAATAAAACCTTTTGGTGTTGGAAAAGCTAGGGTGGCAATATCTTGGTAAAAGCTAAGTGGCGCATGCGGTTGAGGAAATTGAATAGTTTTCGTTGAACTGCTGGTATTCAACTCGCTCCATGCCAGCTCTTTCATGCCAAGCTCTGGCGTTATCCAAGGGCCGCCTGCAACCGACCATCCTTCACCATTGTATAAATTAACTTGTAAACCTAGCTCGGCGGCGGTTTCAAAGGTCAGTTTTAATAAAGCTTGATATTCGTCTGATAAAAAACGAACAGGCCCAGCGGGTATTACCTCATGTTCGTTAATGTGCATTAGTAATACACCGCCTAAACCTGCATCGGCCATGGCTTGTAAGTCAGCTTTTATCCCTTGTGCTGTGATATTGCCATTAATCCAATACCAAAATACCCAAGGTTTATGTTGCTCACTTGGCTGTTCAAACTGCTGTTGTAATGAGCTTGCAGTAACTGTGTACGAACACAGACACAATAAAAAAATAATTAGGCGTTTTACTAGCACGTTAACTCCATTAATAAATTTGCGATAATTTTGGGGTTAGTCAGAATTAATAAGAAAAGGCAGGTAATTTTAAAAAAGGGACAGATTTTTTATTTTTTTGTTAAAAAATGACGAATATGGATTTAATATGCGAATACTTGCTTGTTTAAGCTAGTACCTTTTCAATTTAATTTTGATGAGTTGAAAACATTGGTGAGCACTTTCACACTGAGCGTAGTTCGTCGAGCTCACTATAAACCAAGGCAGTCGAAGTGTTGGTAAGTTAGAAAGTAATAAGACTTCGACAAGCTCAGCCTGAAGTTGTTTATTTACTCTATATATGGTTAAAAACATCATGAGTGATTCAACTGATCATTTCTTTATTGAAACAGTACTAGCAACTTAAATAAAAAGTCGCTCTGGTTAGTCAATTTATGTCTGAGGTTTGCGTTGGTTATTTCCAAACAATTAGGTAAAGATCTTGATAGTGCTACAACATCAAGCGATCTTGAGACACTAGAACAGAGTAAAATTAATCAGTTTTTAGACTTATTTGAGGCTGATCGTAAGCGTATATACGCCTATATTTATGCTTACGTAATGGATAAAGCCGCAGCTGATGACATTTTTCAAGATACCAGCATGGTGTTATGGCGAGAGTTTGAAAAATTTGAAATCGGCACTAATTTTTCTAAATGGGCGAATGGTATTGTTTTTAATCGAGTAAGAACCTTTCGCCGCAACAATAAGCACCTCAGTTTAGGCTTAAGCGAAGAAAGGTTAGAAGAAATATTTGCTTGTGAATCAATCGAAGATAACACAGAGCAACAATGGCAATTATTACAAACCTGCCGTTCGCAGTTGCTTGAACCGGATCAAAAACTTTACCAAGCCTTTTATGTTGAAAACAATCGCGCCGCCGCAATCGCCGAACAGACAGGCCGCTCGATTTATGCAATTCGTAAATCCATTCATCGCTTAAGAAAAAAATTATTCGACTGTGTCGATCGCAAACTGCGTGGAGATTTATTGTGAACCGTTCTGATAAGTATCCAGAAATTAAAAAAATAGCGGACGCCGTAGCCGATCAAACCGTTACCGAGGAGCAAGTCGCCGAGTTAGACCAATTACTCAAAGATGATAAACAAGCACAAGCTTTTTATCATCAATACATCACCTTGCATTTGCAAATGCAGGCCAACGCCACACCTGATATGGAAGTGGTGCGCCGTAGTTTACATTTAGAAGAAGTCATTGTGCGGCCAAGTGGCGCTAACTCTGACTACCAGCCAAAGCCACAACCAAGATCAATGCCTAACATAGAACCCAAACCTATGTTTTTCTCTAAATGGTATATTTTGATTGCCAGTATTCCCCTACTGCTTTTTATGGTTTTGTTTATCAGCTTTTTTGCCAGCAATAAAAGCGACGCGCTAGGCGAAGTGTTAAACGGCCAGCTACGCATTAATGGGTTAGGCAAAATTGACGACAATAGCTTTTACAGAGGCAGCTATTTTGTTGACGAAACCAGCCGCATTAGCCTGTTTTCAGGGGAGATCATGACAATAGCCCAAGGTAGTCAAATTAAGTTTTTTAATGAAAGCGAAATTGAATTACAACAAGGGAAATTGGCAATTGAGCAAGCGAGTGGCCAAAATATTGTTGTATTAAATGAAAGCTTTGATGTTCACTCGGGTGGCGGCACCTTGTTAGTGGATGTAACAGAAGCAAACCCCATCATTCAAGCGGGTAACAATACTACGCTCACCCCCAAACGTTGGCGACCTAATCACTTTTGGCCTTTTGATAGTCAAAGCGATCGCGCGATAGACTTAGCAGGCAATGCCTCGGGCATTCCCGGTTCGGGTGCGCAACGCATTAAAGGATTAGTCGGTTCCGGTGCCTATTATTTTGACAATAGCCAAGCGGCGCGGATTGATGTGGGTAGCGGTGGCGGAACCGCGCCCGCAACCGGCAGCTTTTCAGCAACCGATGGCGTAACCATTGAAGCCTTAGTGGTGCCTAAGTTCACAGGCGAAAAAAGACAAGGCAAATCGTTTGGTGAATTAGATGAAATTTTTCGCAAAGATCAGGATGATCAAGAGCACCGAATGCTATTAAGTTTTCAACAAGACGAAGGCAAAGATTACCTAAGACCAAGGGGTAACTATGCTGAATCATTAAGCTTCGGCCTTTATTTAGTTGGCCAAGGCTACCACGAATTGAAACTAGCGTTAGATGGCAAAAATAATCGACCCACCTTAGCCGAGTTAAAAGACGGTAAAGCGCATCATGTGGTGGCCACTTACAACGTTTCTAGCGGTTTAAAGGCCATTTATTTAAATGGCAAAATGCTGGCGTACTATCAATACCCTGCCGGTTCAAAAATGCTAAGTGGCGGCGCAGGCACGGCAAATATTGGTAACTCGCCAAATGTACTTGATGATAGAGAAGCCTTTTTTGGCATTATAGATGAAGTGGCTTTTTACGATTTTGCGTTGCCAAAATACATTATCCAACAGCATTTAACCGCAATACAACAAGGCAATAATTATTATGGGTTTAAACCCAATGCCAAGCCATTACCGCAATCAATCAATATTAAATTAGATAATCAAGTTAGCTATTTAATCGACCGCAATACCGGCTTACCCATTAAAGAGCAGCCAAATTAACTTAACGTGATCCACTTGCTGCGCTCTGCGCATCAAGTAACCCAATATTAAAAGCTATGTAATTATGGAGTTGAAATGAAGCTTAGCGATAAAGACAAAAAAATGATCGAATGGCTAGAAAGGCAAGATGCTAGTTGGTCATATTTACGTTGGATTATTGTAATAAGCGCCTTGATTAGCTTGGGGTTATTTTTTACTCAATACAGCGAAGATTTAGTTTTGCTAATCTTGGGGATCGCGGGTTTGTCATACACTTTGGGTTCTTGGTCTGGCCGAGCTGAAGTGAGTTTATTACTAAAAGTTGTGAATGAACTCAGCCTGAAAAAGTAATGGCCTAATAAAAATCAAATTGGTGGGAGTCGTGCGACTCCGGCCACCCTACATAGGTATTCAGCAAGCGTTAAACTTGGACTACCTGAGAAGAGAAGGACTTTATTCATTTCGAGAGGGATTGGTAAAAGTCCATTACACTACCGGTAATTGTTAAATGAAACGCCCTGTGCGGAGCCGCATGTTGGGTGTTGTGGGGCTGAGGGCTAGATACCCTCGGCTACCTGATTATGGTTTTGGACTTATCTTATTGTGTAACTTATCAATTGTATCGATAAAATCTTCATTTTGAATGGCACTCACACAGTCCTTAGTTATGTTTTTAAACACATTTCCCTCCGGATCATTACCTATTGCCTTAATCCAACTTTGACTTGTACGGAATGCATATAGGTTATACCTTTTCTTCAATTTTTTCCTTTGATCATCAGTGATAGAACCATCAATAGGAGTAAGTTCTTTAGCGAGATTAGTCGCCTTCGCAGAATATTTATGGTATCGACTCTTCTCAATTTCATTCTGCCTTTGATCACCTGCAATAGCGAAAAACATCCCACAACTATAAAGTGTCTTAGCTCGTTCTACTCTAGCAAGGTCATGACTGTGCCACAGCTCTTCATGCGACATTTTATTGGAGGCGCACCCCGATATCAAAATCGTAAGTAACGTTGTAGTTAATGTGCGATTCATCTTTTTAATCATAAAGCCCTAATAATGAATGTTTAACAACAGACTAAAAATGACTTTACGCCCTTGGCTGATCTTTTTAAAAGCGTTTGTTTACCCATCGGCCTAAAGGCACGACCTACAAATGACACCAACATGGCTGTCCCGTTTGCTGTTAATATTAAATTGGTGGGAGTCGTGTGACTCCGGCCACCCTACCTAGGCATAGATATGTCGACTAATTAACTGGATGTAGGGTGCCCCGAGCGAAGCGAGTCGCACCACTTGTTTACTCTATTTAGACGAGATATTAGGACAGACATCGTACAACCTCGAACCGCTTTAACCGATCCGAGGTTGTGTTTATTAGCTGTATTTTGAGCTTAACAGATTACTCAGTGATAACTTCAAACTCGTTAATACTTGGCCAATTGCCAAGCACCATTAGCTTCACAAAGCGTCCTTCAGCAACAAAGTTTGCGGTAAATGGCTGAGAACTGCCGCGTTTAGGCATATGTGAACCCGCTTTAACAAAGTCTTCATCTAAAGAGTTTGCTACAAAAATATGATACTTGACGGACTCACCACCGGTTGTCCATAACTGAGCACCAATAATGGTTTTGGTATCACCCAAATCAATGACTAAGCTCTTAGTACCATTTTTATCTGAGCTCCAGCTAGACTCGTCGCTGTAATCACCATCGAATAGGTTAATAGCCGGTGAATGTTCAGATTCCGATTCAACCGATACCAGTGCTGGTTTAACATCAATAACCATTTCAGCGGCAACTTGGCTACCTTGCGTATCGATTGCTACCGCTTTAACGGTATGAACACCTAATGGCAACCCTGTTAACTCATAAGGGTCGTCTGAATTGTCAGTTCCCCACTCGTAAGGCGCTGCAAAATCAGAACTTATTAGTTCGTCATTTATATATAAGTCAACTTGGCTAATGCTGATATAGCTAGCCGCGTTAGTCGCATCAACTGTTAACGCTAAGTTTTGGTAGCCAACATTTGTTATCAACTTGTCCTGCTCAAAACTGGCTTCTGGTAATACTAACTCTTTGATTTCAACATCGATTGATGTCTCTGACTGATTACCCCAACTATCAGTGGCAACAGAGGTTAACGTGTTATAACCTACAGGGATAGATAACAACTCATTAGCATAATCACCAGCCCCCCAAGTATAAGGCCCTTGATAAATTTCACGAATTAACTCGCCATTTAAGTATAAAGCGACGCTGTAAACGTCAACATAAGAGGCTGCCGCTTCAACATTAACTGACAATGACAATTGTTGATAGCCTTCAATTAAGCTGACATCCGATTCTGCAAAATCAACTGAAGGCCCTGGTAACTCATTAACCACTAAAGTCATAGTCGCGGTTGATTCTAAACCACCACTGTCTTTGGCTACGGCCTCAAAAATATGCTCACCAACACCTAAAGGATTGGGGTTTTTAGTTAGGACTTTATCACCCCAACCCATAGCGCCCGTTTCATGAGGGTTATATTGATGACCAAAATTCCAAGATGGCTTGGTATCTACACGGATCAACTCACCGTTGATATATAGAGTAACCGATTCGATAATGCGATCTTGCTCTGGCGTTTCAGCCTGTACTGAAAAGTTAAGCTTTTCGAACCCTTCATATACATTAACAACATCGTTCGGGAAAGAAACAACTGGTGGCTCTGGCGGTGCAACAACCGTTAATATCATAGTGGCTTCGCTTTGTGCACCTTTACTATCTAAGGCAACCGCTTTGAAAATATATTCGCCCTCAGTAAACGGAGCTGGGTTAGCCGCATGCGTATCTAACCATCCCATTGCGCCAGTTTCATGTGGTTTAGAACCATGGCCAAATAGGTATGGTAATGAAGTGTCTACGCGAACTAATTCATCATTGATATACAGGGTAACTGATTCAATAGTACGATCATCTGCCGCAGGTTGTGCGTCAATGGTGACGGCGAGTTTTTCATATCCCTCTTCAAGTGTTTTCTCTGCATAAGGGAAACTAACCGTTGGTGCCAACGAAGCTACGTTAAGCGTCATAGTTGCTGAGCTAGACTGCCCTGCACTGTCAACCGCCACTGCGGTAAAGGTATGTTCACCAACACCTAATGGGTTAGGATTTGGTTCATGACAAGGGTTAGGAACCGGATCTTGCTCACAGCTGATCCAGCCCATCGCGCCTGTTTCATGCGGTTTAAATTTGTGTCCCCAATTGTAAGGGCTAGAGGTGTCTTTACGAACTTCTTCACCATTAATATAAAGCGTAACCGATTCAATAGTACGGCCTTCGACAGACGGTTCGGCGTTGACGGTAATGCCTAGCTGCTCAAAGCCTTCATCTACTGTTTTATTTTGTTGTCCAAAGCTTACAACTGGCGCGGTCGATTTAACCTCTAAACGCATAAGCGCTTCGCCGGTTTCACCTTCGCTATCGGTGACTATAGCTTTAAATAAGTGCGTGCCAACACCGAGTGGATTTGGATTAGGCTCATGGGTATCTAACCAGCCCATTGCGCCGGTTTCGTGCGGTTTAGAGCCGTGACCAAATAAGTAAGGATCTGAGTTGTCTACGCGTACAAGTTCACCATTGATATACAAAGCAACATCTTGAATTGTGCGCCCTGCCACCGGAGAAGAGGCATCTAGCGTAATCGCTAACTTGTCGTAGCCTTCGTTAACACTCATGCTGGCTTGCGGGAATACCACTTGCGGTTTGTTTAAGTCAGCTTCAATATCTAAATCAATAATTTGTAAATAGAGTGGCTTAGCCGTTGTGCCCTCTTTACCCATTAGGTAGTAATAAGCTTTGCCGTCTTTAATGTAAACAACGCCGTGATCAAATTGCATACCGTCGGTATCTTCATACACACGCACAAAATCATTAGTACCACCTGCCGCTTTTTCAACAAATGGACGACCGTTTTGCATACCTATGATGTAGATATTGTCACCAGCGGTATAAATGTTAGACGCGCCAGTAAAGTCTGTGGTCGTAATAAACTCTTCCGCGCCAACTGGCTTGTAGGTATGCGCACGCACAGTCACATTGTTCTCGTTATCTTTAACTTGATGCACAAAATGCACGTCGCCTTTTTCAGTGACTGTCCAATCAAAACCACCAACGATATACACTTGGTTTTTGGCTGTTGTTTCGACTAAATCACCTGGCTCAAAAATTTTAATTTCATCTGAGTTTACCAGCGGCCATGTCATTGGCTCGCCTTTATGGTTTTTCCAATCGCCAAAGCCTTCTGGGTGATCTGAGTAAGCGTAATAAACCCCATTTTGATATTGGTATTTATCATTGTTGTCACTGCTACGCTGCTGGAAGCCAACCTGAAGCTTGCCATTCACATATTTCATGTTGCCGTATAAACCCCAGTTGTATTCGTTACCCTGAGCTTTTTGATTGTTAAGATTAAACTTAGTGAATTTAGACCAAGTTTCAGTTGTCGCATCGTAGCGGTTAAACACGTAAGCGCCATTGTTATTGCCGCCTAAACGCATATAAAGCAGCAAAGTACCGTCGGTGTTAACGAAAAATTTAGGATAAGTTAGCGAAGAAAAATTACTTTTATCCGCAATGTTTCCCGTCATGGTTAAGTGTTTATAATCATCTGGGCCTTGGCTCACATTGCTGGTGTCTTTTACGAACTGATCTAGGGTAAATTCGGCATCGTCAACTTCTGCCGCACCGGCTAAACTGAAGCTGTAACGAAAGTAATCATCTTTAAACTTACCGCTGTGGTTGGTTTGCGTATACGCGTGCATGTCGTACACCATGTGGATCGTGCCGTTAACTGGGCTAACCGCTAAACCAATCGTATTGTGCGACTCACCAATATTAGGGTCGCCTCTGAACCCTGTATGGCGGTGCGGGAATTCTATTGTCGCTAGCGTACCGGTTTCGGTATTGTAACGCGTTAGCATCACGTTACGTTGATCTTTGCCACCCTTGTACCAAGTCATAAAAACATACTGTTTGTATGTTTTTACCGCATCACCATGGGCTGAAATACTACGGCCAAAAAAGTAATCGAACGTTTCAACAGAGGTATCGGCCGAACCTAAAGTGCCATAGGTAAGTTTTTTGCCGTTAAAATGCAAACCATCATCTGCGATCTTAACTTGTTGTTCTAATGTCACAGCGGCATTTGAAAACGCTGTGACACTCATCATTGAAGCAAGCATAAATAGCGACTTCAGCGTTTTACGGCTGGATATTTTGCTGTTTTTCATGGGTCTCTCTTCGTGTTTGTTGTGTTTAACCGGCAATTAACGAAACATTCGCTAGGTCGTTAACGGGCACGATTTCGCTACATTTTTGATATTTGAATAAAATTGACTTAAGTCTTCTTGTTAATAGCGCGTTAATAATAATTAACAATCTTATTAAATCAATATAAATCATTTAAGTTCATTTTAATGATTACCAATTAAGCTGGTTACTTAAGATGGATAAAAACTTCGAAGCTTTAAAAATGAAATAGAGACATGAGGTTAAGGTTTTTTGATTTAATTAAATTAAAACAGGTACTTAAATATACTCTTCTGTATCAAAGCAAGGTGTTATTTTCTTTTTAATTCCCCTTAAATATAAAAATATTTACGATAATTCCTCCGTTAAATATCGCAAATTAGGTATTTGTAAGAACAATATTGTATAAAAGAATAGCTGAATGGCCGCAGAATTACGTCATAAACCGCAAGAGTTGTTTACAAATGATTGGATGTGAACAGGGGCAGGTCTTTACCTTTGCATTGACTGTCTTTTTTATCTTTTTTTTAGGTCTTTAAGCCAATGGATAGGCACATTATCAGGTTTAAATACCAGTTAAAAGCAAGTAAACGAGGTATTGGGTTTATTTGGTTCAGGTTAGTTTGAATCGTTTAACAACGGACTAAAAATGATTTCACGCCCTTGGCTGTGTTTTTTTAAAGCGCCATTTTGTTTACCTGTTAACCTGTTTACCTATCGGTCTAAAGGCACGACCTACAAGTAACTCTAACATGGCTGTCCTATTGGCGCTAATTTGTGTTAGAAATCTGATTTTGTCGTTTAACCTTGTGTTGGAACCACAGCCAGCTAGTTGAAAAAACAAAAACAATCGCAACCGCAGTTAATATTGCCGGCTTTGGGTTTTCAATACTGCTGATAGAACCAGAATAATTAGCGATAGCGGCGTATGGAATATTGACCAAAGTCCAAGCCAGTAAAAATTTTAAAAATGGCATTTTGCTCATGCCTGCTAAACAGGCTGAGACTTCAGGTAATATTGGCGTAGCACGCGACATAATGATCAGGCTAAAGCCGTATTGGTTAAATAAGCTTTTCATTTGTTTGCGTTCGGTCTCTGATTTGACTAATCGTTTCAATATCAATTCACCGTATTTCTGACTGAGTAAATAACCAACTACCCCAACTAATAAAATCCCTGTTATTGATGCGGCAAATCCGAGAACTGCGCCGAGTAAGTAGCCAGACAACATACAAATGCTGAGTACAGGAATGGCGATAAATAAATCAGCAAATAACACAACAACTATCAATAGCATTAATTTTAAATGTGATACTTGTTTGGCTTGAATTAACCAAGCTTCAATTTGTTCAAAACTGAGTATGCCTGTGAGCTTAGCGATAACAAAAGTAGTAGCGAAAACTAAGGCTAAGGTGATAATTACTTTAATCAGGGCTTTCATAATTTATTTCCTTGAATAGACCTTAATTTAAGGGTATTTAATCTCAATTTGAAATTCGCTAATTGATTGGGTTGGGTTTATCGATACTTTAGATTTTTTGTACGAAGGCGGCCCAGTAAAGCTCAAAGTTTGCTTATTTGAAAAGCCTAATCCTTCTGCTGGAATAATCCCCGTCCAATTTTTGCTGACTTTACCATCTTCATTTTCATCGTGGAGCACTTTAAGCACAAATTCAGTTAAATCGGTTGCTAATGTAAATGTCAGTTCAGTTTGGTTCGCTGGTAAGCTGATGCTGTGTTTGGCGAGTTGATGTTTTTTCGGAAAGCCTTGTTCAGTAAACAGCATGAGTACAATATTGCCGTTCAGTGCGGGGTTAATCTTAGTGACTGTTACTTTGAGTTGATGTTGTTTGGTCGCGGCCATGCTTTTTCCTATTAGACTGAAATTTACCAACATAATGATGATTAACATTAAGCTGTTGCTGTAAATGAGCTTGCTCTTTTTGTTGAGGTTGCAATTGAGTTGTTTCATGCTTTCTCCATTATTTTCATTGCGAGGCTTGGACTGAGTCGATTAATAATTCTGAGTAGTTTTACCTTGCCAATATCTATTTGAGTTTGGTTTGTGGTTAATGCTTGAAAAATGGCCTTTGCAGCTGCTACGGCTGATATTTTTCCTTTATCTTTCGCTCTGTTTTTTGTCATATTGGTATCGACTACCGGTAAGAAGCACTGCTGCACTTTGACTTGGCTATTTTTAAGTTGGTAATTAAGCGATAGTGAAAAATGATTGAGTGCCGCTTTAGTGGCGCAGTAAATTGCGGATTGGGATTTTGGTGCAATCGCTAAGCCTGAATTTACATTTAAAATAATCGCTTGGCTCTGATTTTGGTTCGGTTGATGATTATGATTAAGTTGCTGTTTGTTGCTATGAGTACTTTGCTGTAATAAAGGCAGAAGCGCATGGCATAAGATCGCGACAGAGGTTAAGTTAATGGTAATTTCTTGCTGAATTTGAGCCAACTTGTAATCTGTATCTAAAAAAGTCGTCGCATATTGGATTGCTGCATTGTTAATTAACAAATCGAGCGAGGTGCAAATTTGCTGTATTTGTTCCACTGCTTTGATGGTTGAATTGAGATCAGCTAGATCACAGTAGATAAAAATAAGATTATTTGCGAGTGGAGGATTGTCTGCTTTAAATTTTTCTAACTGAGCATTATCGCGTCCTAATACTATTAGTTGGTTATTTTGAGCGAGCTTTTTGGCTAATTCGAAGCCAATGCCTGCTGTGCCGCCAGTCAATACAATTTGTTTATTTATTAAAGTCATTAATATACCCTTGTTGCGCTTTTTATGGGCAAATTATGCTTACTTATCGCTAACCGATTCATTAACCTGAGTTAATAAAATGGAATATTTACAACAATTACTGGCAACACAAGGTCAATTAATTGAATTGAAAAAGAAACAGCATTTGTTTCGGCAAGGGGAGTTGGATGCTCATTTTTATTATGTGAGAAGGGGCTTTTTAAAAGCTTACTATATTGCTGAATCGGGTAAGTCTTTTGTTAAATCTTTTATTGGTGAAAATACCAGTATTGCCTGTTTAAGTGCATGCTATGCTGAACAAGCCTGTTCTTACAGTTTAGTCGCTCAAGAAAATAGCTCCTTGATTAAATTACCATTTTCGTTGTTGCTCGAAACCAGTCAAACCGATATAAAGTTTGCCAACGAGATGCAAACTTTGTTGATTCAACTCGCAATAAAAAAAGAAAAACGAGAGCATGATTTTTTATGTTTACCAGCAGAGCAAAGGTTTATTCAGCTAAAACAACAATGGCCAGATTTATTCCACAAAGTACCACAACACGAAATCGCTCAGTATTTAGGCGTAACCGATGTCGGACTGAGTCGGATTAAAACTAGACTACGGGCGTAGGGTCACGGGCGTAGGGTCAGGTCTTTACCTTTGCACGGGCGTAGGGTCAGGTCTTTACCTTTGCATTGACTGTCTTTTTATCTTTTTTTTAGGTTTGTCTTTAGGCCAATGGATACACACATTATCAGGTTTAAATGCCAGTTAATGGCAAGTAAACGAGGTATTGGGTTTGTTCTGTTCAGGTTGGTTTTAATGTTTAACAGGCTAACTTAAGATTATTTTACGCCCTTGGCTGTGTTTTTTAATAGCGCGACCTTGTTTACCTATCGGCCTAAAGGCACGACCTACAAATGACACTAACATGGCTGTCCTGTTAGCGATGGCTCTATGTTTTTATCTGCTCAGCTCATGCACCAGCAGGCAGGAAAGAGTTGTAGAGCCGAATTAAATATTTTGCCAATATAAAGTCGACCCTACACAGCTTGGGTTTTAATGGGTTTGACAGTCTTGCTTGGCCATACATGCGGTTAAGCGAGAACGAAGTTGCGCTGCAACTTTTGCATATTGCGGTTGTTGAACAATATTTACGGTTTCATGCGGGTCATTTTTTAGATCAAACATCATTTCTTCTCGTGCTCCAGCTTCAGTTTTATAGGAGGTAAAGATGAACTGCTGATTGATAATAGAATCACCTGGCTTAAAACGACTATATAGATAATTTTTATGGTTCAGTGAAGGCTGTTTTAACACAGAAACAAAACTCTGACCGGCAACCTGTTTTGGCGTTGCCACTTGGGTTAACTCGGTAATGGTGGGAAAAATATCAACCAATTCAACTAACGCATCTGACTGTTGATTTTGCGCTGTATTAGGTCCTGAGATAATCATTGGGATCCTAAGCGCTGTATCTAACATATTGTGTTTAGTCCAAAAATTATGCTCACCTAAGTTAAAGCCATGATCACTTAATAACACTATGGTGGTGTTGTCGCGCAAACCTAATTGATCAATTTTTGCGACAACATCACCCACTAAAGCGTCAACAAAACTGACTGAAGCGTAATAACCGCGCTGCGATGCAGTATGAAAAGCATCGCTGTTGTAGTCGTAATCTTTAAGATGGTAGGAGCGCATTTCGCCTGAGCTCTTTAATGACTCTGGGGCATCTTTCGGTTGCTCACGATGAAAAAATGGTGGGAATTTCGACTCAGGGTGCAAGTCATAATATTTTTTAGGCGCGTTAAACGGTAAATGCGGACGAATAAAGCCAACGCTTAAGAAAAACGGTTGCTGATTTTGCGATAATTTATCAAGCGCAGCTAAGGCTTTTTGTTTAACCTTGCCATCGGGGTAATCTTCATTTGCTACGTCAGCGATTTCATAAAAAGGCCCTTTGCCTTTCTTCTTCGCGTCGCTCTTACTGCCTTTTCGGTATTTATCAGATTCAGGATTGAACGTTGTGCCATGTGGTAAACCAGAATGTTGTAATGGCTCGCTCCAACTTTCTTCGGCTAAATCTTGACCTTTATGAAAGATTTTACCAATGCCCATGGTGTAATAACCTGACTCTTTTAAGACTTGCGGCAGCGATTTAGCACCCGGCGCATCTTTTTCAGCCATGGCTTTGTAATCAATAAAGCGCGTTGGAGTGGGTCTTATCCCTGTCATCATGCTGGCCCGCGATGCACCACATACAGGTACGTTGACATAGGCTTTGTTAAAAAGAACCCCTTGCTTTGCTAAAGCATCAATATTAGGTGTATGCGCTCGGCTATCGCCATAGGCACCAATTACTGGTCGTAAATCATCGATAATAATCATCACGACATTTTGTTTTTCAGACTGACTTGTACTTTGTTGGCTTATGCTTTGTTGACTTAGGTTTTGTTGATTGGCAGCAACGTTTACGTCATTTGATGAGCTACAAGCTGCAAGTAAGCAAACCATCACAGTTAACGACAAGGTTTTTAAATTTTTAAACATGTAAGTTCTCTCTTAATTCTTTGCGAGTTAGCCTTCGCTGTTATTAAGAAAAGACGAAAAATTGAAAAACTAACACCCCAAGATCAACAACTTTTTTATTCTCGTACCTTTTTCAATTTAATTTTGATTAGTGGAAGCATAGCTAGGTTTTTTGTTCTCGATAAACTCCAGCGAGTTATATCCCTATCAGTAAGCACTGACTTACTTTATTAGTTTAAGTTAGCGGCATCGACATAAATACTCGCCAAAACCTGCTAGCTCACAAAATAATGCGCCATACTTAAGTAACGCGCTTTTATATATTCAACCAACATTTTTACCTTGTTAGGTGGGTGTTTAGTAAAAGGATATACCGCATATACACCTAATTTTTTACCTACTTGATCAGCAAACAACTCCAGCAACTCACCATTACATAAATCGGGATACACTAAACAGCGCGGTAAATAGCCAATGCCATGCCCACCCAGTACAGCCTTGCGCAAGGCGCTGGCGTTATTAGTGGCGAGGGTTCCTGTCACTTTGACAAAATAGTCCTTATTGTTGGTTTTAAACTGCCATTCATCCGCGCCAGATGTTTGATAGGTATATTTTAGGCAATTGTGTTGTTGTAGCTCTATAGGTTGCTGCGGTTGACCAAACTGTTTTAAATAGCGGGGAGAGGCGCAAACCACCCATTGTGAATCAATAATATGACGCGCGATTAAGCTTGAGTCTTCCAAATGGCCTGTGCGTATTACCAAGTCGTAACCATCGTTTACCAAGTCAACAAACTTGTTATCCATTGACATATCTACGGTTAAACCAGGGTGCTGATTGCAAAAGTCAGCCGTGGCTTCTGCCAGTAATAAATCACCCGATATGGTGGGTACCGACATTTTTATATGACCTTTAATTTGGTCACCTAAACCCGACACGGCATTAATGGCTTCCAGCGTGGCTTGTTGTACGTTTTTAGCACGCATGGCTAAAATGCTGCCGGCTTCGGTTACGGTTAATTTACGCGTGGTTCGGTATAGCAATTGTACGCCTAATTCGGCTTCTAACTTAGCAATGCGCTTGCTGACCACTGAATTGGTTAGGTTATTCACCTCGGCTGCTTTGCTAAAACTGCCCAGCTCAATCACTTGAGAAAATAAGATTAGGTCATTCGCCAACATAATACTAAACTTTTGGAAATAGTGTTTTTCATTATTTCCATTTATCACATAAAAATAAAGCGATAAATTAGCCAACATCAAAAATCAACACAATAAGTTGCTCGGCTGATCTTAGCGCGTTGGGCTTATATATAATTTAAAGGCAGATAGATGATCATTTCAGCTTCAACCGATTACCGCAAAGCGGCACAAGCCAAGTTACCTCCGTTTTTATTTCACTATATTGATGGTGGCTCGTATAGCGAACATACACTACGCAAAAACGTTGAAGATTTAGCTGAAATCGCCTTAAAACAGCGCGTGTTAAATAATATGTCGGAGCTGGATCTTAAAACCGAAATTTTCGGTGAAAAATTAGACCTACCGATCGCACTAGCACCAGTTGGCTTAACCGGAATGTATGCTCGCCGTGGTGAAGTACAAGCTGCAAAAGCGGCTGAAAACAAAGGCATTCCATTTACCATGTCGACGGTTTCTGTGTGTCCAATCGAAGAAGTCACGCCAGCGATCCAGCGCCCAATGTGGTTTCAGTTATATGTACTGAAAGATCGCGGCTTTATGAAAAACGTATTAGAGCGTGCGAAAGCGGCTGGCGTAACGACCTTAGTCTTTACGGTTGATATGCCAGTGCCAGGCGCACGCTACCGTGATATGCACTCTGGGATGAGTGGCCCTAATGCTGCGATGCGTCGCGTATTGCAAGCAATGCGTCATCCACAATGGGCGTTCGACGTGGGGCTGCTAGGTAAGCCACATGACTTAGGTAATATTTCAACTTACCGTGGTGAGCCAACCAAACTTGAAGATTATATTGGCTGGTTAGGCGCTAACTTTGATCCGTCAATTTCATGGAAAGACTTAGAGTGGATCCGTGACTATTGGGACGGTCCTATGGTGATCAAAGGTATTTTAGATGCAGAGGATGCCAAAGATGCGGTTAAATTTGGTGCCGACGGCATTGTGGTTTCTAACCATGGTGGTCGCCAATTAGATGGTGTTATGTCTTCGGCTAAAGCCTTACCTATTATCGCGGATGCGGTTAAAGGCGACTTAAAAATTATGGTCGACTCAGGTATTCGCAATGGCTTAGATGTTGTACGCATGCTAGCGATGGGCGCTGATTTAACCTTATTAGGTCGCTCGTTTATTTACGCACTAGCGGCACAAGGCCAAGCCGGAGTTGAGAACTTACTCGACTTATACAAAAAAGAAATGCAAGTGGCAATGACACTCACCGGCGCTAAAAATATCAGCGAATTAAGCCGCGACTCTTTGGTAAATATTAAGTAATTAGCAATCTAGCTTAATCAATATATCTGGGCTGTTGCACGCCTTTAGGCCTCTCTATTAGGGAGGCTTTTTTTAGATGGTGAATATGCTCAAGTTATTTTGTGAAAAATAGCCATTTAAAAGTATCAAGTTTTTTGTGGCTGAGCATTTATGCTTACAAAGCCTGCAAACCTTTGCGTCTAAAAGATCAAGACTACAAAATTTTGTTACCGATAAACTTCCATAAAATACCGATTAGCACAAGACACAAAGTAAGACAAAAAGTGGCGCCTTGCGGTTTGCAAAACATTAAGCTGGATGCTCAATCACCTTAAAGCTAGCGCCTGATTCACCATAAACGTGAATAGCACATTTACCCCACTCTTCTGGTGTATGCCAAACTTTATCTTCCGTGATTTTGTGCTCGCTATAATTGTAGCCGCAACGCATTTGTAGCTTACTTAAGTCACCTTCAATCGGTTTGATTGAAAAAGATTTTCTGGATAAGGGCAAATAAGCAAAACGTTTTTTCGCTTGGATCTTTTTCGTTGTCGCAATCAGTTTATCACTGGCCAATAATTCAACAACTTGGTTTTTATGCTGAGTGATCGCTTGGTAAGTTGTAGCATTAGGATCATCAAATTTCGCCAGTGTTTTATGTGTTTCGAGCCCTTGAGTAAACAGCCCTGAATCCATTTGCGCTAGATAAAGATCGCGCACGCTCTGAATATAGATTTCAGCCCCAATACTGGTTTTCCCATAATTTTTAACCCGCTCTAATGCGGCTATCTGCCCTTCAGTGTCTCCAATTCTATGTGCATATATACCGGCCATAAGGTAATAGCGGGCTCGTTCATAACGCTTAAACGAGAGCTTTTTCAGTTTTGCTAATGAGGTTTTAAATAATTTAGTATCATCTGTCGCGGCAAACTGTTTAACTTTATTAAATTGTTTAATAAATTCTTCAGACGCCCCATTTCTTTTTTTACTAATACCAAAATCAAGCTGCACAGAGTTACGACATGAATAAACGGGTTCACCATTTTGGGTGGCAGGATCAAATCGCCATTTTCTAACGGCTTCACGGGCTGAGTGCGCAAAGCTGGCAGTTCCAGAATGATCGACAATTTCGATATGTTTAACTCGACCATTTGGGTCTATTGCAAAGTTTAATTTAGCCCATCCCTCACGACCGGCTCTAAGTTCATCCATGGGATACTTTGGCTGCTGTCGCTTAATAATTTTAGGTCTCGTGCCCTTGTTGAGTCCGGCTTTTTTCTGGCAAGGCTCGACTTTTTTCGGCTTGCTATCACATGCCAGCGTTAAGTTAGATACGGAACATAAACTCAATGTCAACAGAGTTAATTTTAGTAAGCGGAAAAACATAATATCCATTCCTTTGAAATGACTTAATTAATTTAAACAGATTTTTACATACATAAAACATCATTTAAACTCAAATATAATCAATTTCATCCATTTTTGTATTGATTTTTGATCAATCGGGGTTAAATTACCGCCACCTCGTTAGGATATTAATCAAATTAAGGAAACAACAATGTTGAAAAAACGGATTAACAAAGGATTGGTTGCATGTTTTATGTTAGGTACGGTGGTCAATACCGCCCAGGCCGATCTCGTTACCGCATATCAAGCTTATCAAAACAAAGACTACAAGCTAGCAGCACAACATTTTGAATTGTCAGCCCATCTTGGCCACGCTAAGTCGCAGTCGGTAATGGCGCAGCTATATTTACACGGCGCAGGGGTAGAAAAAGACTTAGTAAAATCATACGTTTACTATTCGTTGGCTAATGACAACCAACCCAGCGCCGATTTAGCAAAAAATGCCAAAGCCGTGTTTGCACATTTATCAGAAGATCAAAAACAGCAAGCGAAAAACCAGCTGAAAAGCGATAGCGCGAAATGGGGAGAACAAGCCCTGCAAACAAATATTATGCCTTCGATTGCTGACAAGCCACTCGTGCTAAACCCCGGCAGAAGAGTCAGTGCCAGTCAGCGAGTAAGCGGCTCGATTTTTGCGGTAAAACGCACCACCTTATCCTCAGCTGTATTAGAGTATGATATCGCCCCTGATGGCACAGCCCGAGATATTGGCGTTTCACATAGTTATTTTGTTAATAAAAGTGGCTTGCGCAATATGGTTAACGCTAGCTACGAGTATAAACACAAGGTTATTAACAAACCTGCCTATCAAACAAATACTATCGAGCGACAGCGCACAGTTTGGGGACAAACTACCGTAACCCGCGAATTTTTAAAAACCGACTCGCCTAAAATTTACAAACACATTCGTCAACTCGAGAAATTGGTCAAACAAGACAATGCCGACGCTAAGTATCAGCTCGCCATGTATATTATTGCCTTTCCTGCATTGCAAACCTCTAAAAAAGAAGCATTTGAACTGTTAGAGCAAGCCGCCGAAGCTGGTCATGTTAAAGCATCAACGGAATATGCCCGCTTTTTAATTTTGGGTAGATACACGCGCCGCGATATAGCAACCGGACTCGACTATTTAGTGAAAGCCGCGCAATCAGGTGAAAGCCGAGCGCAATACCGCTTAGGTCGCGAGTTTTTGTCTGGACAAATAGTTAAGCAAGACCAACAAAAAGCGATATTTTGGCTAAAACAAGCCGTAAACGGCAATGATGAAAACGCCAAGTACTGGCTAGCACGCGCCTTGTTAGATCAAGAGCAAACCACATCTGATGAACTGTCTCTAGCAACACAATTATTAGCTGAAGTTGAGATAAACCACGAAAATAACCCAAACTGGCATTACTACAACGCCAAAGCTTTACTAAAACAAAATAAACGCCAACAAGGTTTGGAATGGTTTGAAGACGCGCTAGAACACGCCAATGATTTAGAATGGAACACCGAACAATGGCGGACTGAGTTTAATCAGTTAAAGCAGACTAGCTAGGTTTTAGAGCTTGAATAAGAGTTAGACAATCGGATTAGCCAGATCGTCATACACCAACGCCTAAGTTAACAACTTGGGCGTTTTGCGTTTGGTCATAGCAAAATTAAATAATGTTCAGCCTGCCAAAATCATCAGATATGACGGCAGTTTGGTTAAAAGCATGATGCTGTTTGGGAAAAGTTATGATCGGGCTTGGGAGAGCGTATGATTGAAATTTGGCAAGGCTAAAAAATCGGTCGATATTATCGTGGTAAAAACGTCATAACCTTGCTGTTAATTCCCACAATCAGATCAACCCATCATTGACTTACCAACCAAACTGCAAACAACGGATAACTCATTGTTATAACGTGTAATTTGGCAGTGAGGATTTTTATTCACTCTACTCAATATTTTTCTTGAGTCACGTCGAGATTTTTTGTTTGATGCTGGCATGCAAACATTCTTTCAATCCTTATCTGATATTGAGCGTTATCTTGAGCCTTGTCATCGTTATTATTCATTGACCTGTCAACATTGTGGTTTAGGTGGGCATTTAATTAGCCATGGCTTTATTTACAAACAGCTGTCTATGCATGAGCGTAAAACCATTGGCAAGCGGGTCGTTTGTTCTAATCGTTACGGTCATTCCGGTTGTGGCCGTACCACCCAGTTAGTCTTGGCTGAATGTGTACCTAATCGCCAATATAGCGCTTGGCAATTAAGTGTGTTTATTGTGTTGTTACTGACGAATGTCGCTGTGGTTAAAGCTTATCAGCAAGCCACTAAACAGGTGAGTACCCGTCAGGCTTGGCGTTGGGTAGCCGCTTTAAAACGTAATATCATGCAGTATCGATTAAGGCTTAAGTCACCCGTTTCTGTTACCTCTTCTTGGCGTTGTACTCATCCTGTTTTTGCTACCCTTTGTGCACTTGTGGATGATTTAACAGCACCCGTCTGTCTGGCGTTTCAATTATCCGCACAAACCGCCTTTATCTAACCTATTGATGGGGATATCAGGATTTATTACGGCTTTTTCATCATTCAATTTACCACTTTATCTTCGTCATTGAGTTATTTCGTTGAGGGAGTTATTCACCCCACATAAGAAGTCAGTCGGCTCCCGCCTTGGTTTTCGCTACCCTCAGGTAAAACACAAGGAGAACCACTGAATGAAGATGAAAGCTAACAAGCCCCCATTAGAAATTAGACTGCAAGTGCTAAGTGCGGTTGATTATGCGCCTGGTAACAGTATTCGTGAGCGTATTAAGTCTGTTGCAACGCGCACCTTTGTTGATAAGCAAACCAATGTGGAGTATCAGTTTACTTGGCGCACCATTAGCACTTGGCATTATCGATTTAAGCGCAATGGTGTGACGACCTTGGATAATAAAACGCGTCGCGATAAGAACAGTTACCGTAAGGTGCAACCTAATGAGTTGGCCGAGGGTATTCATGAGGTATTGCCGTATTTAGGCCGCAGTAAAAATGGCTCTGTGCCTAAAATGGCGTTGTATCGGCGTTTGTTAAGCTCGGGGTTATTTAAACGTTCGCAGCTGTCTCAAACTTCGTTTTACCGCATGGTTCGCAACCATGGCTTACTGGATAGTGAGCAGTGCCAGAAACTGCGTCAATCGTTCGCAATGCAGTTTGCTAATGAATTGTGGCAGGCCGATACCATGTATGGCCCTAGGGTTATCGATAGTGATGGCCATAAACGTAAAACCTTTTTAATCGCTTTCATTGATGATGCTTCAAGGTTGATTACCCATGCTGAGTTTTTCTATGCCGACAACACGGTCAATATGTGTGATGCCTTTCGCACCGCTTTGTTTAAGCGCGGCAAGCCCGAACGCTTATATTTTGATAATGGCAGTAATTACACCTCTAAAGAAATTCTACAAGCTTGTGTGCGCTTGGATATTCACCTGTCTCATGCCCCTATTCGCGATGGCGCGGCTAAAGGTAAAATCGAACGCTTTTTCCGACGTTTCCGTGACCAGTTCTTGGTGGATAATCCTGATATAACCACCCTTGATGAACTGAATGATAAGACCCATGATTGGGTAGAAGCCAGGTACAACAGTCAGTTTCACTCCGGTATTCAAATGACACCACTCGATAGGTTTAGCCTTGATTTAAACCGCATTCAATTTATGGCCGATGATGAGTTTACAGAAGAAGTCTTCTTTGTGGAGCAAGACCGTAAAGTCAGTAAAACGAATGTCTTTTCCATCAATAAACAACAGTTTGAATGCCCAGTCGATTTACGCGGTAAAACGGTACAGGTTAGATTTAATCGTTCCGCTCAAGATAAATTTATTGTCTATTATCAAGGCCAACGTATGGGGCAAGCCTCACACTTAGACTTACACGCCAATGCCATTAGACACTTGCGAGGTGATGTATGATTTCCAGTATCTTCGCTATCACGAAAGAGCCGTTTAATCGCTCAAACTTAGCGTTATTATCACAACAAAAACACATCAGCGATATCATTAAAATCCACGCCTCTCAAGGCGGGTTTTCCGTGATTATCGGTGAGCCGGGTGTCGGTAAAAGTGTATTGCGTGAGCATATTGAACACTGGCATAACGAGCGCGATACCACGGTCGTGGCCATTTCCAGAACCATGCACACGTACATCAATATCCTTAAACAATTGGCCTTATCGTTTAAAGTAGATGTGCCAACCAAAGACTTAGAAGCCGAGTTAATTAAAGCGGCCTATGAGCATATCCGCCAGCGTAAAACCTTGTATATCCTGATTGATGAAGCCCATTTACTCAATATTGAGGTGTTACGCAAACTGCGCTTGTTGTTTGAGAAGTTCCCCAAAAAGCACAACTTGGTGTTATTCGGCCAACCCGATTTATTACACTATCTATCACTTAACGTTAATGCCGATATTAAGTCGCGCATTACTTTTTCCCAAACCATCAAACCGCTGAATGATGATGACCTTGAGTGTTATATCATCAAAGAATTAGAAGCGGCTAAGATGGGCGTTAATACCTTCGATAGCGCCGCTATTGAGGTCATATTGCGCTCCAGCAATGGTAACTTACGCCTATGTCGTAACCTGTGTTATGCCAGCCTTATCGAAGCCTGTCGCGAAGCCAAAAAGATCGTCACTATCAGCCATGTTAATAATGTGCTTATCCAGCCCCATTGGCGCAGCCATGAAGACTTAATTAAGCAACAGGTGGCATGATGAAGATCATGCAAACCACCCAATATCTAAGTGCTGAAGACGCCGAGTCCATCATACAATTCCTAGACGATATTCGAGCCATGTTAGTCGCAAGTTATGGAGAAGAAATACGCCAATATCATCGCAGTCGTTTACAGTTGGAGGTAAATGAAGAACAGAAAGATGAATAGTTAAACCCAATATGCCAGATCGTCATAAAGCCAACGCCTGAGTTAAAACCTCGGGCGTTTTACGTTTGGTCATAGCAAAATTAAATTGGTATTCAGATGGCCAAAATCATCATATCTGACAGCAATTTGGTTGAATGTATGATGGAGGTTGGTAAAAACTATGATCAGGTTTGGAAAATCGTGCGATAAGAATTTGGCAAGACGAAAAAATCGGTCGATATTATCGTGGTAAAAACGTCATAACCTTGCCAAATCGTTCGATATTTAATTTGGCAAAAGCTATGACATTATTTAGGTAAACAACAATAGGTACTTAAAAAGATTGCAGTGACCTTACATGTCAGTATTGATTCATTGGTTTTTGAGCAAACCGAGCGTGGGCCTGATGATGAATTGAGATTACAATTTGAAGCCATCAGCCATTTTGATGCGGACGAGAAGAAGATCATTAAAGCATTACTTGAAGGCATGATCTTAAAGCATGAGACTAAACGGATCGCCCAGATCAGCAGCTAAGTCTTTAGCCGCTAATAAAAAGCCCAGCCAACAACGTTAACTGGGCTTTAAGTGATTGATTTTAAATAAGATCAAAGGGAAAGACCTGCCCCCCTATGTTCGCACCTTACAAGTTTAGTAAGCCTAAAACCTCTTTTGCCATAAGACTAGTTCCGACAAGAGACATTAAAATCTCTATTTTGCTGAATTTATTATCAAATTCCTTAATTCCTATTGCTGAATTAGCCTTTTGAAAACACATATTAATCAAGAGCAATGGAAAGAATGTAAAAAATGCAAGTAATCCCACTAACTTTCCAAATACACCTGAAAACACGAAAAAAAACAGCAGGAAACTTAGCAACACAGCTCTAACTATGATAAATGCTCCCCCCACTCTCAACAATGAAGCTTTAATTAACTTATATAAAAATAATGGATACAAAATAGATTTAACCAATAACATTGGCTCCCATTTATCTTTGTATAAGCCAAGTTTCATATAATTTTTATAAAAATAAAGCATGTTAAATAGCCCCATCGTAAAAAATGAAGCAATTACAACCTTTCTAAGACTGCACGTGTAAAAAGGGTTTTCTGGAACGTTATGATTCAAAATATTTGTACTCTAAGTTAAGTTACTCGAATAAGTTTTTTACATATTCATATGATTTAGCAATTACATCCGTGGTTTGTTCACCTCTAAATTCAACTCCAATACTAGCTGATAGACCCAATTTACCCTTACTTGGCTTATCAGATTTACCTCCAGTACCTCCATCTCCCTGGCTCAACTGAGTTGTTATTTCATCTTTAATTACTTTTTCAGACATAATATCTCCCCCATATGATTTATGAGCAACAGTTGCATCGGCAGATACAGCGATATCGTGTGTTGATTCACTTTTTGCAGGTTCATTCTCACTTTGCGATATACCAAAACTACCCCCAACACCAAGCCCAACACCTAGTCTAGGCCCAACGTTGTATCCGCCTCCAAGTTCTAAATTTTCAGTATCAAAGCTGACAGAAAACCCCGCTCTAACGCCAGCAATAAGCATTGCATCAACACCCACGCCAACGATTATTTTTTCTTCACCATTGGGGTCAGTATATTTAAAAGGATTATTGGCGACATATGAATATCGGTTAAAAGTATCAATTTCCCCTGTAAACCCAACAGGATCATTAGAGTAGAAACGACCTATGACTGGATCATAGTATCGTGCCTGCATATAGCTTAATCCCAAGTCGGTATCAAACTTATGCCCGGTATAGCCAGCTTCATCTTTTGGTGCTTCAATGGTTTCACCAAACGGCTTGTAGTGCATTCTCTCGACGCCATTGCCTGATGATAATGATGCGGAACCTTCAGCTAGGCTTTCTAGGCGAGATACCAACTTGTTACCAAGGTATATATAATCAATGTGTTTACCTTTAGTAAAGCGATACATCAATTTTCCACCTTGGCCATACATCGAGTATGAATCCCCTGCTTGGCTACTAGCAACCTTTACTCGTTTGCCAGCCTCATCATACAGATAGTCATTGGTAGTAGAACTATTGTATGCCTTTACCATTTGACCGCCTAGGTTATAGGTAAAGGTAAAACTTCCATCTGATGTAACATTGCCATGCTCATCGTAATCATAATCCTTTGCGTAACCATTAGAGACATAATCTAATTGGTTATTAGCATTGTAGTGGTAATCAATTGTTTGGTTACCAATTCGTTTCTGTACGATATTCCCGATAGAATCGTATTTAATTTCGCCAGTACCATTAAAGCTATCATCAATATATCTAAGTCTGTCAGCACCGTCATACCGTAACGATAAGTTATATCGTTGATCAACATAGTCTGTTAGCGTTTTTAGGTTGTTATGTACGTCGTAGGTTTGTGCAGTGTCGACAATCATTCCCAAACCATCGCTTGACTCAGTTTGTCTTTCTGACAACCCTTTTGAATTTAGGGTTACTTCAAATTGCACACCATTTCCGTAGTAATGGCTTTTTAACGCTCCATTTGGGTGATAAACAGCATCGTACGCAAAAAAGCCAGCAGTTATAGCCTGTCCCATAGAGTTATAGTCAAAGTAAACTTTTTCTCCGCTAGGATAGGTAACTCTTTTTACATTTTTGTGTTTGTCATAGAGGTAGCTTAACGCCAAGGCTTTGTCATCAATTGTTATTTTTTCTTCAGTTAACAGCTCATCTCGATAATCAAAGTTTCTAGTAACATCACCAAGGCTCACTTGGGTAACCATGTTATTTTGATTGTACTTATATACTTTGTCAGGTGTGTCATCAGGGTAATCAATTTGACTAACATTACCTCTCTCATCATAGGTGAAATCGATACTGTTTCCTGAAGAGGCTGCACTTTTACAACCATGCTCAGTTGTGTAATCTCCTCCTAGCTCTGCCCACGTAACATCTCCTAGAGCATTATGTCCATACCACTTGGTTCCTATCTCATTTCTAGACGTTTTACATAAATTCGGGCCATCATAACTTCTATACTCGGTTATCTTAGGACTTAATACTGTATCAGTTTCGTCATAATCGTAGCCAGCAGGGTCATGACTAATTATTTGAGGTTGTAAGAGGTGGGTAAACTCTTCGACTTCAATAGATGTCAAGCCCCAGCCTTCGCTATTGTATGTCGTTGAGAAAATAAGCACGTCTCTTGCTGGGCTTCCCAGCCCTAAATAATATGAAACAGTTGTACTGCCGTTTGGATGAATTACTTGAGAGGAGCTACCATAAATGTAATATATTGTTTCCAGATTAGTTTCAGAATCCGTAGTCTTTGTTAATTCGCCTACACCATTATAAGTACTACTTATTCCATTTGTTGAATTTGAAATATGACTTGGGCGTGACTTGAAAGTAACGAGTCCATTCGAGTTATATTCTGAGTTTATGTAAACAGCTGGGGTACTAGAAGTAGCATCCCACGTTTTACTTTGTATTGGACGTAGCATGGCGTCGTACAACACTTCTGCTCTAAAATCTCCTTTGGTGGTCGATTTTTTTAAAGCATAACCGAGTGAACTGCTTCCTTTAGAATATGAAATAGTAGTACTGGCTAAATTACTGTGTTTGTCTGGTTCATTGCCTGCTTCTGCAAAATCACAAGGGTTAATCAGAGATAACCTAAATGCGAAATCGTAATCAAATGTTGTACAGCCCTCAATTACTGAATTAATATCCGTCTGAGTTGTAAAATCGGTTATTTTGGTAATTTGACCAAAGTCATCTACTGCAGTGTGAAGATATGAAATAGGATTTTCAGCTGTGCCTGGTTGCTCAACCTTTCTTGCAATTCCATTTTTATAGTCAGTGTAGGTCAGTACTCGAGCTGGCGTTGCATTATATGTAACTTTTTTTAAGTTCCCGTCACTGTGATATTCATTATTGGTTTGTACTAACTTATCAAACTTGTAGACTTTATCTATAAGTGGAGAATTGTTTTTGTAGACATTTTTTAACGTTGTGCTTTTATTGCTCAATGTACCTATATTTACTTTTTCAATGAGGCCAATTACCCATTTATCTTTGAGGTGTTTGTATGTAGTTTCTTCTTCTTGAACCATACTCTCTTCTGAATTGCAGCCACCACATTCTAGTTTGTAAGAAAGATTAGAATACCTCTGAATTTTAGTGGGTAGTTGATAACTATAAGTGGATGAGATTGGATCATCATCATAGGCATATACAGTATTATATGTTGCACCTTGAATTATCTCTCTGTGGAATAACAAGGGCTTGTGCTGTGACGTGTCGATATTGATACTAGGCCTTGGCCATAAGCCTGGTCTTGTACCTATGTCATGATAAAGCCAATGCTCTCCTAGGCGAGTACTAACTCCATAGTGATTCTTTATAGTTTTTTGACTAAACCCATAATTATAAAGCGCGCCGTTCGTTTGAATAGTATAGCTCTCACTATCATTATACGGAGCTGCTATATCACTTCGCCCGTAGTAATCTACTTGTTCAACTTGCCCATAAAGTGCATTATGCTGGCGATTAACATGGAGCACGGTTAAGTTCCCATCTGGATCGATAATTGAGCGCCTTGTTGTAGGTTTAGCCAAGTCGTTGGTAAAACGCTTTACTCTATTGCCAACGGGAACCTTGCTTGCGTTAGGATCTTCCGGGGATGTGTCCTCAACAACCTCACGCCCAACAGAATTTTTGATAACCTCCCCTTCCTCATAACCATAGTACCAGGTCATTGGTGATAACCCAGGGCCTGTAACTACCTTTTTGCCTACCGGCACACTATATTTTACACTCGCATAAGGTCTATCACTGGAAGATGTCTTCGGTAGAATCCCGTCGCAGAGTTTATCGTCGCTGCTGAACTTTTTATGGGTCATTGCCGACATTGTAGTTGTTAAAATTCGCTTCTCGACCTCACCAAATGGCGAATTCGTACCTTTTTTTCTTGGCGTAAACGTCGCGGTCATGCCCGAAGGGTGAGTAATTTCTGCCAAGGAATAATCACCCCCGAGAGTGCTACAGGGACCCTCGAACACAATCATGCCAGTATCTTCGTCACCAAAGGTTGAAGGTTCATATCCATAAGCGGTCAACAAATCCCCCGAATACATCTTGTATATCCACTTTCTCTCAGCATTGGCTTCAGAGGGTAGGTAGACGCTATATCCGTCACCCTCCGGTTTATAGCGCCAGGTTTTGCCATGAGCCGTTATTGTTACCTCAGAGCTATTATAGGTCACATCAATTCGGCGGCCATCACTGGCGTATATACTGTCTAGCTTTCCGTCAACATAATCGTACTGAACAGTATTTCCATGAACATCTGTCACCTTAGTTGCAAATAACACCGCTTGAAATGTTGGTCCTTTACCCAGCCCAGTATATCCAGCCTCATCAACAGCCCTGAAATCAGGAGCGACCGCTGAAGTTTCGGTATAATACAATTCTTTAAATTCATAGACGTCGCCATTTGGGGCAATGCCTCTAAAACCTTGACCACCATCAGAAGCGGAATTATCCATGCATTCGAACTTCCAATTAGACTTTGTCACATAACTAGGTGAAACACTCCCGTAGTCGATATCATCCATTGGATACATCAACTGTTCACCCCAGTTGCCGGTTACATTTAAGGTAACACCTTGAAAAAAGTCCCCCGCATGATGCTCAAGGTCAACTGGACGGATTTGTTCGAGCCCTGACTCCGCGTAGCGTAAATTAGAGCTGGTTTTAAAAGTCTTTAAAAGGAGATTTGAACAACGATCTTTTGGCCAACCTAATTTTTGCCCCGTAACATAATTATTTCCATCGTAGACTCCCAAAGTCGGCATATAGTTAGGCCTAAAAACTCTGGTTGTCAGATGTGGTAACTCGAGTGTAAAGGGGCCTATGTTAGGTACATTTGGCCCTTTATAATTAGGGTCATCTGTTCCATTTGCGTGAATATCATCTTTTCGTCGAGTAATTTCTACAGGTAAATGGCTGTTTCCTGGGATAGAAATGTCTGTAACACGTATCGACAACTCACCCGTTAACGGGTTAATAGTGTCTCCAAATACATCTGCGCTAAGAGGAGAAACCTGTTTAGATTGAAAGTGTTTTGAATCTATATGGTTTGCTGCATAGCCAGGGATGTAGTCGATATCATTGAAGTAGATACCTTTAGGTAAGCCTTTGGCTGTTGTAGGGGATTTATTTTGTTTAGTCCTTTTTTCAGAAGCCCCTTTGTCAGCAGCTAGCTCAAGATTGGCTCCTGTCTTTGCGACCATGCTTTCTTTATCTTCAACCTTGCTAATCTCTGGTAACTCAGTAGCGGACATAGGTGTTACAGCTGAATTTTCTTCCACTGGGTTCAAGGTGATGTTTTTAGCATTAACATTCAGAGCTATAAAACTACTCGCTACAACAATAGCCTTTAGTATTAGTTTGGTTTTAATTATTCCGTTCATAGTAAATACTCCTTGCGAATATGGTAAAACTCTGCTTGATTTCTGGCTGTATCAATTTCTTTTTGTGTTAATAACAAATGTTGTTGCTCTGGTTTCACTGTTGATATACCTAATCCTTGCATTAAATATCTAGCGCCTAAATAATTGTGTGACAAACCCAAGTGGTGTCCAATCTCATGGGCAAGGCTTGCGGCATTTAACGATTGGGATGATTTAGATGTTAACGGCCATATAACTAGCGGGGATTCAAAATTGATGAATATCCCACCACTTCGGTTAAATATTTGGCCAACTACACATACGTTGATTTCTGATTGTTGATAGAGCTGTGTTTCGCAACTATCTCTAGTTAATAGGCTCATTTCTTTTTGATAAGAAATACCCTTATATTTAGTCTTGCGATAAGAAAGGAAATGCTCTGCACCTATCGCATTAATAGCCTCAAACCCACTCAAAATATATTCTATTTTTGCCTGTTGCCAAATTGAGTTAACTTGAGCCAAAACATCTCTCATTTCTTGTTCAGAAATATTTGCATCTAGCTCATGGCTTTTATCTGATTTCAATACAAACACATTGACAGGTAGTTTAAGCAAAACCATGCCCTGGCTGGGTTCAGTTGAATAAAATACTGTTTGTGTGTTACTAGATGAACAAGATAAGCAACCTGTTATTAGTAGAGAAATTAGAACATGCGCTTTATATCGAAGACTCATGGAAATTTGTGTACTTTGGTTGTTAATGTGATTCGGCAATCGGACTACCCAGCATATCAGTGTGTATGTAAACTACTTTCCGGCCAAAATACACGTTCACGTTAACCGTATTATTGTCGTAGTCCCACTCACCATAATTGGCTTCATAGCCCTCAGTAGTGTCCGTACCTATTATTTCTGCCCCTAAACCAATACTATATGAACCAACTGGGTAGTCGGTAAATTGGTAGCTGGTAGCAGTACAGTCGTTGGTAAATTTAGTGTCGAATATTCTTGACTCATCACCGTCCTTATATATTTCTAACCAGATATACTGGCATTCCTCAATATAGCTACCATGATCTATTATTGGAGTGACTAGGTCCCAAGTAATGGTAAAGTTACCATTTGTACTTACACTCGGGCTCGCCGAAATATTAGTGGGGTATATAAACCCCGACTGTTGCTGGCCACTTTCGCCTTGGGGCGGATCATAATAGCCACCATCACTAGGATCTTCAGAAGGCGGTGGATCAGAATAGACATCACAGTTATTAGCCACTCCCTGTACACTAGTGAGGCTACTGAAAAGAAATGCTGATGTAGCCAGTTTTTTTACAAAGTTTATATTGGCCATTGTTTGTACCTTTTAGTTATTAACTATATTCCATTAGGGGTTTATAAGTTGAGTGAATAATTCTGAGTTACGATAACCACCAGGATAAAATTCAGATAAAGCTCTATGTAAGTTAGTTTGCTTTCTCGAAATTACCCTATCAAATGCTGGGTTAATTTCTACAGAGAGAGAGATGGTTGATGCTGTAAAAGAGCCATCATTACCTCTTAGAGGAGAGAAACGAGAGTTTAACAGTGTACTTTCAACAAAATTAAAGGTTGCTCTGGCATTACTTGTCACTGGCTGTTGTAAGACCGCATTTTTAACATACCCCATTTTATCAATCGTCAATTCCAACTCGATTTGCTGTGTATTAAGTTGGTTTATATCGATATATTCAGCTACGACAAGATCAGGCTGATACACTATTGTTGGCTGGGCATCAGCAAGTTGTAACCAGTATAAGTTAGCGCTAAATAAGTCTTTTTTTCTCAACGCCAAATGATAAAGGTAGTCTATTGCTAACATCTTGTATGATTCATAGCCGTCACCCCTATCTTCAGCATTAATGACTTGTTTCAGAAAGTTTTCAGCGCGATTGAAACGATGTTTAATCATTTCCTCTCTACCAAGATAAAAATATGCTTTGACTGGTTCATCTAAAGGATATTGTGGATTACTGACGATCGTTTGTAACGTCTTGTTTGGCACTTTGTATGTACCAATTAAGGTATGATAAGTTGCGCTTTTTATATACCGAGATCTTGTATCTTTAGAGCGAAAATCGTCTGAAACGGCTGGGTTTCTCCGAGAAGACATTGGTAGTTCGTATATAAACAACGCGATACTTTCTTTGACCTGCTGACGCTGGTGGGGAGTTAAGTTTTCGTTCGCATGTTTAATAAGCGGGTTAAAGTGAGAAAAGCTAGTTTGGCTACCACGTCTAATTGCATGTATTGATCTTGAGCCAAGCTTCTTAAGGAATCTCGCTTTATAATCGATTAGGAGCGCATCTTTTAGTAACTCAGATCCAAATTTCTCCTGCGCTTCTAAGGTGTTAATCACCTCGTTGCTTTGTGCAATAGCCTCGTCGAGATTTTTGTTTGAAAATGCTGATTCCGCTTGTGAAAGTTTGGAAGATATCTGCTGTTCGTTAAAAGCATTAGAGTGGTTTGTCATTTTAATCGACAAATTATCGTTGGCATTAGCTTTCATTGCCATACACACGCATAGCATGACGATAGTAAAGAAAGTAAGTTTTTGTGTTAACTGACCACTTATAAACATAGATTTGATTACTCTTTATTTTTTCCTATATACAGCTGGGCAAGTCACTAACAACCTGCGTTAGCGCCAATAGTTATATCGCTAAGCGCTAAAAGGTTTTATACCCTGCTGTGGCCCCTCTGTTGGGATAAAGCCTTTTGCCACCATAGCTAAGCTCGTACCCAGACCCCATATATAGCTCTCCCTTTTGGGTTTGATCGTCTACCGAGATAACGGCAAAGTGGCCTTTAAAGTAAATTTTCTCTTTATCGTTGCGGTAACTACTGTTAAGTTTTCGATTTAAAATCACATACTGAGTTAAGGTTGTAGCACCAGTATCAACTTTAATTTTTAAGCCATTAAAGCCGCGTTTATCCATTAGTCGTTCGACCGATTTCACCGCAAATCCAGCATTACCCGTTGTCGACTCATAAACAAAAACGAAAGGGTTTTGCCATGCATCGCCCTGTTTGCGGGCGATAAATGTAGGTAACGGTTTATCCTGATAAGGTAACGGCGCGCCTACTGACGGTGGTGCCATAACCGTAGTGAAATCTAACGCTATGTTACTGGGCGAAATAGCTCGCATATAAATAGGCTCGTCACCTAACTTAGATGCAGTGAAGGTAATTTCGTGCTGACGGGAAGACACTTGCGTTGATTTAACGTCTTTAAAGAAATGCCAACCAGGATGCCTATAGTGTTTATTTTGAACCCATGGCAAATCATCATTATTGAGATAACGACGATTATTGCTTTTTAGGCTAACCGGCTTTGCTTCGGACGTAACTGCAACATTTTCACCTATATTGTGATAAACGTAATCATGATATTGCATGCCATACGTGCCGAATTTTCTCTTCCTTGCTTTTGCTCTAAATATGTCTACGTAATACCCTTGTGTATCAGACACTTTTATTAAAGCTAGGGTTCTTTCATGTTCAGCCTGAGATACTAAATTAAATTTGTCCCAGAAAGACGAAATAGAAAACGAATGATTTGGCGACACGGCTGGTTGGTTGGGCAGAGGTTCCATTGCAACTTGCTGTACTTTTTTTATACCCAAGTTTACCCAACGTTTTTCAGATCCGGATGAGCCATTGCTGATCACGGTATTATGGGCAGCAAATAATCGGTAATAGTTTTCATGAGTATTAGTCTTGTATATTCCTTTACCACCATCGATACCCAAAACATGACCCTGCCCGTAGAGTTCCATGTCCATTCCAGAAGCGTGGCCATGAATATAGGATGCACCAGCGACGTAGGCCATTAAGCCGTTTTTAGTGGAGTCTTTGAAACTAGTGTTACGTTGGATAACCATTCCTGCATAGTCTAAAGCTGCGGTGCGTGGTCTTTGCGAGTTAATTGTGCGTGATGTTTTATTTGTTAGGCTAGCTTCGTTCCACAACAGTTGTAACGGCGTGGTATACACCCTACCACCGTAAAATCGTGGAGATAACTCACCGCGATCGTATAAATCTTTTTTTACGCTTGAGGCTAAGTATTCGTCATAATCATTGGTAAGCAGACTGTTTTTGTTTTTCCTTGCCACAGACAGTGACATTTCGAGTATTGGATAGTTTATCTCGTATTGTCTGTCTCCATCACCAATAAAGGGATAATCGTCATTCGGGAATTGTAGGTTGTAGTAGGATTTATAATTGCCGAGTAAATTAGGATACTTGTTAGCTAATTCAAGTGTCGAGTCATAGCGTTCAAGCAAGGCTAAAATGTATATAGACACTTCCCCTACTCGTTTTGAGTAGTTTAGTGATTCCGGCCAAATATCTCCTGCATTTTTATAATGACTTGCCAAAGTATTGAATGACATTTGATACTGGCTATCAGTGCTAAGATATTGTGTGATGTACTGTTTAGTTTGCTGCGGGTTATCTAGTGCTAACGCATTATGTAGCAAGCTTGGCGATTCAATAACAGACCAGTTACTTTTTTTATCGCCACGGTTAAGTGCTAGCCAAAGGTATGTTTTAAATACGTCTTGGGCATCAACAAAATCGAATGCAGTTAATTGATTACTAGTGTAATTATAAACTTTATTCTGTGCTGCTATGTATGGGTATATTAGATCATAGATGATGGGTAATTGCGCACCAATCCCCCTAGTTTCAAACAGATGGTTGTTTGGAAATAACCAACCAGCATTTCTTGTGGCCTTATTTGTCGGGGTGGTAATATCGACAGGCATATGTTTTAGCGCAAAAACAACATTATGTAATACATCCGCTGCACAGTTTCCGTATTTGTCTTCCTGCGTTAAATAATAAAGTACACCACAGTCTACGCCATCAAGAACCGTTTTAGATAAACGTTCCCATTGTTCTTCAGTACCGCCACCTTTTACCTGGAATCGAGGTAAAACAGAAATTTGCTTTTGGCTTAAAACAAATGGCAGTTGTTGAACTAGAGTTTTTCTTGCTTTGAGTGACTCAGAGGCGAGTGGGTCTACACGTTGTTTAAGCTCAGTGAATAGTGAACTAGCCCATGGTTGGGTATTTATTTTATCTAAAATTTTAGCTCTATCGGTATTTTTAACCCAGATGCTTGGGCGTTCTACAGCTGCCGATTTTCCGCTGGAGATACCAATCAACACAATACCAATCAAAATTTGATTAAGTGGTTGCTTTAAGAAGACCCTAACCAATTTAACCAGTTCAATTAATGAACTGTGTTTACCCAACGCATTCGAAAACATTATTATTAATTATTCCCTTATTAAAAAAATCGGATTTTATGATCATATAAAATCAATATCAATCAAAACAAATTCATAAAACCAAAAAATAAATCTAAATCAATCTTAAAATCACCTATTTTGATTAATTTTTGGTGTGTGGTGTAGAAAATTGAAAACTTGCAGCAGTTTAATATGCACAAGGATTAGGTTATATAGAGAAATAACTGGACACCCATTAGTTTTTAGGCGGCTTCAGTTTGGATCGATATATTTTCTTCAATATACATGGCAATAAATAAAACCACTGTAGATACTCACCAACTAAACAAATCACAAGACACCCATCTTATAAATTTTGGCTAATTATGTTTTGTAACTGTGGTTGGCGGTGCGTGTATGGGCGATGTGAGGAATGGAGGTTCCTAAATTGAAAAAGGCCGCAGCTGCGACCTTTTATTTATGTTTTATGTACCCGAACAAACTTAATTGGTCACTTTAAGTTGTTCAATTAAATTGTCGTGATGAGTGTTATCATTCATCGCAAAATCGAGTTGAACTAAATTATTCTTTACCAAGCGACCGGGGGCTGAATATTTCCATTGTTTTAACGCTGTTACGGCAGCCTTATCAAATACATAGGCGGGTTTTGCATTGACCACTTCAACATTTTGAACCGCACCGCTTGCCGTTACATCAAATTTAAGAACCACTGAACCTTCAGTCTTGTTTTGCGCCGCTTGCAGTGGATATTTAGGTTTAATACGTACTTCTGCCATTAGGTTATTTTTGTGGGCTATTTGGGCTCCTGCTTTATCGTGTTGATTTCCGGCATAGCTTAGCCCAGAGAGCATGGTAATAGTTGCAAACATGACAGTTGCTAATATCGATTTAGAGGCTTTCGTACTCGTTTTTACATTGTTAATACGTTCAAACATCATTTGTTTATCTCCATATTTTGTAAAGGATAGCTGAGCAAAAGCTAATGGCGGTGTCGACTGTGCCGTCACTAACAGTGCTTTACTATAGGTAATCCTGCTCTCTTTTGGTTTGCGCGCCACAACGAGTTGATCACAGGAGAGTTCTTGATCTTGGCGAAATCTAAAATACGATAGCCAAGCAAGGGGATGAAACCAGAATAACGTTAAGCAAGTTATCGCTACCAAGTTCCAATAAATGTCATTCCGATCAAAATGACAAATTTCGTGTTCAAGAATAAGTTTTTGTTGCTCTACACTGTAAAGCTCAAAAAAGTTTTCTGGAATAATAAGTTTTGGCTGAACCATACCGACAAGCATCGGGCTATATTCTTTTGAGTGCTGATATACACTTAACTTTTTAGGGAGAGTTACCGGCAATATTGATTTATCAACAGGTATGAGTTGTAACTGTTTATTAAATGTAAAATAGCTCAACAACCAATAGGCCGTTATTGCCACGGCAACACCCAGCCAAATATAGACAAACCAAGACATGGAAATACTTTGTTGAAATGATGTATCAGCATCCACCAAGTAACGTTTGATTTCAGTTATTTGCAATACGTTACTTTGTTGCCACGGCAGTGGTAAACAGTAAATTACCAGCCCTAAAGGTACGGTTAACCATAATAAGTAAGTGTTGATAGCGCCTAATGTGCGTATCAGCCATTTATGGCCAAGCAGCAATACCATCAGTAAAAATGTTAAGGGCAGTAATAACGAAATAAGGAAATCAATCATTGTCTTGCTCCCATTTTTCAATGAGTGCTTTTAATTCTTCAATATCTTCTTTTTTTAAATTATTCGTTTTTGCAAACCCTGCAACTAGCGGCGATACCCTTCCTCTGAATAGACGGTCAATAAAGCTCTGACTTTGCGTGGCCATATACGAATCTCGTTCAACTAACGGATAGTAAAGGTAAGAACGCCCTTGTTTTTCAAAGCCTATCGCTTCTTTTTTGACAAGACGATTTATCAGGGTTTTTACCGTTTTCTCGTGCCATGGTTTATTTTTATTTAGTTGCTCAATAATACTGTTTGCCGTAGCGGGGTAGTTAACCCATAAAGCTTCTAAAACTTCAAACTCGGTATTGGTAATTTCAGTCATCTTTATGTATTACAGGTGTAATCGATAAGTTTAAGATTACACCTGTAATCAAAGTTGTCAAGTGAATTACTGTTTAATAATGTTTGCTCTTGGTTGCCAAAATTTGTGTTGGGTTTAAACGGATAACTTGTAGCTTAGAAATAGGAATTTTATCCAGACACCCACCTTATAAACTTTGGTTAAACTTATAAGATGGGTGTCTTGTTAATTATATGCTCAACAGCTCCCACCGGAACATTTGAATAAAAACGACCTATGACTGGATCATAGTATCGTGCCTGGATATAAATTAGTACGAACTACGATCCCATAAAATTACAGCCAACAATTGAACAATGATGCCTCAAATCAATCTAACAAGTGATAAAGCAAAACAACTTTTATATAATATTAGATAGAACCTTAGTTCCAATACTAACTAAAATTTTTACAAACCTCTTTTATCTTAAATTCTTTATGATTAAGATGAGATAAAAGAAAAGGACTTTAGATGGCAACAGCATACGCACAAGTTAATCCAAATTTGATAAGGTGGGCACGAGAACGTGCCGACCTGTCTTTGGGTATGCTTGCCACAAAACTCCAAACTACTGAAGAAAAGGTAAGTGCTTGGGAAAACGGTGAAAAGCCTATTACCATGCGCAAAGCTATGGAACTAGCCGAAAAAACATATGTCCCCTTTGGTTATTTATTTCTTCGAGAGCAGCCTGAAGATAAGCTTCCAATTCCAGATTTGCGAACCGTTGATGGTGAACCTTTAAGAAAGCCAAGCGCTGAGTTATACAAGGTTGTGCAAAATACACTCACTAAACAAGCTTGGTATAAAGAATATTTGACCGACCAAGGAACTGAACCATTGAGTTTTGTCGGTCGCTTTAATATCAACTCTAGTGCAATTGATATTGTCAATGATATGAGAAATGAGCTTGGGGTTCCGCCTCACCCTACTAGGGGAAACTGGGAAGATTACCACAAAGATCTTATCAAAAAGATTGAGAATATTGGTGTACTTATAATGCGCCAAAGTAATTTGGGACATCACACAAAGCCTTTATTTGTTAATGAGTTTAGAGGTTTCGCCATTGCTGATGAAATCGCACCAGTGATCTTTATTAACTTAGCAGATGCTCCTGTTGCACGATTGTTCACTTTAATTCATGAATTAGCTCACATATGGATTGGACAAAGTGGCGTTTCTGACGGGTCTGATTCTACACATCGTAAAGAAGAAATTCTCTGCAATGCAGTAGCGGCAGAGTTTCTAGTCCCCGGAGAAGAGTTCAAGAGTTATTGGCAACAACTAGAAGACTGGAAAGATAATTTAGCGGGTTTAGAATCTCACTTCCATGTAAGTCAATGGGTTTTAGCGCGAAGAGCTTTAACGTTCAGGTTCATTTCTCAAAATGAATATCATCGCTTTATTCAATTTCTCAAAAAGCAATATGACGAAAGAGAGCGAAAAGGAACAGGCCCTAGCTATTATGTAACTCTAAAAAGTCAAACAAGCGAAAGGTTAGCGAGAGCAGTTTTGTCTGAAACACTAAGTGGTAAAGTTTTACTTAGGGATGCTGGGCAGCTACTTGGGATAAAGCCGGATAAAATTAATAAGTTTGCTAAGGGATATGATTTTTGAATTATTTAATGGACTCTAATACCTACATTCAAGCAAAAAACCTTTATTACGACATGAATTTTTGTCCCGCGTTTTGGGATTGGTTAGAGAAGCAGTTTCGGGCCGGACAAGTTATGAGCATAGACAATGTTTATCTCGAACTCACTGACTCTAATGATGAATTATCGAAGTGGGCTAAAGCCCACAAATCTCATTTCTTACCTGTGGCTGACAAAACCACTCAAGATATGTTTACTGAAATAGCTAACCATGTAGTTTCTCTTACAGATAAATCTCAAGCTGATATCGCAAACTTTTTAAGCAAAGCCGATCCTTGGATAATCGCAAAAGCTTCTACAACAGGTGCAACAATAGTGACCCATGAAGCATTAGTCCCCCCGAATAGTAAGAAAGTAAAAATCCCTAATATTTGCAAGCAATTTGGCGTTAGCTATATCAATACATTTGAATTGCTTAGAAAATTGAATGCTAAGTTTGTTATGGCAAACTAAAACACCCCACTACCACCTTTCAGCAGAAGTGTGAGTCGCTTCATAAACTTCAGACAACTTTTTACGACTTACGTGCGTATAGAGTAAGCATCTAAGCATATACACATTGAGAATTAACCAGAAGATAATTAACCAGACACCCATCTTATAAATTTTGTTTAAACAAACCTGACAAAATTGAAAAAACACCATGGTCATAACTTAAATATCGAGCCAAGCTATACCCTACTTCACCATTTAACTCACTTTTGTTTTGTTAACTCGTAAGGGTTTTTATCTGCGCTGAAAAAGTTAGGCATTGTTAATCCGCCATTATCACTGAATCCAACTATCAATTTACGCTGATTTACCGTACCCTTCCTCGCTTTTTATCGCGCTCGCTAAAACCCGTAAAAATTTGGCGTCTCAGAGCAAGTGTATTAGGTTTCATGTTGTTTATTTCCACATCTTCACAACCCCATCATTTATCAGCCAAGCAGTTTATTTTTCTTAGCTCGTTAACCGGTATGATTGGCTCATTTATCTATCCTCTGTTGAGTTATTTCTTAATTGATGAACTTAACAATCCGCCGATATATGTGGGTATTTATATGGTTAGTGTCACGCTGGCGGGGATCGTGATCAGTCAAACCTTGGGGAAATTAGCAGATAAAGGCGTTAGTGCCCGCAAAATGTACTTGTTAGCTAACAGCGGCATTGTATTGGCCTTGTTGATTTACATGAACACCCATTCGTTTTGGGTGGTACTGGCGGCAGGAATTTTTTGCATGGCGTTCGGCAATGCTAGCATTCCTCTTATGTTGACATTAGGTCGTCAATGGGCAAATAAACAAACCATAGATATTACTCAGTTTAATGCACAACTTAGAGCCGGTATTTCTTTTGCTTGGATGATGGGCCCTCCTTTGGGCTTTGCTCTGGTTGCCAGTATTGGTTTTGTTGGTGCGTTTAGTTCGGCTATTATGGTTGCTTTACTGAGCATGGCTTTTGTTTGGCTAAAGTTACCTGAGTTAAGTCAGCAAAAATCTAAACATAAAAACGAAGCGACAACACCTGCCCCGCTGCACTTTTGGTTTTTAGCCATCGCTGTTGTGGCGGGTTCCATGGGCAATAACATGTACTCGTCTTCATTAGCCTTATATACCATTAAAGAGCTGAGTTTACCTGAGTATACGCCGGGCATATTAATGGGCTTGGTAGCCGGGCTTGAAGTGCCGATCATGTTATGGGCCAATCGCTTATGCCAACGTTTTAGTAAAATAAACGTGATGCTAGTGGCGTTTGGTTTTGGCTTTGTTTTTTATGCTGGTATGTATGTGGCTACTGAGTTCTGGCAAATGCTGGCTCTACAATTTATTAATGCGGTGTTTTATGGGTTATTTGCGGGTGTGGGTTTAACTTTATTACAAGCGCAATTACCGAACCGCGTTGGGTTCACCTCAGCTGTGTATTCCAACGGTTTTAAAGTGGGTGTTATGTTGGGTTCAAGTGGCATGGGAGTTATCGCCCAATACTCAAGCTTTCGCTTAGCGTTGGTTGGCGCAATGCTTTCTTCGGTGCTCGGTTTATTGTTTCTGGTTTTGTATAACTGGCAGCAAAATAAGGCTATAGCTGATTAAGCGCATTGTGGGGTTGCGGTTTAACGGGCAAAGGTTGCAGATATTTAGCAATATCGCGCCTAGAAACCTAATCTGAAGCAGCTCTGCTGCTATTGTCGAAATAAATTTCGACCTACATGGCTGTCTCTTGATCACATTTTTTTCATAAGCTTATACTCAATCTAACGCTTGTATAAGTTCTAAAGATTCGGCGTATATCATGATCTTTTTCCAGCCAACCCATATAGCTTTTACACCCACTTGGCCTGTTCTTTTACTATCATACCACCCACCTATTTTGGCAATCGCATAATAAGCCCAATACAAAGACGGCGGCTCTTGGGGGAGCTCTGTTTTCTTTTCTATTTTTTTCCATAACAGTTTCCACAACAATTGAGGTAATAATCTCTCACATGATATGTTGCGGGCTGCTTCTTTATTCTTGATTAACTGCTGTAACTGCATGAGTCTTATTGCGATGAATGCTTGAACTATAGCCACTCGCTTTAAGTTATCTACACCTTGCATCTTTAGTTTTTCAACTTGAGTGCCATCAGACTTCCAGACTTTATGAAAGTCTTCCACACGCCAGCGTAATTCATAAAAACGCACTAATTTTCTAGCTTGCGCGTCTGAAGTGATCGGTTCTGATGTGTATAACACCCAACATAACTTTTCGTCTTCATTCTCGGCATTAACTTCTTGGCACACAATCATATTAACCGTTAGTTCAGCCGAACCAGTCGCTCTTTTGGGTTTGTTAATGGTGATACTTCTATAACTTAATGCGACATTTGCATCTCGAGCTTTTCTTCCACCTTTTTGCGGCACGTGCACCGTATAATGGCTTTTGGCTGACATCGTTTTAACTGCATCGTTTAAACAGCCTTTAGGTAAATTAAGTTTACGGTTCTCTTTCGCTCGTACAAGAAAGCGATTCCCTTGTTGTTTTTGATAATCTAAATATTCGTAAATATCAGCTTCTCTATCACAAACATCTATTACATTGCTTAAAGAACCCATTCGAGCTGACAGTGTTTCTATATTTTGCTGCCATTTGTAGCTTTCTTTTTCTTCTATTGGCCGTTGTTGAAGCACTTCTTTTTTTTCTGAGTTTTTTTGCTCTCGAAACCAATAATATTGATTCCCTAACCCAAGTATCTGCTCAGAATCAGCATCCATCATGAGTGTAGAGTGAACAAATAACGAACGCCCTTGAGGATTCTTAGCTGATTTTTTTGCTGAGCTGGCATTACCCAGTTTATCGCAAATAGAATGCCGATAACTCAACCCTGTTGTATCTTGAATAGCAAGTACTAACGGCCTTTCTTTGACAATAGTATCGGTGAATTTAAACCCTGACAGAGCAATGTGTTCTGGTCGAACAGCGTGATTTCGAATTAAACGATAAGCCGCTTCAACTGAGGCTGGGTATTCACTCGCACTAACAACAGAATTACCAGCATGGTTGGCCATATCTGTTGTGAATTTCACTAATCGGTCAGTTCTTCTTGAATCGCCTAGTTCAGCATTTCCAAAAATTGAATTGGCCCATTCTTCTGTAGTTGAATTAAACATTAATATGACCTTACATCTATAAAATGTGTATTAGATCATAGAGTTATAAAAATATAAAATATTTGTGTATAAGAGACAGCCTACATGGATGTAGGGAATGCCGTTAAACGTCTGGAACAGTGTACGGCGACCTACATGAATGTAGGGAATGCCGTTAAGCGTCTGGAACAGTGTACGGCGACCTACATGGATTCAATAGCACATTTCTTTCTGGAAACAGTATTAGTGAAGTGAAAAATTGGCTCAGTTTTACAACACTGAGCCAATTTTTTTAATCATCTATTATCAAAACAGGGGATGTCTGGTTAGTTAACCCCTAAATCGATGATCTGTAAATATAGAGGTAACGAACTACCTGAGCCACGCTCCATTAAGTAATAATACGCTTTACCATCTTTAATATGTATCGTGCCGTGGTCAAATTGCGTTCCACCCTTTTGTTGATACATAGGTTTAAAATCATTGGTGCCGCCTTTGGCTTTTTCAACGTAAGGGTAGCCGTTTTTCAAACCAATAATAAAGATGTCGTCACCTGCGGTATAAATTGAATCACCACCGGTAAAATCAGTAGAGATCTTAAATTCTTTGGCTCCTGCTGGCTTATAAGCATGGATCGCCACTTCTTCATAATCAGCACGTTTACGATTAGTCGAGCGCGCTTTACTTATAAAGTGAATATCTTCGTTTTCAGTCACTGTCCAGTCAAAGCCACCAACAATGTGGATCGCGTTAGGCTCTTGATGACTCATGTAGTCGCCCGGCTCAAACACTTTAATTTCGTCTGAATTAACCAAAGGCCATGTCATTGGCTCACCTTTGTGGTTTTTCCAATCACCCATACCATCTGGATGATCTGAGTAGGCGTAATACACGCCGTTTTGGTATTTATAACGGTCGTTATTATCTGCGCTTCGTTGCTGAAAACCGACTCGTAGCTTACCGTTAACATACTTCATAAAACCATATAATCCCCAATTGTAAGGATGGCCATGCGTTTTTTGGTCTTTATGGTTAAATGGGGTAAATCGTGTCCATTTTTGTTTTTCGGCATCATATTTGTTGAAATAATACGCGCCGTTATTGTTACCACCCCAACGCATATAATGAATTAAGGTGCCGTCGGTAGTGGTGTAAAATTTAGGGTAAGTAAAAGCAACAAAGTTGTCTTTGTCATCTAAGTTACCTGTCATGGTTAGATGCTTGTAATCATCCGGCCCTTCACTCACTGCACTGGTATCTTTAACAAATTGCGCTAGGGTAAAGTCTTCATCACTGACATCAGCAGCGCCGGCTACCGAGTATGAATAGCGGAAATAATCATTAATAAAACGGCCTTTGAATCTGCCGTTTTTATCGTCATTACGGTAGGCGTGCATATCGTACACCATATGAATAGTGCCATTGATAGGACTAACCGCTAACCCTATGGTGTTGTGCGATTCACCCACTAACGGATCACCACGGAATCCAGTATGACGATGTGGAAACTCAATTGTTTTAACACTTCCGGTTTTGGTGTTTAAGCGCGATAGCATAACGTTACGATTATCTTTGCCACCTTTGTACCATGTCATAAATACATAGTGTTTATAGGGCTTAACCGCATCACCGTGCGCTGAAATGTTTTTACCAAAGAAATAATCGTAACCCGCGCCTTTTGACGGGTTTTCAAAGGTTTTATGGTTTAATTTTTTACCGTCAAAATGCAAAGCACCGTCGGTAATTTTAGTTTGACTTTGTAAAGTCACCTTATTTTTGGCTGCCAAAGTCGCAGAAGACAAGGCTGCAGAAGATGAAGTCTGCTCAGTAGCAGTACAGCCAGCTAGCAAAGCAATGGCTATTAAGCTGCTGATCGAGGGTAAGCATAATCGTTTATATTTATTCATGAGTTTTACTTTTTTAAAAAGTTATACAAAAGATAAGTCAGAATTAGCCAAAATGACTAGTTCAACTTATAAAAAAACACATGTATTTATAAACCAGTTTCACAAAAGATTAAACATGATTTACAAAGATTTAAATTGATTGATATTAATTAATTGTTTTACTAGGAGTTTTTATTGGTTTTTTGGCCTTACCCTGCGGCTAATCTATTCTTTGCCCATTTCTAGTCCATTCTTAACCCTTTCCTAATAGAAAAGTGCTCAGTCGATAATCAATTTATATGCTATACCTTTAGGTATTAGCGCATTAACTATAGTCAAAGCGATCAGGTTTTAGGGGCAGGTTTCTAGTTCCAGACGAAACCTAAGTACCTACATCCATGTAGGCAAAGCTGTCAAAGCTACCGCGTCCTGCTCTCGCCCCTTACCTGCATCCATGCAGGCAAGCTTCGAGACCCCATGAGCATATGCTCTACTATGTGATTGGGGCAGCCTAAAGGGATTTAGGTAGTAGGACGACGCAGGAGCCAAAGTCGAGAGTAAGCGCAGACAATGAACCATAAGACCTGAGCGAGAAGACTATAAAAAGTTTTGAACCGTTTTATTTGCAACCAACAACCCATTATAGGGTTGATTTAACATCGACAAACTTTAGATCAGCTAAACCACCTACAGAGAATGTACATTGAGTATTAACCCAGGCAAACCGCAATTCAGGCAAGTACTTATCGGCTCTATTACCGCGTTTGTTCTGATCCCGTTATTGCTGATTGCTGGCTATTTTATTTATCAAACTTATCAAATTAATATTAGACAAGCTTATCAACGAGTAAACTTACAAGCCGAGTCAGAAGTGTTTGATTTGTCGATGAAGCTGTCTGAAATCAATCATGAAATTAATCGACTGATACGTAAACAAGTCATGGGGGAAGTCGCGGTCAACATTTTGTATTCACAATATGTTGTCAACGAAATGCAGTCGCTGGTAGAAAATAACCCTTACGTAAATGGCGTAGCTATTTTAGACGGCTCTGAGTTTGTTGTAGAAGCTTACCCAACCAATATACTTAAACTACAAACCCAGCAATTAGTTATCGCCACGCAACAACTAATGGCCACCAGCCACTTTGACAGCAAGGTGTCGATATTAACACTCAAAAAATCTACATTATTTAAGCAAGTAGCCGATCGCAATAAAACCCTATTAATATTGGGCTTTCCTCTACTCAAAAGTCAAAAATCTATCATAGAGCCATATAAAGCGACGGGGGCCTTGTATGCATTTATCGACACGCAAGCCTTGTTTAATTTCAACTCGCAACACCACCTTGATATACCTAGCAATAAAACCTGGTTACTTAACGAACAACTCATATTGCATACAGGTGAAACACTGACTAACCCTGTTATTAGTGGTAAAGCCAGCATGCAAAAGCAATTAGTCTCAGATGGTCAACCGATTGACATCACAGTGGAGATAAACCAAGACAAAGAGAGTCATTTACAAGATGTGTATCAGTCGACTATTGCGGTTGGAGGCTTATTTGTCGCGGTACTGATTATATTGACCTTATCCCTGCTCACCTTCAGCAAAAAAATCAGTTCTCCTTTAATCAAAGTTAAACTGCTGAGCCAACGATTCGCCAGTGGTAATTATGCCGCCGCCGATTATCAAGCCGAGTACCAAGAGTTTGTTGAACTGGTTGAAAATATGAATAACATGGCCGCGACAATAACTAATCAGATGAACAATTTACAGCAAGCAAAAGAACGAGCTGAAATATCTGAGCAAGCCAAGGCCCGATTTCTGGCTAACATGAGTCACGAAATACGTACGCCGTTAAATGGCATAACAGGCTTAATTAATATTGCCAGTGATACGTCTGATCTTAATGCCAAACAACGCCACTTAGATGAAGCCCGCAACCTAGCAAAACTCATGTTAATGCTAGTAAACGACATATTAGATTTTTCAAAATTAGAAAAAGGTGAAGTTAAAGTCGAACACATTGAATTTAATCTCAATTCAATTATAGACACCTTAATGAGTACCATGGAGGTTTTAGTTCAAAACAAAGCGCTGACTTTACAATATGAAATGCAAGCCGATGTGCAACCCTATTACATTGGCGATCCAACTCGGATCAGCCAAGTGCTATTTAATCTGGTGTCTAATGCCATTAAATTTACCGAAAAAGGCAGTGTTTCGATTCAAGTTGCCGTTAATAATCAACACAATCCACCATTAGTCGAATTCAATGTTATTGATACTGGTATAGGTATTGAACAAGACAAACTGCCCACTTTATTTGAATCGTTTAAACAAGCCGATGTTTCAACAACCCGAAAATACGGCGGAACCGGTTTAGGCTTGTCGATTGCCAAACATTTAGCTCAACTCATGGGAGGTGACATTAATGTCACCAGTACAGTCGGTAAAGGTTCTTGTTTCAGTGCGTCGTTCGCGCTTAAACCTTGCCATCAAGCGCCAAGCCAAAGCAAAGAAGAGCTCGACATTCCCAATTTAACTAACAAGCAAGTCTTGGTGGTTGAAGATAATGAAATTAATCGCACTGTGATCTGCCATTTAATTCAACCTACCCATGCCCAAGTAACCACGGCGGAAAATGGCCAGCTAGCGGTTGACTTAGCAGCTAAACAGCCATTTGATCTTATTTTAATGGATATTCAAATGCCAGTAATGGACGGTTTACAAGCGACTAAGCTGATCCGCCAAATGGGTATTTCAACCCCAATCGTGGTGCAATCAGCCAATGTGATGCAAACAGAAGTAGACTCTTACCTTTCTGCCGGCGCAAACAGTCATATCGCTAAACCGATTAATCCAGCAGAGTTATATCAAACCATGCAAAGCTATGCTTTAGGAGCTATCAATGTTGATTAGAGCTTGGCTAGCGCGAACCATTTTACTATTAATGTTATTGTGCCCTTGGCAGTCAGTGTTTAGCCAAACCTCAAGTAACACCATCACTTTGGCGTTTGGTTATGAAAATTATGACTTTGCACCACTAATTAAAAAGTTTGAGTTACAAACGAATATTAAGGTCAACATTGCCGGTTATAAAAATGACTTGCTCAAAGTGGAGTTATTGCAAAGAGCCAAAAATAATAGCTTACCCGATGCGGTTATCGTGCCCGCGGATTTTTTAGGCATTAAAGATATTGGCTTTTTAACCTTGTCGGTAGATTGGATAAACCCCAATGTGGGTAAAACAAATTTAATGGCTGTTAGCCATCGCCAACAGATCAAAGGGGTACCGGTTATTGCCGGTAATCACTTACTCTTGTATTACAACAAAGCCTTGGTCAAGCAACCCGCTCGCTCTTGGGTTGAACTGCAACAGCAAAAGCAAACATTAAACAGCGATAAGCAAATTGATTTAATCGGCTGGAGTTACAACGAAATGTTTTGGTTTGCACCGTTTTTAAATGCCTTTGGTGGTTCCCCCTTAGCTAACAACCAAGTTAACCTAAACACTGCGGCTATGCGACAAGCCATGACCTTTTATCACCAATTAGCCAAAAGCGGCTTGGTCAATGAAAACTGTGATTACGAATGCTCATCAAACAAGTTTACCCAACAACAATTACGCTATGTTTATAATGGTGTGTGGGCATATGGCTTGTACCAAAAGGCGTTAGGCGATAATTTGGGTATTACCAGGTTACCTGCAATTGGCAAGCGGCCAATGAAACCGTATTTTTCAGTACATGCACTGGGTTTTCCGAGCACACTCTCAAACAAGTCAAACAAAAAACTCACCGACAATCTCAAACAGTTAGCGTTATTTTTTCAATCTGAAGCCACTCAATTAGCCATGTGGCAAAATTTAAACTCATTACCAGTTCACCAAAATGTTATGCAGCAAATTTTGCTCAATGCTGATGATAATTTGCAAGCAATTATTCGCCAGCTAGTCGATGCAGAGCCCATGCCAAACGATTTAGCCATGTCGATTGTTTGGGAGGCTATGTTAAAAGGTAACCGACGTTACTGGGCCGATGTATTTGATGTCAATCAAGCCAGTCGCTACATGCAACATATAGCCACTAAATCAGTAGAAGAGCTTAGCCAAGACTAAAACACAACTGGCTTGATCCACGCTAGCAAGCTAAAATAATTTTATTAACACCAATGTTTGTAAACCTATGCAATTTAAACGATTTTTTTCTGCCGGACTTGGCCTATTGTTATTCTCAAGTTCTGCCTTAGCTGATTTAGAAGCGGGAATTGATGCCGCTAATTTTGGCGATTTTTTAACAGCGCGCGCCGAATTTGAAGCGCTAGTAGAAAAGAACTATGCGCCTGCCATGTATCATTTAGCCGAGTTATACGCCAAAGGCCTAGGGGTTGCTAAAGATCCAAGCAAGGCACTTGCGCTATACACCCAAGCCGCAGACTTGCAACTGCCAGAGGCCATTTTTAAACTGGGTGTCATGTACAAAGAGGGTATTGGTGTTGAACGAGATTTAGCTAAAGCCGTATTTTGGTTTAAACGCGCCGCACTGAAAGATATGGTCGCCGCGCAATTTAACTTAGGTGTGATGTACAGTAATGGTCAAGGGGTAACACGCGACTATAAGCAAGCTTTCGACTGGTATGTAAAAGCCGCCTCGAATAACAGTAGCTCAGCGCAGTTTAATTTAGCCTTAATGTATTACGAAGGAAAAGGCGTAAGAAAAAGCGTCAAACACTCCTACATATGGAATACCATCGCCGCTTATAACGGCCATTTAGATGCTAAAAAAAGTAAAAAAATCGACCAGCGCAGTTTAAATGAGCAAGAAATTAAACAGGCTAAATCAGAAGCGGATAGTATTTATTGGCAAATTAAAAGCGGCAAGTATTACGGCCCAAGCAAGCGCCATTAACAATTTACCTGGTAACTGCTGCCTGTTACCCATCATTAAATGCAAGTGCCTGCGTCTTTACAGGCACTGCAATCAATAATCTATTAAGCGGTTTCTAAAACAGCTTGCCCTGCAAAACAGATCTTCTCAAAAGAGGCTGCTTTAAGTGAAGCGCCACCCACTAAAAAGCCATCAATATCATTTTGTGCAAAAAGCTCATCGGCGTTATTTTCATTCACGCTACCACCATAAAGAATGGTCATTTCATCAAACAATATTGGCTCTAAACTACGTAAGTAAGCACGAATTAACGCGTGAATTTGTTGGGCTTGTTCTGCCGTTGCAGTTTGGCCTGTACCAATTGCCCAAATAGGCTCGTAAGCAATAACAACTGATTTAAAAACTTCGCTACCCACTTTATCAATAATGGTTTTTATTTGAGATAAAATGACAGTTTGCGTTTCGTTGCTGGCTCTTTCTTCTAATGTTTCACCAATACACAATACGGGCGTTTGATTATGCGCAACGGCTAGCTTTATTTTCTCAGCGATATGTTCATCTGACTCTTTAAATAAGGTACGACGCTCAGAATGCCCCACCAATACGTATTGGCAAGCAAACTCTTGCAGCATACTAGCTGAAGTTTCACCGGTGTAGGCGCCTTTTTCAGCAAAACCAACATTTTGCGCACCTAATGCAATTGGGCTGCTTTCTAACAAATCGTATACTTGCGATAGATATACAAACGGCGGACAAACAGCAATTTGAGTATTTTGAGGTTTGTCTGCAAAAGCGACGATAGATTTTAACAGTGAAAAATTTGAAGAAAAATCACCATTCATCTTCCAGTTTGCAATAACGAGCTTGTGTTTCATGTTGATCTCTTAATTGATTATTTTTAATCATTTTAAATCACACAAGATCATTTACAATAATTTAATGTCAAAATAACAACAATAAATGATATTTATCGCGCCTAAGCTAGATCTGCTTATGGTGAAACATATGTCTGCCGCCCCCCATACATCAAACCAATCCATAGTTTACAAACCAAACCTTGTAGATACCATCTCTCTATACCGGTCTCAAGTACTAATTTATGTTACTTGAGGCTGATAATTTGTTTGTGTTTTGACCACGCCAAAACATATTTGTGCAAGCTTTCGCATCGCAGCGCCCAAGGCTTCCATTTTCGTTTTTCCTTTGGCTAATAAGCGCGCTTTCTGTGCCCTTATATCTGGATTATGCTGGCTAGCAACAACCGCTGCCATATACAATTTTTCTCTTATGTAACCCGGCCCTTCTTTGCTCAAGGTCGTTTTTCCAGCTCGCTTTCCGGACTCTTTCATCTTAGGAATTAACCCCAAATAAGCCGATAATTGCTTTGCATCCTTAAAATCTTTACTGGCAAATAAGCTCACCATAATCCTAGAAATAACTGGACCCACACCTTTGATAGTTAATAAGAAATCTCTGTTTTTTCCTAAATCTGGGTGACGGTCAATATGGTCATCAATCTCTTCTGTGAGCTTATTAATTTCTTCTTTTAACGCTGAAATCATGTTTTCTAATGATTCAATTACACGTTTTGATGCACTTGAAAAATCAGCCGCTTCAAATCGATTTTCTTCTCGTTGTAAATCTTTCTCTAGTGCTTCCAATCGGCGCAACATAGCTCTTAACTCCCTGAATTCCTTGGTCTCTGGCTGCCAATGAGATAAAGAATACTGTCTGTCGTGGCCATACCTCGCTAGCATTATCGAGTCTGATTTATCTGTCTTGTGAACCAAATCTAAGGCCTGAGCATACTTGTATGCTTTACCAGGATTAGCTTGTTGTAAAATAAAGCCTTTTGCATGTAAAAAAATACATCAAGGGTTCACTATAAACACCGGTTGGTTCAACGGTGATAACAATCTCTTGAGGTGTTAAACCTGTATTTTTAAGTAACCATTCGGCTAATGCTTCATGGCCTTTAGAGGTGTTTTTTAACACCTTTGTTTTCTTTTTATTTGTGGTGACATCACGAAGCCAACACACGTCTAATTTATCTTTACTAACATCAATGCCTGTAAAAGCCTTCATCTCTATTTACTCCCCTTGTACATGCAGCGTCAAGCGCTTGGATACCATTCAGTTTTATGGAGGTTAGGAAGCCAGGGTATAATCTACAAAACATCATTTTCTGATAAGACGAGCAACATACTTCACTGGCTTCCCGATGTGATAAGTGCTAGCTAAACACCTATCACAGAGAGATACAAGACGAGCATTTATGCTTGTGAACCTGCAAACCCAACCCAAAAGAGCAAGACTGCCAAAAGTAGGGGCTTGTAAGCCAAGTCTCACCTAGAAGCCACAAAGAGATATTTAACATATCTTTAAAATCAAACTTCATTATTTATAGCCAACTTGAAATCATCTGACTGCTAATGACCTATTGATTGGTAAACACCTCTAACAATACAAAATAAATATAACCTTTAATTTCATACAGATAATGTAAATTTTTGCTAAGAACCCTTATATCATACCTAGACTGATAATATTTACACATGACCACAGATGACTGCAAATGATTTTTAATGTATAAATAACAAATGTAGATTATTTCGTTAACGATGTAAAAAAGTCTTAGGGCTTTACTCGTTTAGCGCGCTATTCAGAATTAAGTGTAAATACATGAATAAACAATTTTTAAGATTTGGCCTGTCAGCGCTTTTATCATTAGGTATCGCAAGTTGCTCTTTAACCGATGACAGCACAGAAATTAAAAACACCACTCAAGTTGCTGCGCATGATATAGGGCAACGCGTGGCTCAATGGCAATTAGCTCACTTGGATAATTTTGACTATTTGGCAGAGCGTTATCGAATAGGCACCGCCGAGCCAAGAAATTGGATCCAAGCGACTTTCTATATTGGCTTAACTCGCTGGACAGAAACAGTGAATGACCAAGAGTTGTTTGACCATATCGCCTCTATGTCAAAACAACAAAAGTACGGCATGCGTTTAAAGCGCGGCAAACATGCTGACGATCATGCAATTGGTCAAACTTATTTATGGCTAACCGAGCAAACCGGTAACAAAGAGACTTATATTCCGACTAAAGGTTTATTTGATGCCATTCTCGCTTCGCCTTCCAATGTCGGTTTAGAAATGCAACACGACGCGTTACCCAAGCGTTGGGGTTTTGAAGGCCCTTGTCAGGATAGATGGTGTTGGGCAGATGCCTTATTTATGGCACCGCGAGCTTGGTTAAAGTTGAGTAATGTCACTGGCGATCCTAAATATTTTGAGTTTGCCGACAAAGAATTTTGGGCCACAGTTGATTACTTATTCTCAGACAAATACGGTCTGTTTTTCCGTGATAGCAGTTACTTCGATAAAAAGAGTGACAATGGCGAACCCGTATTTTGGAGTCGTGGTAATGGCTGGGTATTTGCCGCGTTACCCTTAATTATTGACGACTTACCGAAAGATCATCCTTCGCGTGATCGTTACATCGATTTATATAAACGCAATGCCGCTGGTTTACAGCGTATTCAAAACGCAAATGGCTATTGGCCTGCATCACTGCTTGATCCGAACAAAGTGAAAACGCCAGAGGTAAGCGGCACTGCATTTATTACTTTTGGTTTAGCTTGGGGTGTTAACAACGGCATTTTAACCGAGCAAAAATATACAAGCTCGGTACAAAAAGGCTGGGCGGCAATTGAAAAAGCGATTGAGCCAAATGGTCGAGTTAACTGGGTGCAACAGGTGGGGAAATCACCGGATCCGGTTAGTAAAGATGATACGCAGTTATATGGTGTTGGTGCGGTATTGCTAGCTGCATCTGAAATGACCCATTGGCAAACACGCTAAGTAAGCAGTTGCATTGATTATGAAATTTAAATCACTTTATTCGAGTTTGCTAGCTGGCTTAGCGTGTTTAAGCTTCAGTAGTGTCGCTGCCAGTCAGATCCCGAACCACGGTTTTGTGGTAATTGAAGCTGAAGATTTTGCCAGCCAACACTTAGATGATAAGCGTCGCTGGTTGGTATTCTCAAAGCAGAATCACGAACATGGCTATGCGGATAGCGACTTAGCTCACTATCACGATGCCAGTTTAGGGCGTTATATTGAGATTTTACCTGATACTCGCGCCAACCATTCGGAAGCACTCATTATTGGCGAGAACTTTTCTTCTGAACCCGGTACAGTCGCGGTACTCACCTATCCGGTTTATTTCGCACAAGCCGGAACCTATTACGTGTGGGCTCGTGCCTACAGTACCGGCAGTGAAGATAACGGCGTGCATATTGGCCTTAATGGGCAATGGCCAGAAACAAGCCAACGCTTGCAATTATGTGACGGCAAGCATGTATGGACTTGGTCTTCCGCGCAACGTGTGCCAGATAATCATTGCGGAACACCAAGAACCATCACGCTAGAAGTGCCAGCACCGGGTGTTCACACTGTGATGATCTCGATGCGTGAAGATGGCTTTGAACTCGACAAGCTATTGCTTACCACTGACGAAACATACCAACCCCAAGGCATAGATAAAACGCGTATTGTTGCTAAGCCCAAGCCCTTAGCTTTAAAACAAGATCTTTTCGGCATTAAGCAATATAAAAAGGTATTGCGCTATCCACAGGATCTGCAAGTTGATAACAATATTGCTCAGTACCAAGTCAAACGCCGCGACGCAGGTGAATATCGCTTAACTTTGGTCACAGTCGCCAATAATGAAAACGCCGCAAAATATCAAGTTCAGCATAATGGCAAAGTGATTGGCGAGTTTCAAAACCCTATTGTTCAGACCAAACAGCAAGAGAATGACCAAGAGAGTGGCCAAGAGCAGCACTTTCATATCGACAAAGTAACACTGACTGAAGGTGACAGCTTAAAAGTGATTGCGTTAGCAAACTCAAAACAAAAAACCGGTCAATGGCGCGCACTTGCGATTGTCCATCAAGAAGAACTTAACTTAGGTCGCTCGCTAAGCGCAGCCAACCGCTAAACAATTTAACAGGAACATCATGAGTCAAGATATTCTCAACCCGACTGCTAGCCCAACAATGGCCAGTAGTAACACCAACGAGAACACCTGGTTTGTTGTCTTTATTAGTTGTATTGCAACCATAGGCGGCTTTTTATTTGGTTTTGATAGCGGCGTAATCAACGGCACAGTCGACGGCCTACAAACCGCATTTAATTCTAACAGTGTCGGCACAGGTTTTAACGTGGCCTCTATGTTACTCGGTTGTGCTATTGGTGCTTTTTTTGCCGGTACGTTAGCTGATGTATATGGTCGTCGCGCCCTGCTTATTGTGTCTGCGGTTTTATTTATTATTAGTGCTTGGGGATCCGGCATTGCCGACTCTTCGCTTGAGTTTATCCTGTATCGTGTCATTGGTGGTCTTGCCGTTGGTGCCGCTAGTGTTATGGCACCCGCCTATATCAGTGAAGTCGCACCGGCGAAATATCGCGGCATGTTAACCACAATCCAACAAGTTGCGATTATCTTTGGCTTGTTTATGGCCTTTGTTAGCAACTATTTAATTGCCGATGTCGCTGGGTCTTCAGTCTCTCCATTATGGCTGGACTTTGAAGCATGGCGTTGGATGTTTTGGATAGAGCTAGCTCCAGCCACCCTATTCATGTTTGCACTGTTGTTTATTCCAGAAAGCCCACGTTATTTAGTGGCTAAAGGAAAAATCGACGCAGCGCAAAATGTATTAAGTCGCTTATACGGTAAAGATGTCGCTAAAGATAAAGCGGCTGAAATAGACCAATCGTTAGCGCAAGATCATCACAGCCCCAAATTATCAGATTTAATTGACAAAGTATCAGGCAAAGTCCGACCTATCGTTTGGGTTGGTATTGGTTTGGCTGTGTTCCAGCAGCTTGTTGGTATTAACGTGGTTTTTTATTACGGAGCCGTGTTATGGCAAGCGGTTGGCTTTTCTGAAAGTGACGCACTATTAATTAATGTGATTGGTGGTGGTGTGAGTATCGCCGCTTGTTTTATCACCATGGCATTGATCGACAAAATCGGCCGAAAACCTTTATTAATCATTGGCTCTATAGGTATGACGCTCACTTTAGCGGCGATGGTTTTCGCCTTTGCCAATTCTGCCACCGATGCCAGTGGCAACCTAGTTTTAGGTAGCTTAGGTACGCTTGCCCTAATTGCTGCTAATGCTTATGTGTTCTTTTTTAACATTTCTTGGGGTCCTGTTATGTGGGTAATGTTAGGTGAAATGTTCCCTAATCAAATTCGTGGTTCTGGACTCGCGATTGCTGGTTTGGCCCAGTGGTTAGCTAATTTTGCTATCACTATTTGTTTCCCAATTATGTTAGCCAGTATTGGCCTAGCGGGCGCTTATAGTTTTTATGCTTTATGTGCGCTGATTTCAGTATTTTTTGTTATCAAATTAGTGCATGAAACCAAAGGTATCGAGCTAGAAAAGATGCAAGGTTAACCCTTGCATCAAAGCGCAAAACCATTCCGCTGTGAATAAATATTTAAAGAAAATTTTAACCACTATGTTACTCAAAAAAATTAGCAAACCATTAACCACAGTCGCCGTGTTAGCCTTGCCATTGTTACTGGCAAGTTGTGGTACTAGTTCGGGTACTCATTCTGATACAAAAACCTCTGGCGAGGCAGCTCAGGTTAAACCGCAGAAAAAGCCCAATATCCTGTTTATTCTGTCAGATGATCACCGCTGGGATCTCATCGGTAAATACCATCCGATTATCAAAACGCCGAACTTAGATAAGTTAGCCAACCAAGGTACAGTATTTAAAAACGCCTTTGTTACCACACCTATTTGTGCGACCAGTCGTATTAGTATTTTGACCAGCTTAACCGAACGCACCCATGACTTTACCTTTCGTCGTCCGGCAACTGGCTTAGCTGAAAGTAATAGCGCTTACCCCAAAGTGTTAAAAGACAACGGCTATAACACAGCGTTTGTCGGCAAGTATGAAATTAAACTATCTGGCCCTGATGAAAGTCGCTTTGACTTTTTTAAACCATTATTACAAGCCAAAACGGTGGAATATAAAGGTCAAGAACTACCGCAAACCTATTACATTGCAGAATTAGCAAAAGAATTTATTCAGCAAAACCAAGGTGGTGAAAAACCTTGGGTAATGGCCGTTAATTTTTGGGATCCGCATGCCCATGATCGCGACCAAGAGTTGCAATATCACTACCCTGAAGAGTTTGAAAGTTACTATCAGGACATTACCATTCCACCAGCTAAATTTTCGCAAGACGACACGTTTGCTAAGTTACCTCAATTTCTGCAAGAGTCGATTGGCCATGTTAGATGGAAGTATCGTTTTGGCACTGAAGCCATCTATCAAAAAATGGTTAAACGCCATTACCGCGCTATCAGTGGTGTCGACAAAGCCATAGGTAAAATTTACCAAGAACTGGAAAAACAAGGCATGGCCGATAACACTGTTATTATCTATGCCGGTGACAATGGCTATAGCATGAACGAACGCCAGTTAGCCGGTAAATGGTTTGGCTGGGAAGAAGACTTACGCATCCCGCTTATCATTTACGATCCACGCAATGCTAAGACCAAGGGTAAAGAGCATAACGAAATTGCCTTAAATATCGATATTGCCCCAACAATATTAGCGCTAGCTGACGTTAAAGCTCCAGAGTCTTATCAAGGTTCAAGCTTAACTCCTATTCTAAACGGCGAAAGCCCAGATACTTGGCGCCAAGAATTCTTCTTCGAGCATATGTATCAACCTAAGCGTGTGTCTATACCACCAACAGTCGGTATTCGTACTCAACAATGGAAGTATGTTGATTTTTACAAGCACGACTTTCAACAGTTGTATGACTTAGTGAATGATCCAGAAGAACAACACAATTTGGCCTACTCAGCTCAGCATCAAGCAACATTAAAGGAATTAAGCCAACGCACAGACCAATATATAGCGAAATATGAAGCTCAGCGCAGTGAAGAGGTTAAGCAAAGAAAATCTTATATTAATCAGCGCAATTAAATGGTTTTAATGAAAAAAAATAACTAGTGCTGTTTCAATTTATTTTTGATTAGTTGAAAACATCGGTGATCACTTTCACACTGAGCGCGAAGCAGTCGAAGTGTCTGTAAGTTAGAAAGTAATAAGACTTCGACGAGCTCAGCCTGAAGTTGTTTATTTAATCTCAATGAGGTTTAAAACATCTTGAGTGACAGTAAATTATGCGAGTGATTCAACTGATCATTTCTTTATTGAAAAGAAACTAGTATCGCCATCGCCCCTAAGGGCTAAATAGAAATTCAGGAACAACACAATGCAATTTTTTAAACTCAAACAGGCATTAATTAAATTTAAGCCTACAGCAACCTTAAAAACTTTGATGGTTTCTTCGGTTATCGCTCTATCAACCGGCTGCTCTCTAACATCAAGCGATAAAACCGAAGCAAGTGTTGAGCAATCAGCTAAAACGCCGCCTAATATCTTATTGATTTTGTCGGATGACCACGCTTGGAATGATTACAGTTTTATGGGTCATGAAATTGTAAAAACGCCATCATTAGATAAGCTAGCCGCAGAAGGGGTTACCTTTAAGCGCGGTTATGTACCAACCTCATTATGCCGCCCGTCGTTAGCGACAATCGCGACAGGGTTATACGCCTATCAGCACGGTATTACCGGTAATGATCCTTCACGTAAACTACCTGGTGGTAAAAAAGGCGCAGAGTATAAAAAACAACGTGCCGAGATTATCGCCAAAATAGACAAGGTAAAATTACTACCTAACTTACTTAAAGAAAAAGGTTATGTATCGCTACAAACCGGTAAATGGTGGGAAGGTAATTTTGCTCGTGGTGGCTTTGATGAAGGCATGACACGTGGTTTTCCTCAAAAAGGTGGCCGTCACGGTGACGATGGTTTAAAAATTGGCCGAGAAGGTGTCGACATCATCACCAATTTTATGGATAAAAGCAGCGCGGCTGGCAAGCCATTTTTAGTTTGGTACGCGCCATTTATGCCACATACCCCGCATACACCACCACAGCGCTTACTTAAAAAATACTCAAACCTTGGCTTAGCTGAGTCTGTCGCTAAATACTACGCCATGATCGAGTGGTTTGACGAAACCAATGGCCAATTAATGGATCACCTAGAAAAAACAGGCTTAAAAGACAACACACTTGTGGTTTATGTTTCTGATAATGGTTGGATCACCAATCCTAAACAAACCGACCGCTTTTTACCTAAATCGAAGCAAAGCCCGAACGAAAGTGGCGTTCGTACACCAATAATGTATTCATTACCTAGCCAATTTAAGCCACAAATGCGCACCGAAGCGACGAGCAGTATCGATATCGTCCCTACTATTTTAGGCGCAGCCGGTATCGATATTCCTAAAGAATTACCAGGTGTTAATTTATTCGACAATATGAAAAACCAAACACCAATTGAACGCGATACTATTTTTGGTGAAGGTTTTGCGCATGATATGGATGATTTAAATGATCCCGAATCAACGCTACTTTATCGTTGGGTTATTGATGGGGAATGGAAACTGATCTTGAGCTATGACGGCACCAACGTCAGTTATCAAAAATATCATGATGACTTTTTAGTGGGCCCGCGCTTATACAACATAAAAAAAGACGAGTACGAAAAAGTTGATTTAGCTGCTAAGCACCCAGAAATTGTCGCTCGCTTGTCGAAAAAAATAGCCGATTGGTATCCAGTAACCAAACGTAAAGTACTACAAAAGTAACCGCTGTTAATAGTCAAAGCGATCGGGTTTTAGGGGTAGGTTTCTCGTTCCAGACGAAACCTAAGTACCTACATCCCTGTCTCTTGATCACAAGTTTCAGAAGCGTTCTTTTACGTCAAAAGGTTGAAATTTTATCACCTAGGCTTAGGAAAATACCCTCGTCATCCTCGCGCATGCGAGGATCTAGCGACTTTTGTTGGATAAACATAGTTTGGTTTAAGCAAAAGCCACTAGGTTCCTGCATGGATGCAGGTACTTAGGGCTAGCAGGACGCGATAGCTGTGCTTTCGCAGGAAAGACGGTACTTTTAAAACCATTAAATACTACCGACTAATCCGCAATTGTATTCGACTTTTGGTTAGCTTGAGATAATTAATATTTGTGTAGAAGAGACAACTAAGTACTTGTCTTTACTAGATATTTAAAACATACCTCACACATATAAAACAAAAAACAAACAATAATTTTCACTTTTAATCATATTGAATCACATCTATACTAAAAGCCGTCTGCTACAAACCGTTACGCCATAAAAATTCTACTTTTATTAATGCGTGTTCTAAGCTGATTGTGAACCCAATCTTTTTCATGATGACCTTAGCCACACCCAAGGAAAACTGGTTCCAAGATACGTTGGAACAGCGATGAAAAGGATGAAATAGCGATTAAAAATTAAGAGGTTTTAAATGAGTTTTATAAATCAGATAAGTATCAAGACACGTATCATCGTTTTAGTACTGATCCCGCTATTCGTCACTCTTTTTTTCGCCATTGAGCGTTATCAAAAAGCCAGCCAAGAAGTTGAAAATGTCGAGCGGCTAGAAATCCTTCAACAATATATTGGCGTTGTATCACCTTTACTTTCCGCCTTACAACAAGAACGTCTTTATTCCAAATTGTATATGGGGCCAGGCTCGCCTACCGATCCAATTGGTATGGAATACCAATCACAAGTGGTCGAGAGTCGAGCTCCGACTGATCAAGCCTTGAAAAACTACAAAAGATTTATTGCGGATCGCGAGCGATTAAGTATTTTTCCAACATTAAGTAAAGATATAGATGAAACATTACTGCAGCTCACCCATTTTGAATTAGCACGCAGTAACGTCGACAAACGTATTAAAAAATCGCAACCTCTCGAAGGCATGTCAGGCAAATACTTTTGGACATTTCTCACCTTTAATAAGCTCATAGCCGCTCTCAGCAACAGTTCAAACGAGGTCGTGTTATTAACCAGTATTAACCCACGCTTGTCGCTGCTGTCTAACTCATACAAGTATCTGGTACATGCCCAAGATACCTCAATGATACAGATCCTCGCTGTTTATTCGGCAACAACGCGTGGTTTGGTAGCGAGTACCTACGGCGATATTATGCAGTATAGAGTTCAAGAAATTGCTTATACCGAGAACTTTTTACTCTATGCGCCACCTGTGGTGAAAAAAGGCTTTGAACAACATTTACAAAGCCAAGAATCATTTGGCTATGCCAAAGCCAAATACTTAGAAATTCGCAAACACATTAAGACATTAATAGACAAGCCATTAGATCTGGACAATAAAGAGTGGCTAGCCAAGGGTAATGATATTAGTAATGGCTACAGCAAGGTGATCGATTTAACCTTACAACAACTAGAATCGACCAAAAACGAATTACTGGCAGAAGCCAAGCAAGCGGTGATTAATACCTTAATTGTCATTGGTGTTTTACTCATTGTTTTAATTGCGGTATCGATCAAAATCATTAGCAGTATTAACCGACCATTAAAGCAGTTAATCACAGACTTAACTCATTTGGCCAATACCAAAGATATGACCCTCAGAAGTCATATTGAAGGCAATAATGAACTAAGCCAAGTAGGCGAAGCATTCAATACCCTGATTAGTTCGTTTGAGCAAACTTTGTATGCCGTACGTCAACAAGTCATATCCATGGATAATGTAACTAACAATGTTTCTGATTCAGTTAAAACCTCTATGGTATCAATCGATAATCAAAGGAACGCCACCGACAGTATTTCAGTCGCGGTTAATGAGATGACATCAACCATACATGAGGTATCAAACATGTCGTCTGCGACGTCAGAAGCCGTTTCACGAGCCTATGATCTTGCGGTTGCCAGTGAAAAAGATGCGTTAAAATCGAAACAAAGCATGGATCAACTATTCACGGAATTAGGCGAAACCGGCCATTTGGTGTCAGAGCTTAACAACGAAGCCAATCAAATCAGTAATATTTTACAAGTTATCAAAGGTATATCTGAGCAAACTAATTTATTGGCCTTAAACGCCGCGATTGAAGCCGCTCGGGCGGGCGAAGCAGGCCGTGGTTTTGCGGTTGTGGCAGATGAAGTACGAGAGCTTTCAAAACGCACCCATGATTCAACCGAGCTCATTCAAGCGCAGATAGAAGCACTCACCTCGGGCGCAGCACAAGCCAGCGACAAAATGGAAGTACTGCAAACAAACGGTCATGATGCTGTGGGCATAGTGCAAAAAAGCTCTGATGCGTTTATTACCATAAAAGCTGAGCTTGATCAGATAACAGATATGGCCAACCAGATTGCCGTTGCCGCAGAAGAGCAAACCAATGTGGCAGATGAAATTAATGAACGTATTCATGCCATTAAAGATGATTCTGAAACTATGTATCAGCAGGGCACATCGACAAGCCAGTCGACCCAATCTTTAATCCAAGGCGGCCAAGAACTAAAAGATAAAATTGAAGAATTTCATTTTTAGCAACACTTAAATGGGTATGGAACAGGTTTGTAGACTGAAGAACAAGCCTGTTTATTTAGACTCAGGGGGGATCACATTCAAGATTAATTGCTATTTTTACTAATAGCCGACTTTTTGCTATCGCAACTTTGACAATCTAACCCAGCACAAGTCAAACAATCATAAAAAATCTTTAACAATCACAACAAATCATGTAAATTAACTACTCATTGTTTTATGTGGCCTGTAGCACCTTAGGTAAAACAGTACACCTTGATATTGTTAACCCATTACTACAATCGTGCTGTTCTCCAAATCTATTTTCACTTGCTTTTTTACCTTGTCACTCATCGTCATCGCAAGTTTGCATTTCACTGCCAATGCAAAAGACATCATATCGGTCAAAAAGCCCCATAACAAAATTGGCACAACCGCCAGATTCGCCTACGAAATAATGCAAAGCGCAATTGCCTCTACCTATGCTGACGCGAACGATTATGAAATCAAGTTTTTAACCATTGCCAGCGACGAGCAAACACGGCGTTTAATGCTCAGCAATCAATTCAACGACATTACAGATTTAACTTATGCTGTAACTCGTCCGCACTGGGAAGCCCAATTGCTCACCGTACGAGTGCCATTACTAAAAGGATTGATGGGGTATCGCGTATTTTTTATTCATAAAGACACCCAAGACTATTTCACTAAAATAGATAATCTTAAACGTCTTAAATTAATTAGATTAGGCTCAGGTCGTGGCTGGTCGTTTTCAAACCTTTATCAACAACAACATTTTAAAGTGGTATTGGGGGAGGACACTTCGGCCTTAATAAAAATGCTGAATAAGGGGCGACTCGACTATTTTCCGCGCGGCATTGTCGAGGTCAAAGAAGAATTAGCGCGATTTAAACCACACTACGCTAACCTGACCATAGAAGAGTCATTAGTCACTTACACCCCAATGCCGGTCTATTTCTTTATCAACCCCAATAACCCTGAATTAGCTAAACGCTTACGCCGCGGATTACAAAACATCATAGATAATGGCGAATATGAACAAAAATTTGCCCAATATTTTGCTAAATCAATAAAGCAATTAAACGTAAAGCAACGCCGTTTACTGACCATTCCCAATACAACACTAACCACCGAATCACGCCAAAATCTAGCTTCATTTTGGGCAACTCAACCGGTAACAACTAGCTTTTAAGTTAATATTTTAAAGTTAACGAATTGGCTCTGTTGTCATTAATGTTTGAAAATTAAATGCCAATAAAAACAATGTGTTATGTAGGTTGAAATTCATTTCGACAAAAACGTGCAATAGGTTTAATTAATAAGATTTTAAACAAAGATTTTAAACAGACACCCATTATTTAATAATAAATTATTTGGTGGGAAATTATTTGGTGGGTGTCTTGTTATTTTATGTTTGTTAGCAGTTGCCTAAACAATATTTCGCAACGAGTTAATCAATACTTACGCCGTACTTTAAATTATAAGTAATTCGATAAGTATAGTTTTTTAAATTCTGACTTTTTCCATTTTTTACAATTGGCATAAACTTCCACTTTTTGACTGCATTAATAACGCTTGCATCAAAGACTAACTTAGGTGAAGAACTGTATATTTTAACGTTTTGCGTTTCACCTGTACGAGAAATGTCAAAACTAACAATAGCTTCCCCCTCAATTCCTTCAGTTTGAGCCTGAGAAGGATAAGTTGGAACTATTTTTACCAATAATTTGGGAGTGTAACTTTCGGTAGCACCCGCGAAGTTACTAAACATTATTAATACAAAAAATAAATAGCGCATGAATATTAAACAAAGTTAAAAGCGACTGCTAACGCCCCACTCAGGGCTTTTAAATAGTTGGCTATAATAACGAGAGTATTTAACCAGAAGAGAGAGAATTTAACCAGACACCCATTATTTAATAAAGTCCCTTTATTGACAAACCCTAAAAATGAATTAAATTTAACTGTATATAACATCAGTTATTTAATTGATTAGCAGGTAGACAATGGCAACCGCACGACGCTCGCAAATTTGTTTAGAGGAAACCCAATATTATCACTGCATATCACGCTGTGTGCGCCGAGCGTTTTTATGTGGTAATGACAAATTCACCACCAAAAACTTTGACCATCGTAAAGGTTGGATAGTCAAGCGCATCAAACAACTTGCCAGTATCTTTGCCATTGATATTGCCGCCTATGCCGTTATGAGTAACCACTATCATGTTGTACTGTATGTTAACCGCGATAAAGCCTTAGCATGGGATGACCAAACTGTATTAAAACAATGGACATTACTGTGTAAACCCAAACCCGTTGTTGAGCGCTGGCTATCAGGCAATATCATTAGTCAGTCTGATAACCTGATTATTCAACAATGCGTAACCGAGTATCGCCAACGATTAACAGATATCAGTTGGTTTATGCGCTTTTTAAATGAACATGTTGCAAGATTAGCCAATGAAGAAGACAACTGCACAGGCCGATTTTGGGAAGGACGGTTTAAATCACAAGCTTTGTTAGATGAAACTGCATTACTGGCGTGTATGGCTTACGTGGATTTAAACCCCATTCGCGCTAATATCACTGATTCCTTAGAAACGTCTGATTACACCTCCATTCAAGAACGCATGGGCTTACAACCTGAACCACAAACTAACCCAATACCAGCAGGCGAAAATAACCTAAACGACAATCAGCAAAACAAAAAACAACAAGACGAAACCACTAACAATCCACCGCAAGACAGGCTGGCATCTATACCTTTAGCACCATTACAATGCTTTGCCGGTCACAGTCATATCGATAACGACAAACAAGCCATTCAACATGAACTGATTAATTACTTAGCATTGGTTGATTGGACGAGTCGACAAATACACCCCAATAAACGCGGCAAAGTAGCATCAGAACATCCCAGTATATTAACCACGCTCAATATCACAGAAGATAATTGGCTCGCCTTTTCCAACCAAATAGAACAAGACTTTAGCCAAGCCATTGGTGCAGAAACCCGCTTACACAGTTTTGGACGCGCATTACATAAAAAACGCCATCGAGGTGTGGGTAAAGCCAAGCGCTATTACGCCATTCCAGCAGCATTGACATCAGCTTGAATACCGCCGAATAACAAAGAACGTAATATTAATCCCACCATCCCATCACGCGTTTATTCACGGCACTTTTACTTGTGCAGGTTTAAGCAAATTCCACAACTAACCCTAAACTAGGGCGATTTTTCAAATCATTATCAAACAAAAATGAAGCTGAATAGGCTTATAATTATTCAACACAAGTCGCTGTGTTTACTTTTTAAGGTGTATTTAAGATGGGTGTCTAGTTAATTACTATTGGACGAGTCGACAAATTCACCCAAACAAACGCGGCAAGGTCGCAACTGAGCATCCCAGTATATTAACCACACTCAATATCACAGAAGATAATTGGCTCGCCTTTTCCAACCAAATAGAACAAGACTTTAGTCAAGCCATTGGTGCCGAATCACGCTTACACAGTTATGGGCGTTCATTACACAAAAAACGCCATCGAGGTGTGGGTAAAGCCAAGCGCTATTACGCCATTCCTGCAGCATTGACATCACCTTAAAAAACGCCGAATAACAAAGAACGTAATATTAATCCCACCATCCCATCGCGCGTTTATTCGTGGTACTTACACTTGTACAAATTTAAGCAATTTCCACAACTCCACCTAAACTAGGGCGATTTTTCAAATCATTATCAAACAAAAATGAAGCTGAATAGGCTTAATGGCGATATGTGTTAATTATTCAACACAAGTCGCTGGTTTACTTTTTAAGGTGTATTTAAGATGGGTGTCTAGTTAATTTTCTATTCAACACAAGTCGCTGGTTTACTTTTTAAGGTGTATTTAAGATGGGTGTCTAGTTAATTTTCTATTCAATATCGGTTTGCTTGGTTTCTAGTGAAATAGCTTCCCATGCCAATGAAACCGGATAGAGTGAAACGATTTCTTCAGCTGTAAATACTGGTTGTTCAAAGGAATCGGGTTTATTGTCCTGCACCCAATCCTCCCACATCTCAATATTTGAAATGGCACTACCAAACTCTGATTTGTCACTGAACCAATCAAGTAGCTCCATTATCCTATTTCTAACTCGCTGCTGAACCAATGTATCAGTCATAGATTCTCACATAACGCCTCGTTAAGAGGCAACAAAATAGTTGGCTAAAATAAGCGACGAAGGAGCAAAAGCCAACTGTTTTTTGTCCTTTTAAACGACTTGTTATAAATCATTTCCTTCATAGCCCGCAGCACGAAAACGCTTGTTCATTTCTTTACGGTAAGCTATATCATCATCCCATTCATAAGTAACAAAACTTAGCGAAGAAACACACTCGGGTGACACTAAAAACTTAGCTTTATTCCTCACCAAATTTTCTATCAAGTAAGTATAAGCTTCATGATCTTCATTATAATCAACTGCAAAAAGATTCCAGCACTCATTGATAAAAGGATCGATTACCTTATAGATAAAATCTATAGTCCCACAACCAAAACTACCCGGTACTGCAAAGTGTTGAATAGAGTTTCTTAATGCGCCAAACGACTTGTATAGCTCCAAATTTGGTATTTTTATTCCCGTAGTAGCCCATAACCTTTCAGGTAAATCACTATATTGAATTGTTTTAGCATTTTGAACCAAGGCTTGAAAATCCAAGGAGCCACTTTCGACTTGAGTTGAACGCGGAATTTTATCAAAAATTAATAAAGGATGTTCTTGTGCAATTCTAGCTTTTATCAATATTTCAGCGGCATGTGCCGCTTGCAATACTGAAAGTTCATACCACTTATCATTTTCCCAACTATGGTAATTAGCATGCCAATTAGCATGAGCTAAGGCAGCCACACCAAGTTCCCTCATATGCTCATGAACATTATTTAATTCTGGATGCATCACCATGCCTTGATTATGATTTATAACGCTTATTGATCGAAATTCACAGTTTCTAGTCTCATTCCGAACCATAAATCCAATCAATAAAAAACATTAATTTCATTAACTTAGCTACTTGAAAATTTAAGTCAACCACTAAATTTAGTTGTAGAAACCGAGACTTGGATTAATTGAGAATCAAATGGCCTATTATGTAAATTAATAAATATATAAAAATCATAAATTTAGGGTTAACTTTGTACTAACCAAGCCATTAAATTATTGGAGAATGACATTAAATAGAGGGGACATTAAATAGACACCCATTATTTGAGAATAAATTATTTGGTGGGTGTCTAGTTATTTCTTGCTCAGTCCATTTATGTAGCGTCACTAGATAATCGACACAAAAATAAAGCTCTCTCTTTAGTTCTGCTGAAAGCCAGCGATCTGATTGTGATTGAACTTTACCTAGCTGAAACCAAAAGTCATCAAACGCGTCTCTACTTTTAAGAAACGCAGGGTAGCGAGGTAATTCGTTACCCTTTGGAGTCCCCTCAACTACACACATAACCCTCATAAAATTAGTTAAGTTGATTATTTGGTCATGAGCTTCAATTTTTTTATCTACGATCTTTTCAGCTAACTTAAGCTTTGTTTCTCTCGATTTACCGTAAACCCCAAAAAAACCCGTAATAATAGAACCGAGTAGCCCGCCAATAATTGCGAAAACAGCACTCGCATTTTTTACTAATAATTCTTCCATACCTGCCGAATTCCGTAATCACATAACGCTTAGTATTTATACGTCATGCAGTTTGTGACGTATAAATACCTTGTTGGACTAAGCTGATGCCCACGCCTAACCCGTTTATTTGGTATCATTTATGCTATAGGAATTTGCTTTTTGAAGGAAGTCGTTTTTGTAACAAACACTTTAAGTTTAGTCTTAAATTACCAACTCTGTTGATGTTAGCATTATGCCAATTTTTGCTAACCAACATTCTGTTTATACGTTTACCGCCTCATTTTCATTTTTCGCACAAGTCAGCTTACTGCATCAATGACATTAAATAGACACCCATTATTTGAGAATAAATTATTTGGTGGGTGTCTTGTTATTTCGTTAATTTTAAAAATATCGCTCTAGGCTACTGAAAATAAGGCTTGTAATCAACCCATTAAAAAAGGATGAAAAAATGACGGTTCAACCTGTGTTTCTGTATTAATACGGACTTGAATAAAATTGAATATATAAACAGTCATCCTCACATCACTTGTTTGGCTACCAGAGAAATACAAAGTGTGAAATTCAAAGCTGAGCTTTGAAAGCTCAGGTGCCAAACTTCGACGTTAGCTTAAGTTAACGACAAGCTATACGTCATACCCACCACTAATCACTCACCACTAATCACTCACCACTAAAGACCAAAGACCAGCAGCCTCAACAAGTGCGGACGATAGCTTAAGACCAGTGATATGAGCCAACAAGCTAATGTGGCTAATCCACACCAATACACCAGCCCTAACGTTCCTCCCCAGTGCCATACAGCAATTACGATAGCCAAACCCATTGCGCTATAACCAAGCCATCGGTAAATGAGTTTGGCTTTATTTGTTAGCTGGCACTGGCGATGCGTTACCTGCTGATAATGGCGGGGTAAAGATAAACTTAATAAGCAAAATCCAATTAAGGTGAGTCCAAACAAATATAAAACTGGGTTTAGCATTATTTCATCACCTCAACTTGGCCTATAGTGGAATTAATCCTAGCTGGTTGTTGGTTTTGTCGTGTTGATCGGCGTTTTAATATTACAGCGGATAGAGCAAATACTCCCCCCGTACCAAGCATTGTAAGGTCGCCGCCCAGCATTAACCAATCCTGTTGCTGCCAACTCCAAATCAAATGCTGGCCCGTTGTCATAGCATTAACCAAGGGTAAACAGATAAATAGGCTGGCACCGATAATCAAGCTATCCAACCACACCCGAGACGCACAGCGCAGTAAACAAAACACAATACAACAGCCTAATGCAATAAATAAACAGTGCATTTCCCATAACTCTCGCCCAAGCATATCGATCGGCAATAAGCGATTACTTGCGAAAAACACACCTACCGCTATCGGTAATCCTAATATGATCCCGGCATTGAGTCGCTCAATAACGCCAAGTTTAATGGGCTGATTGCCAGTCGGTTTTTCTCTACGCTTTAATGCCCAAATGATCATGCCAGTGGCTATCATGCCAGCCCCCATCAGCCCAGATAAAAAGTACAACCATCGTAGGTAAATATCGGCAAATAGTCCTTCGTGTAAGTGCTCAAACCAATCATATATCTTGGCTGCTACACCTTGTTTGCCATTAGCCACATCAATTACAACCTGATCTTGTTCAATACGATAGGTTAACGCGGCGGCTAGCTCTATGCCTTCATATTTATCAAACCAAACTTCATAATGCTGTTTGTCTGAATGACGGGCTAATGAACCTATGTAACTCACTTTTTGTTGTGGGTAACGCAATTGCGCATCGTGCAATACAGATTGCAAAGAAAGTTGTTCTGGCAAAATATCACTGGGTTGGCGCAAGTAACTGTCGGCAAATGCTTGATTAAAAAAGCGTAGCCCCGCTTTGTCGTCGTCAGCATAACCAGCTTTAATCACATTGGTCATGGTGACTGTCATCAGTAGCACTAAACCACTGTAAGTGATCATTAAATGAAACGGTAGTGGCAGGACACTGAATAAGTTATGAATATCCAACCAAGCGCGCAGCCCTTTATTGGCACGAAAGGTAAAGAGTTCAATAAAGATTTTTTTATGAATAATAATGCCGGTGATCAAACCAATGAACATCACTAAAGCAGCAAAACTGGTCAGCCACCAAGCTAATTCATGCGGTATGTAGTGCAAATTGTAATGTAAGCGATACAGGGTTCTACCACCGGCGGTGTCTCGCGCTTGCACCATTGCACCGCTGCTAGGGTCAATATTTTTAGTGACCCAAGCTTTCTCTATATTATTTTCTTTATCCGCCAACTGTAACCAAGTTGCATTTAAAAACGGGGAGCGCTCAGTTGGGTAACTAATATACCAACTGGGTGATTGTTGTGCATGGGCAGCTAAATGTGCCTCGACATTTGCTAAGGTTTGTTGCTGATTTAAATCGGTTTTAACCACCACCATTTCAGGCTTTAGCCAACGATCTATTTCATCTTCGAAATAGCCAAGCGCCCCCGTAACAAATATAAAATACAGCAACCAGCCCAGAACAAAACCGCCCCAGGTGTGCAACCAGTTCATGGATTGTCGAAAACGCCCCTTCATAATACAGCTTGCTCAGTCGTAATAAACTCAATCCAATTGATAGCGATAAAACACAGTAAACAACTGGCACCCACCCAAATAAAAGCTCGCATACTCGTTTTAACTGAAAAAGTCACAATAATAGCGGCACTGTAAAAAACAAATCCTAGTAACATGCCAGCCACAAGGTTATTTAAATTGGAACCAGTCAATATTAAAGACACTAAATAAGCGCTCAAGTTGGCCAATAAAAAACCACCAAACACGGCAATACTAATACGAAAGACAAGGCTAAACCTGTCGGTTTTAATCTGAAATAGGCTCATTGTCATGCCGCTAACAAAGGAATTAATTTTATATATAGTCAAAGCGATCAGGTTTTAGGGGAAGCCGTCAAAGCTACCGCATCCGTGCTCACGCTCCTTACCTACATCCATGTAGGCAAGCTTCGAGACCCCATGAGCATATGCTCTACTATGTGATTGGGGCGAGTAAGCGCTGACAATGAACCATAAGACCTGAGCGAGAAGACTATAAAACAAAAAACGCGACCGACAGGCCGCGTTACACTTGTATATATAGAAGGTTAGAACTTAAATGAGGCTGATAAACGAATATCACGTCCAGGTTCTTTTATACCCACCACAGTTTCATAGCCAGTAATATGTCCATAGTTAGCGACACTACCATGGCTAAGGTAAGACTCGTCTAACAAGTTTTGCACGCTAAAATCGAAAGTTAAGTTGTCTGTTGCTTGGTACTTAACAAACACATCATGCACCTTGTAGCTTGGCTTATTGATAGTATTTAGCTCGTCAACCCAACCTAATTCAATAGAGCGGTAAAACACATTCACGTTATCTAAGCTTTGAACGTAGTTAAAGTTGTAGCCTAGTTCAATTTGCTGATTCACTTCATAGTGGAAATTAAGGTTGATTGAATCGCCAACCCCATTACCTAAGTGGCCATATTCATAAGCTTCAAGGTCTACACCATTCAGCTTAACCACGCTGAAACCACTATCTGAATTGCTATCAGGCCAATTAAATTCAGCGTCATCCAATACCACATCGTTATTGTTATAGCTCAACACGACTTGGAAATTATCAGCTTGGTAGCCAGCTACAATCTCAACACCCTGTGATGCTAATGTGCCAATATTTTCGTAAAAAGTACCGCCTTTAAACTTATCAAATACCACATTTTCAATATCGCTTTGATAACCTGAAAGCTCAAAAATAAGTGTGCCGTCGTTATACTCTAAGCCGATTTCTTTATTTTTAACTTGTTCTGGCTGTAGCTCGGTATTAAGGCCTTGCGACAACTCACCTACCACAAATGCATCGGTTGTTAAGCGTCCACGTAATGCCTCAGCGTAACCGGCTGAAAAAGCCAAGTTGTCCGTTAGGTTATAAACCAAGCCTAGGTTTTTGCTAATTCCGTCTTGTTTCGGCATTGCGTATGCAGCAGACGAGGTAACAGGATCACCATTTTCATCCGTCTTGGTACGCCACTTGCCATCAACTTTTTCCCAAACCGCTTTTACACCACAGTGATCTAACTCATAGCTATCTTTACGTAAGCCAAAGCTGAGCAATAGGTCATCCAATACCTGCCATTGGTCTTGTATATACAACCCAGCGACTTTGCCTTCTTCATTAAAAATACCGCCAAAGCTATCAGAGTACGATTGAGCTAATAAGGTATCGGTACGCTTTTCAAGACCATAAGTTAACGTATGCTCACCAATTTGTGATGTATTGCGTAAGTCAAAACCTTTGGTTTTGATCGCGCCAGACCAAGTATAAAGTTCACGTTTAAGTTCAGATTCAGTATCGTAAATTGTGGCTTCAATATTAACGAAGTCGCTGATATTAGCCGTGTAATTTAAAATAATGGTTTCTCGGTCTAACCATGTTTGGGTAAACGCAGTTGTTGCTAATGGGTTCCAATTGGTTTGCTTCGGAAACTCACCGTCTTCTTCACGGTTTTCATAACTTAAGGTAAGTTCTTGATTATCAGCGACTTGTGCATTGAACTTAATAAACGCCAGTGATTGGTCCGATTCAGTGCCTGGGATCGTATTGCCATCACCATCTTCAATGTTATCTCGTTTGGCTTTAACAAATGAACCTAAGATGCCTACTTTATCAGCCACTTTGCCATATAACGAAAGGCTTTGTTTTTGACCACCATTAGTAAAATAGCCAGCTTTAACTAAACCACCAAAGGTTTGTTCTGCTTCGAGTAAATCATCTGCGCTTTTCGTTTTAAAACGAATAGCACCGCCAATAGAACCGGCTCCGGCGGTTGCTTCACCCGCGCCAGCTTGCACTTCAACACTGCGTAATAATTCAGGTTCTATTGATAATCGACCGGTATGATGAAACAAGGTACTGGCTTGCGGAGCGCCATCCACGGTGACATTAAGTAAGGTGTCTTCAACCCCTCGCACAAACATTTTTTGCGCTACACCTAAAGAGCCACCGATAGTCACCGAAGGCACATGACGAAAAATATCTTCTAAATCGTTAGCGATGTAGTTTTCTAGTTGCTCAACCGTAATTTCGGTATTTGATGTTTTACCGACAATTTGAATTTTTTCTACGCTGCTTTCTTGTTCTGTGTTGTCTGCTAACACTGGCGTTGTTAGCGCCGCTGTAATGGCCAAAGGCAACGCGGCTAATTTATTGGTTTTAGTTGTTAATGACATGAACTGTCCCATTGTTTGTATTGCTATCTCATTTTGATAGTGAGAATTATTCTTATTTACAAATAAAAGGACAGAAAATTTGCAATTGTTACATATGACAAAATTTTGTTACGAATAGCCACCAAGCTAATATAAACATATCGACCAGACTTTAGCATGGGGTTGCTATCACTTTTCGCTCAATGCGCTTTAACTATACTCTTGCTGTTGCATTTTGATGAGTAGCTGCCGCTACGCCGCTATTGTCAGAATAGATTTAGAGCTTGTATCTACATGGATGGTTGAATAGGCCGTGAAGCGTCTGGAATATTTACTTAGGAATAATAATGCGCATTGCTAGTCCGCCTGCAGCTCGATTCATAGCATGAACGCTAGCCCCCACGGCACTTAGTTGTCGTTTAGCTAACGCTAGCCCTAAACCAAAACTATTCGGGTCATGACAGCGAGATTTATCAACTCGGAAGAACGGTAAGAAAATCGATTCAAGCAAGGGTTCCGGAACGCCCGGCCCTTGATCATTAATCAACAAACAAAAGTGTTGCTCTTGTTGCCTTAAGATAACCTCAACTGTTCCTTCAATGGCGGTATAGCGCAATGCATTACGCAATATATTCTCTATTGCTTGGCCAAGCGCGCGATGACTACTTTTTTGCAATATCGCGCTATTTGGCGTAACAAGCTTGAGGTTTTTATCGGGATATTCAAAGCGAGCATCCTCGGTAATTACATCAATAAGATCAACCAAATCCAACGATTCATTAGTTAAGCTAGGCCTTTCATTTTCCAACCAAGCTAAGGTTAACGTGTCGTCAACTAACTTACGGATCAAACTGGATTCACGTTCAACGCGAGCCAAGTTTTGCGCAACGTTTTGTTCTGATTGTATGGTTTGTACTGCTATATCTAACCGAGTAAGCGGGGTGCGCAGTTCATGCGATAAATCCGCAATCAATTGACGCTGGCTAATAATTAAATCGCCAATACGTTCAGCCATACGATCAAAAGTAGCGGCTAACTCGGTTATTTCATCATTTCGCTTACCAATCGTTTTCCGTACACGGATATCGAAATTACCTTTGGTGAATTCACGTGTTGCAAGCTCAAGTTCTCGTAACGGGTTCATAATATGACGATACAAAATCCACGACAGCAGGCCTAATAACAGCATAGGAATGATAATCTGCAAAAAAATGCGTACGGTTTGCCAATACGAACCGGGACGCATACTATCAGGCAATTGAATTAAAAAACTCTTACGACCTTGAACAAATGGCACCGCCATAATTGGGTTCTCGGTAAAATAGAGGTGAATTTTCCAATCTACACTGCGCCCCAAGTACAAACGTTCTGGGTATTTATCTTGCAACTGCCCACCGGCAACCCGAGAAAACTGATAAGATGCTATCGACGCCCAGGTGTTTTCTTTGGCCTGTAATTCGGCCAACCATAATTCAACAGCCGCTAAATCTCCTGTATTATATAAATGCTCTGCTTGCTTACCCCACGCTTTAATTTGCTCACGATCATCAAGCGCCAACATGCTCATTTCTTCTTCTGTTTTTAACGCAACTAGGTTCAAACAATAAAAAAATGCCACTACCCCGGTGGCAATAATTAAGCAAAGTTTCCAAAACAAGCGACGTGTCATACTCATCTTTATACTAGACAATAGCCTTTACCATGCACAGTTTCTAACCGCTCACCGCGCCAGCCCGCGGCGCTTAATTTACGGCGCACTCGGCTTAAGTGCATATCAAGGCTACGATCGTGCGCGCCCAATGTTTTACGAAGCACGCGTTGATAAAGATAGGCTTTAGAGAGTACTTCGCCTTTATGTTGAACCAATTCGGTTAGCAAACGGTATTGAATATGAGTTAATTCCAGCGCCTGTTCACCCACAGTAATAGTTTGTAATTCGCGATTAATCTGCAACTCATCCACTGCTAGTAAATGGGGTGTAACAGACGAATTTAACGGATTTGAACTTTGCCCCGGACTAGCGCTTTGCGCCAAATATGAGCGCCGCAGGATCGCCTCTATGCGTAAAATCAACTCGGTACGACTAAAAGGTTTGGCAACATAATCATCCGCCCCTTGACTTAAGCCAGCAATGCGTTCTTCTTCAGCGCCTTTGGCGGTTAACATAATCACAGGAATTTGACTGGTTTTACGCAATATAGACAATACACTTAGCCCATCGCGCTTGGGTAACATCACATCTAGCAACACTAAATCATAAGTTTGTTTTGCAGCAGAAACCAGCCCTTGCTCTCCATCAAAGCACCTATCTACTTGATAACCAGCAGCCGATATTAACTCTGACAGTTGCTGATTGAGTTGTTGATCATCTTCAACGATTAAAATGCGACAAGCACCCGAATTAATTGGCTGAGCAAACACAAAAACACCTAGAGCGATTAAAAATGACTAGTAGCTTACTACGCTATTTTACGTGTAAACCCTAATTAACGATACAATAGTGATACTGAGAATTATTATTATTATCCTTTTAACTAACTTCATGTCAATAGTTAAAATAACACCCAACCTATATTACCAATTTAATTCAACATTATTATTTATTAGATGAAAAATTAAAATTGCATTTGAAAAACCATGATACCAAGGAACAATAAAGTTACCAATTTTAAAATAGGTATAACAATACACATTCACTTACAATAATTAACTTGGTGTTATATTTTTAATATTACGATCCTCCGAAAGCCACATATGAATCTGATTTCATATACAAAAAAAGCCACAAAGATAACCCCTTACGAAAAAGTCAATCATTTTTCACTTTAATCTTTATCTCTTTTTGCAATAAAAGATAATTACAAAGTGTAAAGGTATTGTTTCTATTAAGTAAAAAATTAGCTTATTGTTCATAACGAATCGCCTAACAAATAACAAAATTGGAATTACCAATCATAAGGAAAGATGTAACACCTTTATTTGTTAGTGATTCATACCACACAATTTCAAAACATAATTAGGAAACGTAACATGGATAAAATAAAAGCATTCGGCTTTGCCGCATTGGCTTTAACAACATCGGTAGCAAACGCAGCGACACTCAATATTGAAAGTGCAGAAGATTGGGGAGGTAGCCATGCTAGCTACCCAGCGTCTAATGTCATTGATGGCAGCCTAGCATGGGCGTCACGTTGGGCGGCATCTGGTTCACCTGTTAACCTGCAACTTAACCTAGGTTCGGTACAAACCGTAACAGAAGTCGGTGTTTCATGGGGGAAAGGCGGCGATCAAACCCATACTTTTGAAATTTGGGCTCGCGCAGCGACTAGTGGCTCATGGACTAAGGTCTACGATAGCGTATCTAGCGGCTTGAGTGCCAGTATTGAAGTGTATGATATTGATGACATCGAAGCACAACAAGTGCGAATTAAAACATTTGAAAACAGTGCAGGAACAAGCTGGACCAACATCAAAGAAGTGGAAATATACGGCGCAGGTAGCCAAGAAGATGGTGAGCTGACTGTCGACCGCGCATTTGATGACGGAACAAGCCACTCGAGTTACCCGCCAGCCAATGCAATAGATAACAGCACTGCGTGGGCATCACGTTGGGCCGCTGAAGCGGGTGGTTCTGCGGTTAATTTAACCTTAGAACTAGCAGAAGCCAAATCAGTAAAAGAAGTTGGGGTTGCATGGGGTCAAGGTGATTCTCGCACGCATACATTTGAAATTTATGCTCGCCCAGGTACAAGCGGCACTTGGACCAAGGTACATGACAGCGTAAGCTCAGGTAATACGACTGATATTGAACGTTATAATATTGACGACATTACTGCCCAGCAAGTGCGCGTTAAAGCACAATCAAACAGTGCGGGTAGCAATTGGATGAACATCACTGAAGTAAAATTATATGGCTCAGAAGCCGAATGTAATCCGTGTGGTCCTATTGCCGAATACCCTTCTGATCTAATGGATAACTATAACCAATGGAAGATCACTTACCCTATTGCTGATAGCGACGGTGATCCCGTAGAAATTAAACAGTTATACCAAGTAACTAGCGAGTACTTTTACGTAAACGAAACAGGTGATGGTATCGTTTTTTATGCGCCAATTAATGATGATAACGCGCCAACTGAAAACTCAACCTATATTCGATCTGAATTAAGAGAGCGCACAGCCGATGGTAGCTCAGATATTTATTGGACAACATCGGGCAAGCATGTGGTTTATGCAAAACAAGCTATTACTCATTTGCCTATCGTAAAAGATCATATCGTGGCGACTCAAATCCACGGCAATAAGAGTGAAGGCATTGACGATGCTTTAGTACTTCGCTTAGAAGGTTCACACTTATTCTTAAGCTTTAACGGGGGTCAATTACGTGACGACTTAACGATAAAAACCAACTATAGCTTAGGCACAGTTCATGAAATTATGTTTGAGGTTATAAACGGCAAACACTATGTTTACTATAGCGAAGACGGTAATTTAAACAGCGCATATGCTGCAGGTAATGCCGACCAATATTTAGTTAAAGATGGCTCAAATGATTATGTTATGGATCGCAGCTACGGCGACGCTTACTTCAAAATAGGTAACTATACACAAAGTAATAGCGACAAAGAGGGTAGCTATACCAATCATCCGGACAACTATGGTGAAGTAGTTGTTTATGATTTTTGGGTAGACCATGAGTAAAATGAGTTCACTGTCAAGCAGCGTTGAACGTTAGTAGCGATAAGCCCAGCCAAGCTGGGCTTTATCGTTTCGACAAATATGCAACACAAAGCCTATAATGAGTTAATTGTCGCGAGCACAAGGAAACTAACATGGCTAATTTGTGTATCTACCATAAAAACTGTGCCGACGGTTTTGGTGCGGCATTAGCCGTTAAAACCTATCTTGAGCAACTCAATCAGCTCTGTGAATTTATAGCTGCGTTTCATGGAGATCCCCCACCCGATGTCAGCGGAAAAAATATTTATATTGTCGATTTTGCCTACCCTCGACAAACATTGCTTGCCATGCATAAACAAGCCAACTCCCTACTTGTGTTGGACCATCACAAAACAGCGCAAGCCGATTTACAAGGGTTAGATTTCTGCCAATTCGACATGACACGCTCTGGCGCCATGATGACATGGCAGTATTTTTTTAAAGATAGGCCAATTCCTGATCTCATCCGCTACATTCAAGATAAAGATTTGTGGCATTGGCAGTTACCCTCAAGCCAAGCATACTCTGCCGCATTACAAGCTAAACCAATGGACTTTAATATTTGGGCGGCTTTGCTCGACAATCAACAAACCAATCAGGTTATCGAACAAGGCAAAATTATTCTGCAATATCAACAAGCGCAAATAAGGCAAATATTGGCACAGGATATTGAACAGGTAACCATAGCGGGTTATTTAGTCCCTTGCCTAAATACGAATCACCTTATCAGTGAATTAGGTAACGAGCTCGCTGAAGGTCATCCTTTTGCCGCTTTGTATGTTGATACCGCAGATAAGCGCATTTACTCATTACGCAGTGCCGAAGGTGGGATCGATGTATCAGCAATAGCCAAGTTATTTGGCGGTGGCGGGCATTTTCATGCCGCTGGCTTTTCCGTTGCCAAGCCGCAAATACGCTTGGATAATCCTGTCGTAACCATAATGCAGAAAGACTAAATATAAAATTCAGGATGAAATTACAATGTATATAAAGCCCACTCACATTTTACTTTTATTGATAGCCTTTATTTCATTTGGCGCGACAAGCAATAAAATAAATGATGACGTGGTCAACTTATGTAGTTACGACAACTTTGAGCAATACACGCAAGCATTTTTCCACTCAAAACAACTTCAAGAAAAATATACGATATTTCCACTACAATACTTGTATGTTGATCCTACTGGAAACCCTGATCCTTTAGATATTACAACTAAAAAGCACGACTGGGATGATACGTTACAAATTATGTTAAGCCCCAGCGCAATAAGAGGTCTGGATACCCGTCATAAATCGCAAACAAACACTTTTACATTTGTTGTAACAAAACCCAATACAGGTCACCTAGTCGAATACCACTTCAAAAAAATGGATTGTTGGTATTTATACAGTATAGAAAACTGGTCAATGTGATCACTTCAAAAACTTGCCGTTAATCAACAGTAAACACTAACAACGCCCTGACTGTTAAGATTATTTCCCTTACAGCCTGACTAATTTTGATTAGTTGAAACAAGGCTAACTATTTTTTGTAGGAACGACGCTCGCTTAAAGCGCCTACTTTTGGTGCCTACAGGATAGCAGGCGCTTAGGATTTGTCGGGAACAAAACCCTATGCGTCGTATTTAAAGCCCTTGACCAAACACAGCTTCGATCTACAAACCAAGCTTGTAGCAGCTCTGCTGCTATTGTCGAAATAAATTTCGACCTGGATGTAGGGAATGCGGTTAAGCGTCTGGAACTGCATACGGCGACCTTCTACATTAATTTGATTTTTCTTACTACCTCGGTACTTTCAACTGAACATTTCTTTCTGGAAATGGTACTAATGGCTCGAAAGCAAAATCCCACCCATAAACCCAAATGATAATCATTAGCATTTATTTTTTCGTTAATTTGTAATACCATAAGGCTTAATACGATTATTTAACACGAATCTTATTACTGAGCACCTCATGACAAACACACTGAAAACAAACACTAACCAAACGCGTCGTATTTTGGCATTCGACTTTGCACGCGGCTTAGCTATTTTATTTATGGTGCTGATCCATGTATTACACTTTTATAGCCAACCCCAAGTGCGTGATACGACCTTTGGATTTATTATTGAACGCTTAGGTGAATGGCCTGCAGCACCAATATTCGTCTTTATAATGGGGTTATTTGTTGCCTACACTAAAAGTCCTAAATTAACCGTTAGTTTACAAAGAGCTGCATTACTATTTTTACTTGGCTACCTGCTTAATTTAACCAGGGGGACTATTCCCATGTGGCTTTCCTTACAACTTGGATTGGTTAGCCATGAGCAACTGGGCGGTTATAGCCCGCTAAGTGAATTCTTAATTGTTGATATATTGCAGTTTGCCGCAATAGCCTTAGCTATTTGCGCCTTGTTAAAACGATTTTGTCCAAATCCTAAGTACTACTTAATAC